>NZ_JBSFLB010000004.1:0-297375 GCF_053598835.1 Streptomyces sp. NPDC001070
GACGCGCACGTCGACGCCCGAGTCACGCAGCGACAGCGCGTGGGCGTGGCCCTGGCTTCCGTAGCCGATGACCGCGACCTTGCGGCCCTGGATGATGGACAGGTCGGCATCGTCGTCGTAGAACAGCTCGGCCACTTCGGGTCTCTCCTTGGGGATCTGGCGGGTTGCCCACACACTACGTCTGCGGGCGGAATCAAGTTTTACGGTCTCGCTATGCGGTCCGGTCGAGGGCGCGCAGGGAGCGGTCGGTGATCGAGCGTGCGCCGCGGCCGATCGCGATCGTGCCGGACTGGACGAGCTCCTTGATGCCGAAGGGCTCCAGCATCTTCAGCATGGCCTCGAGCTTGTCGGCACCGCCGGTGGCCTCGATCGTGACCGCCTCGGGCGAGACGTCCACGGTCTTGGCGCGGAACAGCTGGACGATCTCCACGATCTGGGAGCGTGACTCGTTGTCGGCCCGCACCTTCACCAGAACGAGTTCGCGCTGAACGGCCGAGGAGGGCTCCAGCTCGACGATCTTCAGCACGTTGACGAGCTTGTTGAGCTGCTTGGTGACCTGCTCCAGCGGAAGGTCCTCGATCACGTTCACCACGATGGTGATGCGGGAGATGTCAGGGTGCTCGGTGGTGCCGACCGCGAGGGAGTCGATGTTGAAGCCGCGGCGCGAGAACAGGGCGGTGATCCGGGCGAGGACACCGGGCTTGTTCTCCACCAGGACGGAGAGCGTGTGCTTGGACATGTCGCGTCGTTCCTCTGCTTCTCTCTCGGTCCTCAGTCGTCGGCCGCGTCGCCGAAGTCGGGGCGGACGTCGCGGGCGGCCATGATCTCGTCGTTGGAGGTGCCGGCGGCGACCATCGGCCACACCATGGCGTCCTCGTGGACGATGAAGTCCACGACCACTGGGCGGTCGTTGATGGCGTTGGCCTTCTCGATGACCTCGTCCAGCTCGTCGGGCGACTCGCAGCGCAGACCGACGCAGCCCATGGCCTCGGACAGCTTCACGAAGTCCGGGACGCGGGTGCCGGCCGGCGGGGTCTGGCTGACGCCCAGGTGGGAGCCGCGGCCGGCGTTGGTCTCGCCGGCGTGCAGGACGGTGTTGGAGTAGCGCTCGTTGTAGAAGAGCGACTGCCACTGACGGACCATGCCCAGCGCGCCGTTGTTGATGATGGCGACCTTGATCGGGATGTTGTTCAGCGCGCAGGTGACCAGCTCCTGGTTGGTCATCTGGAAGCATCCGTCGCCGTCGATCGCCCAGACGGTGGAGCCGGGCATGCCGGCCTTGGCGCCCATGGCGGCGGGGACCGCGTAGCCCATGGTCCCGGCGCCGCCGGAGTTGAACCAGGTGTACGGCTTCTCGAAGGAGACGAACTGCGAGGCCCACATCTGGTGCTGGCCGACGCCGGCCGCGAAGAGGGTGCCCTCCGGTGCCAGCTGCCCGATCCGCTGGATGACCTGCTGCGGGGACAGGCTGCCGTCGGCGGGCAGGTCGTAACCGAGCGGGTAGGTGTCGCGCAGCCCGCTCAGCAGCTTCCACCAGTCGGTGTAGTCGCCGCGGCGGCCCGCGTCGTGGTCGGCCTGGACGGCGACGATCAGGTCGGCGATGACCTCGCGGGCGTCGCCGACGATCGGCACGTCGGCGACGCGGTTCTTGGAGATCTCGGCCGGGTCGATGTCGGCGTGCACGATCTTGGCGTACGGGGCGAAGGAGTCGAGCTTGCCCGTGACGCGGTCGTCGAAGCGGGCGCCGAGGGCGACGATCAGATCGGCCTTCTGGAGGGCCGCGACGGCGGAGACCGAGCCGTGCATGCCGGGCATGCCGACGTGCTGGGGGTGGCTGTCGGGGAAGGCGCCCAGCGCCATCAGCGTGGTGGTGACCGGGGCACCGGTCAGCTCGGCCAGGATGCGCAGCTCCCCCGTGGCGCGGGCCTTGAGCACGCCGCCGCCGACGTACAGCACGGGGCGCTTGGCCTCGTTGATCAGGCGGGCGGCCTCGCGGATCTGCTTGGCGTGCGGCTTGGTCACCGGGCGGTAGCCGGGCAGGTCGGTGGTGGGCGGCCAGGAGAAGGTCGTCTGCGACTGCAGGGCGTCCTTGGCGATGTCGACCAGGACCGGGCCGGGGCGGCCGGTCGCCGCGATGTGGAAGGCCTCGGCGATGGTGCGCGGGATGTCGTCCGGATCGGTGACGAGGAAGTTGTGCTTGGTGATCGGCATCGTGATGCCGCAGATGTCCGCCTCCTGGAAGGCGTCGGTGCCGATCGCCTTGGAGGCGACCTGGCCGGTGATCGCGACGATGGGGACCGAGTCCATGTGGGCGTCGGCGATCGGGGTGACCAGGTTGGTCGCGCCCGGGCCGGAGGTCGCCATGCAGACGCCGACCTTGCCGGTGGCCTGCGCGTAGCCGGTGGCGGCGTGGCCGGCCCCCTGCTCGTGCCGGACCAGGACGTGGCGCACCTTGGAGGAATCCATGAGTGGGTCGTACGCCGGAAGGATCGCACCACCCGGGATGCCGAACACCGTGTCGGCGCCGACCGCCTCAAGAGAACGAATGAGGGACTGGGCGCCCGTGACGCGCTCGGCGGGGGTGGGCTGCGGCGCGGCGCCGCGGGCCCGCGGCTGCGGGTGGTGGGCCCCGGTGGCCTGCTCGGTCATCTGGTTCTCATCTCTCAGGAGTTTGAGGGTGGAGAGGGTGGTTTGTCTGGATCCCAGGCAACAAAAAACCCCTCGTGCCGGCAGGCAAGCGAGGGGAGCGCGTCGGTGCGTTCCACGAGGCGGTCAGGGGCCCCGGGTCAGCCGACGCGCTTTCCAAGTACGAGAATTCGGGTGCGCATGGCACTGACCTTCCTCCTCGCCGGCGGGGAGTGTCAAGCGGGTGGGACGGGCGTCTCATTATTTGAGCGTAGCTCGTCCGGCTTCCGCGTGCCCCGCACAGAGATCCGGGCGCTGCTCAGCGCGATCGCCCCGCCGGGCACGGGATAGCATCCGCGAGTCAGCGAGGAGCGCAGCCGGTGCTCGTCCAGCGGTCCCGAGAATGCCATGCCCTGACCGTGGGTGCAGCCCATCTCACGCAATGCCAGCACCTGCTCGGGCCGGTCCACGCCTTCGGCCACCGAGCCGATCCCGAGGTCGCCGGCGATACCCAGCAGCCCCGCCGTGATCTTGCGCAGCCGCGGGGACTCCACGACGCCCTCGGTGAGCCCCCGGTCCAGCTTGAGCACGTCGACGGGGAGCCGCCGCAGCGCGTTCATGGGCGCGTAGCCGCTGCCGAAGCCCTCCAGGGCGATGCGCACCCCGAGCCGGCTCAGCGCGGTCAGCCGCCGCTCCAGCTCGTCCAGGGAGATCCGCGGATCCTGGTCGGCGACCTGCAGGACGAGGGAGTCCGGCGGGAGCCCGTGCCGTTCGATCAGGGCCTCGATGTCCTTGGTGGGCAGCTCGCGGTGCATCAGCCGCCGGGTGGACAGGCGGACGGCGACCGGGACCGGGCAGCCCGCGGCATGGCGCAGGGCGGCCTGGCGGACCGCCTCCTCCAGCAGCCAGCGGGCCAGCTGCGCGGTGCGGTCGGTGTCCTCGGCGACCCTCAGGAACTCGGCGGGGGTGAAGAGGATGCCCTGGGCGGAGCGCCACCGGGCCTGCGCCTCGACGGCGGCGACCTCGCCGCTGCCGAGGTCGACCACCGGCTGGTGGAGCAGTGCGAACTCGCCGTCGCGCAGGGCGGTGCGCAGCCGTCCCGCGAGCTCGGCGCGGCGTACCACCTCGGCCTGCATCGCGGGCGCGTACATCTCGACGCGGCCCTTGCCGGCCTGCTTGGCCCGGTACATGGCCAGGTCGGCGTTGCGCAGCAGCTGGCCGGGGCTGACCCCGGGGTCGGCGAAGGCGACGCCGATGCTGGCGGCCACGCGGACCTCGGTGCCGTCCACCCGGTACGGCTCGGAGAGGGCGGCGCGGAGCCGGTCGGCGACCTCGTGCACCTGGTACTCGCGCAGATGCCGGTCGGCGCTGGTCCCGCAGATGAGGGCGGCGAACTCGTCGCCGCCCAGGCGTGCCGCGGTGTCGCCCGCGCGCACGGAGTCCCGCAGGCGCCTGGCCGCCTGGACGAGGAGCTCGTCGCCGGCCTGGTGGCCGACGGTGTCGTTGACCGCCTTGAAGCCGTCCAGGTCGATGAAGAGCACGGCCGTGGTGCCGGTGTCGCCGTCGGTGGCCCGGCGGCCGCCGAGGGCCTGGCGGATCCGTTCGGTGAACAGCGCCCGGTTGGGCAGGTCGGTGAGCGGGTCGTGCGAGGCGTTGTGCTGCAGCTGGTCCTGGAGGCGGACCCGCTCGGTGACGTCGCGGCTGTTGAAGATCAGACCGCCCTGGTGCCGGTTGACGCTCGACTCGACGTTGAGCCAGCTGCCGTCACCGTGCCGTATGCGGCACTCGATGCGGGTGGCGGGCTCCTCGGCCGGATGGGCGGCCAGGAAGCGGCGCACCTCGTGCACCACCCGGCCCAGGTCCTCGGGGTGGACGTGCGTGGCGAACTCGGTGCCGACCCATTCCTCGGGGTCGCTGCCGTACACCCCCTTGGCGGCGGGGCTCACATAGCGCAGCACGCCGGTCGGCGAGGCGATCATGATGACGTCGCTGGAGCCCTGCACGAGGGACCGGAAGTGGTTCTCCTTCTGGGCCAGCTCCTGGGTGAGCGCGATGTTGTCGAGCAGCATGATGCCCTGGCGCACGACCAGGGCGAGCACGACGGTGCAGCCGGTGAGGAGCACCACCCGGTCGCTCTTGCGGCCGTCGATGACGTTGTAGAGGATGCCGAGCACGCAGACCGCGGCCGCCAGATACGGGGTCAGCGCCGCCAGCGAGCCGGTCACCCGGCGGCCCTGCCCGGGGCGCCGTTCGGCCGTCGCCCGCTCGGCGGTCCCGCGGTCGCCGACCCAGGGGGCGTACGCGAGCAGCATGCTGCCGGCGAACCACCCGGCGTCCAGGATCTGGCCCGAGCGGTAGTGCTCGCGCAGCAGCGGCGAGGTGAACAGCGCGTCGCACAGCACCGTGAGGGCGAGGGAGGCGATGGCGGTGTTCACCGCCGCCCGGTTGGCCGCGGAGCGCCGGAAGTGCAGCGCCAGCACCATGCTGACCAGCATGATGTCCAGCAGTGGATACGCCAGGGACAGGGCGATGCGCGCGGTGCTGCGGCCGTCCCACAGGGCCGTCTGGGCCAGGGCGAGGGTCCACGACAGGGTCAGCAGCGAGCCGCCGATGAGCCAGGCGTCCAGCCCGAGGCAGACCCATCCGGCCCGGGTGACCGGTCGCTTGGCGAGCACCAGCAACCCGATGATCGCGGGCGGGGCGAAGAGCAGGAAGCAGAAGTCGGCGACCGAGGTGCGCGGCACGGGCTCGCGCAGCACGACCTCGTACCAGCCCCAGATGCCGTTGCCGAGCGCCACCATGGCGGAGGAGACGGCGAAGAGCGCCCAGGCGGGGCGGTACCGGTCGGCGACGCTTCGGACGTACACCAGACAGGAGACGGCCGCGGCCAGGGCCGCGGCGGAGAGCCCGAAGTCGCCCATGACCAGGGCCAGCTCCGTGGAGCCCCAGCCGAAGGCCGATCCGATGGCGTAACCACCGCAGAGTACGGCCACCAGCAACTGGTGCAGCAGGCCGGTCCGGTCGCCCGGCACGGACGCCTGCGAGAGGACCGCACCGGGCGCGCTCACGGTGTCGTCCCGCGATGCCGTGAACGTCCCCGGCACGGTGTGCCGTGGTCCAGCGTCGGATGCTCTCTCCATTGGCCGTACATCGCCCGTCGCCCCCCATCAAGTCCTGAGTCGTCCCACGCCCGTTCGCGACTCGCCGAGCCACGCCGATCGTGTTCCCCCAGTGCGGGACGATACACCAGTTCAGTCACTCAGGGACATAGTTCCTCTACACAGCGTGACCACGCGTAGCGCCCTGCCCCATGCGTCGGGCACCCGGTGCCACCGCGCGATCAGGTGGTCGCGACGACGTTCGCGAGGTCCTGGCCGGCCGCGAAACGGCCCAGCTGCTCGCGGAGCAGCCGCTTGGCCCTGGGCAGGAAGGCCGAGGTGCTGCCGCCGACGTGCGGGCTGACGAGGACTCCCGGGGCGTGCCAGAGCGGGTGCCCCGGAGGCAGCGGCTCCGGATCGGTGACATCGAGTGCCGCCTGGAGCCGGCCGGCCTCCAGCTCGGCGAGAAGCGCCTTGGTGTCCACCACGGGACCGCGGGCGACGTTCACCAGGAGCGCCCCGTCCTTCATCCCCGCCAGGAACCGGGCGTCGGCCAGACGGCGGGTGGCCGGGGTGAGCGGGGTCGACAGGACGACCACATCAGCCTCGGGCAGCAGGCCGGGCAGGTCCGCCAGGGCGTGCACGGGGCCGTGCGGGCAGCGTCGGGCCAGCCGGGCGACCCGGGTGACGTGGCATTCGAAGGGGATGAGCCGTTCCTCGATGGCCGCGCCGATCGATCCGTAGCCGACGATGAGGACCCGCTTGTCGGCGAGCGCCGGGTAGAAACCGTCGTGCCATTCCTCGGCGTCCTGGCCGCGCACGAAGCGCGGGATGCCGCGCAGGGCCGCAAGGGTGAGGGTGACGGCCAGCTCGGCGGTGCTGGCCTCGTGCACCCCGCGGGCGTTGCACAGTCGCACGCCCGGCGGGAGCTGCGGCAGGTACGGCATGACGTGGTCGACACCCGCGCTGAGGGTCTGCACGACCCGGACCCCGGACATGCGGGGCAGCGGCCGGCCTGCGACCTCCGCGCCCTTCATGTAGGGCACGACGTAGAACGCGGCGTCCGCGGGGTCGGCCGGGTACTCCTCGTCCCCGTCCCAGAAGACGTAGTCGAGGCTGTCGGGGAGCCCCTCGACGTCCTCGGCGGGGATCGGGAGCCATGCGGTGGGGCGGTGGTTCCGGGTGATGTCAGCCATGGTCAGGAGGCTATGGCACAGTGGGGCGGCGCGAGAGGTCAGCGGAGGTCAGCCAGGTGGAGCGCAGGACGGTCGGATCGGCGGCTCTTGAGGTGGGCGCCGTCGGCCTGGGATGCATGCCGATGAGCTGGGCGTACACGGCGTCCCGGCAGGACGGCGAATCGTCACTGCGGGCCGTGCACGCGGCGGTCGACCACGGCACGACGCTGCTCGACACCGCCGACATGTACGGCCCGTTCACCAACGAGTTGCTGCTGGGGCGGGTGCTGAAGGAGCGTCGCCCCGAGGTCTTCGTCTCCACCAAGTGCGGGCTGCTCGTCGGCGAGCAGCACCTGGTGGCCAACGGGCGGCCCTCGTACGTCAAGCGGGCCTGCGACGCGTCGCTGCGCCGGCTGCAGACCGACGTGATCGACCTCTACCAGTTGCACCGGGCCGATCCGGAGGTCCCCGTCGAGGAGACGTGGGGCGCGATGGCGGAGCTGGTCGCGGCCGGCAAGGTGCGCGCGCTGGGGTGGTGCGCGGTGGGCGCGCGGGCGGTCCGGCGCACGGGTCCGGGCTCGGCGATGTACGACGAGACCCTGCGGCAGTTGCGCCGCGCGCAGCAGGTCTTCCCGGTCAGCTGCGTGCAGGCCGAGCTGTCGGTGTGGTCGCCCCAGGCGCTGGCGGAGCTGCTGCCGTGGTGCACGCAGCGCGGGGTCGGCTTCATGGCCGCGATGCCGCTGGGCAACGGCTTCCTGACGGGCACGCTCACCCCGGGCCAGGGCTTCGAGCCGGACGACGTACGGGCGCGGCATCCCCGGTTCACGGCCGAGATGATGGCCGCCAACCAGCCGATCGTCGCGGGGCTGCGCCGGGTCGCCGAGGCGCACGGCGCGACGCCGGCGCAGGTCGCGCTGGCGTGGGTGCTGGCCCAGGGCCCCCAGGTCGTGCCGATCCCGGGCGCGAAGCGGGAGCGGTGGACGGTGGAGAACGCCGGGGCCGCGGAACTGCGGCTGACCGGCGAGGACTTCGCTGAGATAGCGGCCCTGCCACCCGCGCGGGGCTCCTGGGACTGAAGGGACCACAAGGGTTCCTGGGGCTGAGGGCCACTACGCGGACCGCGGGGCGGAGGTGACGCGGAGATCCGTGCCGCCCGACGGGAACCCCGAACGCCTGGGCGGTGTAGTCACGGATGTGATGTTCTTGAAGTCCGTGCCGGAGAATCCCCGGGAGGGAAGCGTGGGACGCCGTGCCGCCGTCGTGACCGCAGCGCTGGCCGGTGCCGCGCTGCTCGCCACCGGATGCTCCTCGGACGGGGGAGGCTCCCCGGCCCCCACGACGTCCTCCCCCGCCGCCGCGTCGGCGCCTCCCTCGTCGGGGGCGGCCGAGCCGTCGGCTCCGGCGAAGGGCTCGGCGGAGGTGACCGGCACGGTCGCGACGGGTCTCACCACCCCGTGGGGCGTGGTCGTGCTGTCCGAGGGGGATCTGCTGGTCGCCTCCCGCGACACCGGCCGGATCGTCCGGGTGGCCGCGAAGGACGGCCGCACGACACCGGTCGGCACGGTGCCGGGGGTCTCCTCGGGCGGTGAGGGCGGTCTGCTGGGACTCGCCGTCTCGCGTGACTTCGCCACCGACCACCTGGTGTACGCGTACTTCACCACCGACTCGGACAACCGCATCGCGCGCATGCTCTACGACCCGGCGAAACCGCCCGGGGAGCAGCTGGGCGCCCCGGACACGATCCTGCGCGGCATCCCGCACGGCGCCATCCACAACGGCGGGCGGATCGCCTTCGGCCCCGACGGGATGCTGTACGCGGGC
The DNA here is from genome assembly GCF_053598835.1 of Streptomyces sp. NPDC001070. Taxonomy (NCBI): domain Bacteria; kingdom Bacillati; phylum Actinomycetota; class Actinomycetes; order Kitasatosporales; family Streptomycetaceae; genus Streptomyces; species Streptomyces sp. NPDC001070. The sequence goes on from NZ_JBSFLB010000004.1 coordinate 8,720, forward strand.
ACGGGCGAGAGCGGCGACCGCGGCCTGTCCCAGGACAAGGCCTCCCTGGGCGGCAAGATCCTGCGGATGACGCCCGACGGCGAGCCCGCGCACGGCAATCCGGAGGCCGACTCCGTCGTCTACTCCTACGGGCACCGCAATGTGCAGGGCCTCGCCTGGGACAGCCGGGGGCGGTTGTGGGCGTCGGAGTTCGGGCAGGACACCTGGGACGAGCTCAATCTGATCGAGCCGGGGAAGAACTACGGCTGGCCGGTGGTGGAGGGTCTGGCCCACCGCGAGGGCTATGTGGACCCGATCGCGCAGTGGCGGACGGACGACGCCTCGCCCAGCGGCATCGCCTACGCCGACGGCTCGATCTGGATGGCCTCACTGCACGGTGCCCGTCTGTGGCGGATCCCCCTGGCCGGTACGAAGGCCGCGGCCGATCCGCAGGCGTTCCTCGTCGGCGAGTACGGCCGGCTGCGCACCGTCGTGGCCGATCCGGACGGCGGGCTCCTGCTGACCACCAGCAACACCGACGGCCGGGGCGAGCCGCGCAAGGGGGACGACCGGATCCTGCGGCTGCGGGTGAGCTGACCGACGACATCTGGGGGTGCGATGTTCAATGCGCTGGACGAGCTGTTCGCTCCGGGCCGCAGGCACGCCGAGGACGAACGCAACCGCCTGGAGCTGGTGCGCGACGAGGAGGGGGACGCGGATCCGGGCCGGGGCCCGATCGACCTGGACTCGGGCACCGTCCTGATACGTCCGCCGCGGGCCGGGCGGTAGCGGCCCGGGCCCGGCGGTGGCGGCGCCCGGCCGGTGGGATCAGCCCGGCTGCCCGGCGAACAGCCGCAGTCGGTGGGCGAGCGCGGCGGCCTCGCCGCGGCCCGAGACGCCGAGCTTGGCGAGGATGTTGGAGACGTGGACGCTCGCGGTCTTCGGCGAGATGAAGAGCTCCTCGGCGATACGGCGGTTGGTGTAGCCGGCGGCGACCCGGCGCAGCACCTCGCGCTCGCGGGCGGTCAGGCCGAAGGGTTCCGGCTCCTCGGCCGCGGCGGGGACGACGCCCGCCTCCGGCTCTCCCAGCGTCAGCCTGCCCCGCAGGGCAAGCAATCGGACGGCATCGCGCAGCGGTACGGCGCCCAGGGAGTCGGCGACCTCGCACGCCTCGCGCAGCAGTGCGGCGGCGCGGTCGCGGGCCCCGGGGTCGTGCCGGGCGAGCAGCGCCTCGGCGTGCCGCAGCCGCACCTGGGCGAGCGGGTACGGGCGGTCGAGGGCGGCGAAGGCCTCTTCGGCGGCGGCCCAGGGCCCGGCGTCGCTGCTCCCGTCGGCGCGCAGCAGTTCGGCCTCGACCAGCAGGGCGTGGGCGGCCCACACCGGGGACAGCCGGGGCAGCCGTCCCGCCGCCTTGCGGATGAGGGCGAGCATCTCGGGGCGCCCCTCGTCCGCGCCGGGCAGCCCGTGGGCGTCGGACTCCAGCGCCACCGCGGTGTGCAGCATCGGCCAGCCGTAACGGTGCATCGCGGGTGGGAACCCCGCCTCCAGGGCGGCGCGCACCGCGGCCCGCGCCTCCAGGAAGCGTCCGCGCCCGGCGGCGACCGCAATGGTCAGATGACGCAGCGGCAGGGCGCTCTGCGGCTGGTGGTCCTGGGTGCCCAGATGGTCCCGCGCGGCGGCGATCTCGGCCTCGGCGCGGTCGTACTCCCCGCGCAGCACGGCGAGTTGGGCCAGGAGTGTCGCCGCCCAGCCGAGGTACAGGGCGTGGTTCGTGCTCTCCCGGCCGCGGACGGCGATCTCGGCCGCCTCGTCCCAGCGGCCGAGCGCGAGCAGGGACTCGGCCTCGTTGGCGGAGGCGAAGGTGGCGCCGTCGCGCAGCCCGTGGCGGGTGGCACTCTCCACTCCCCTGCGGGCCACCGCGATCGCCTCCTCCGAGCGGCCCACGGCCTCCAGCAGGGCGGCGAGGTTGGCGTCGGCGTTCACCGTGAGGTTGCCGTACCGGGCGGCGGCGGCCCGGTCGCGGGCGGCCTCAAGTTCGGCGATGCCGGCCTCGGCGTCACCGGCGTCGGCGAGCAGGATGCCCAGGGTGACCCGGGCGTGGATCTCCGTCTCCTCGGCACCGACGAGCCGGGCCAGTTCGATGGCGCGCTCCGCCGTGGTGATGCTGTCCGGCCCCGGGTTGTGCATCATGGCCCAGCCGGCCACGCTCTCCAGCACCTCGGCGTGGACCGGGGACGGCGGCAGCCCGCGGACGAGTTCCTGGGCCTCGGCGATCTCCGCCCAGCCGTCGCCGCGGCCCATCGCGACCATCAGCCGGGAGCGCTGGATCCAGAACCAGGCGGCTCGCAGCGGGTCGCCGGAGCGCTCCAGCAGGCGCAGCGCCCGCTTGGTGACCTCGTAGGCGCCCTCGCGGTCGGCGCTGAGGCGCGCGGCCACGGTCGTCTCGGCGAGCAGGTCCATGTACTGCAGGGGCTTGCCGCCCGGGTCGCAGCCGCAGGGGGGGAACACCTCCACGTAGTCGACGGGCCGCAGCTCCTCGCGGACCTCCGCTGGGGTGTCGTCCCACAACTCCAGGGCGCGTTCGAGCAGCCGGTGCTGTTCGGCGTAGGCGTGGCGGCGCCGGGCCTCGACGGAGGCGCGCAGCACGGCGGGCAGCGCCTTGGCGGGCTCGTGGGCGTGGTACCAGTAACTGGCCAGCCGGGCCGGCAGTTCGTCGTCGGGCACCATTCCTGGGTCGGCCTCCAGGGCCTGCGCGTAGCGGCGGTTGATGCGGCTGCGCTCGCCGGGCAGCAGATCGTCGCCGACGGCCTCGCGGACCAGCGAGTGCCGGAAGCGGTAGCCGTCGCCGTCGTCGGTGGGCAGCAGGATCTTGGCGCCGACGGCGGCGCGCAGGGCCTCGATGAGTTCGTCCTCGCCGAGCCCGGCGACGGCCTCCAGCAGCCGGTACTCCACGGCGGAGCCGCCCTCGGCGACGACGCGGGCGATCCGCTGGGCGGTCTCCGGCAGCGCCTCGACCCGTACGAGCAGCAGATCGCGCAGGCTGTCGCTGAGGCCGGTGCGGCAGCCCTGGGTGATGCTGCAGGCGAGTTCCTCGACGAAGAAGGGGTTGCCGTCGGAGCGGGTGAAGACCCGCTCGACGAGGGTCGCGGAGGGCTCGGCGTCGAGGATCCCGGCGACCTGGGCGCGGACCTCTGCGCGGGTGAACCGGGAGAGCTCCAGGCGCCTCACGGAGCGCATCCTGTCGAGTTCGGCGAGGAAGGGCCGCAGCGGGTGGCGGCGGTGGATGTCGTCGGAGCGGTAGGTGGCGAGGACGACGAGCCGGCCGCGGGAGAGCGAGCGCAGCAGATAGCCGAGGAGTTCGCGGGTGGAGCGGTCGGCCCAGTGCAGGTCCTCCAGGGCGACGACGAGCGTGCGGTCCTCCGAGAGCCGCTCCAGCAGCCGTGAGGTGAGTTCGAACAGCCGGGCACGGCCGTGCTCGTCCCGCTGGTCGGCGGAGTGCTCGGGGCCGTCCGTTCCGCCCAGTCCGGGCAGCAGGCGGGCGAGTTCGGCCTCGCTGCCGGCGGCCGCGGCGACCAGTTCGTCGCCGAGCCGGCGGTGCAGGGCACGCAGGATCGTCGCGACGGGCGCGAACGGCAGTCCGTCCGCGCCGATTTCCACGCAGGCGCCGACGGCCGCCACCGTCTGCGGTCCGTCCTCGCAGGCCGCGGCCAGGAACTCCTCGACGAGCCGGGTCTTGCCGACCCCGGCCTCGCCGCCGATGACCAACGCCTGCGGCTCGCCCGCGTGAGCGCGGGCGAGCGCGGAGGTGAGGCGGGTCAGTTCACGGGTGCGGCCGACGAACACCGGGCTGACGGACTGGTTCTGCACGGTCCCGAGCATCGCACGGGGCCCTGACAGCGCGACACCGGTTTCCACCGGCACCGCGGTGCTCACCCGGCGGTCCTCAGCCGCCGGGTGAACCGGCCCGCCCTCCGCCCGTGCGCCCTCCCCTCGTCCTGGTCGTCGGCGCCGCCGCGATGGCCGGCGGCGACACGGGCGGCCTCGCGGGCGCCCCTGCGGGCCTCGTGCGCCCGGCGGTACTCCGCGGCCTCGCGCAGCAGTTGCTCCGTCCGCTCGCGGCCCAGCAGTTCGTACGCGTACATCTCGTGCTCCTCGGATCGGGACCGATGGTCCGGAGTCGTTCTCCGTGCCATCAGCCTCGTCCCCAAGGGGGGTACGGCACATCGGGCAACATCCCAGGCTTCCGCGGCGGGGATGCCTTAGGCCGCCCGGCGAACCCCTCAGATCCTCAGGACCGCGCGGCCCCGCCTCCTCAGAGGCCCTTGGGGCCTCAGCCGCCGGACGAGGCCGGGGTCGCGGCAACGCTCGGCAGGCCGCCGAGGAGGTCGAGCCACATCCCGCCGGCCACGAACAGCCCGAGCACACCGAGGGCGAGCCCGCCCCAGGCGACGGCGCGCACCCATGGGGCGGCGCCCCGGGCGGCGAGCAGCACGGCGGCGACGACCACGAGGGCGACCAGTGCGCATCCGCCGTTGACCGCGGCCGTGGTGTGCCAGGGAGCGCCGTATATCTGCTCGATCTGCTGCGCGGCGCTGCCGGAGGAGGCGTTGATCTGCCCGATCAGCTGCCGCCGCTCGGCCAGTACGGTGCCGAGCCAGGTGCCGGTGAGCGATGCGAGGGCGAGGGCGGCGCCCACGACGGCCGCGGCGCCCGGGAGGACTACGGCCGGGCCGGCCGCGGCGAGGGCGTCCGGCACGGCGGGCGCGTCGAGGTCGTCGGAGTCGTCGAGGTCGTCCGGGTCCTCCGGAACGGCGGGCCGGGCATCGGGCACGGCGGCGGGTCCGCCGGTCTGTCCGGCGTCGGTCCCGTCGGTCCGGTCGGTGGGGGCGATCCCGCCGTCCGCGGTGGGCTCGTCGGCCGCCGTCTCATGGGTCTTGGTGGTCTCCATGGGCGGCAACCGTAGGCTCACATTCTGAGAGTCCTCTGAGAGCCGTACTCGTCCGCGGCGTCCGGCGCCGTCCCGGCCGGGCCCTCGATGCAGATGCGGGGCAGCCGGCGCTCCAGCCACCCGGGCAGCCACCAGTTCCGGTCGCCCAGCATGTGCATCAGCGCCGGTACGAGCAGCGTCCGCAGGACGAAGGCGTCCAGAGCGACGGCGGCCGCAAGGCCGATGCCGAACATCGCGATGACCCGGTCGCCGCTGAGCACGAAGGCCAGGAAGACGGAGATCATGATGACCGCGGCGGAGTTGATCACCCTGCTGGTCTCGGCGAGGCCGACCCGGACCGCGCGGCGGTTGTCATGGGTCTCGCGCCACTCCTCGTACATGCGGCTCACGAGGAAGACCTGGTAGTCCATCGAGAGCCCGAAGAGCACCGAGACCATGATCACCGGCAGGAAGGGCTCGATCGGCCCGGCCGCGCCGAGGCCCAGCAGTTCGCTCCCCCAGCCCCACTGGAAGATCGCCACGACGATGCCGAAGGACGAGGCGACGGCGGCGATGTTCATGACCGCGGCCTTGAGCGGGATGCCGAAGCTGCGGAAGGCCAGCAGCAGGAGCACGCAGCCCAGACCGATGACGGAGCCCACGAACAGCGGCAGCTTGCCGACGATCACCGACGCGAAGTCCGCATAGCCCGCGGTGACGCCGCCGACGTACACCTCCAGGGAGGTGCCCTCGGTGACCTCGGGGATGACGTCCTCACGCAGGTGGGTGACGAGCCGGTCGGTCGCCTGGTCCTGCGGGGAGGTGGTGGGGACGACGTCGACGACGTCGAGGCCGCTGCCGTGCTGCGCCTGTTCCACGTGCACCGCGGCGACGCCCTCGGTACGCCCCAGGACGACCGTGAGCTGCTCCAGGGCCGTGCGGTCGGCCGCGTCGCCGGACTTGGCGACCAGCTGCAGCGGGCCGTTGAATCCGGGCCCGAAGCCCTCGGAGAGCATGTCGTACGCCTGGCGGGTGGTGGCGCCCGCGGCGCCGTTGCCCTGGTCGGAGGCGCCCAGGTGCAGCGAGGTCGTGGGCACGGCCAGGACGGCCATGACGACGGCGGCGACCACGCCGAGGATCTTGGGGTGCCGTTCGACGAAGGCGGACCAGCGGGCCGCGAACCCGGTCGGCAGCTCGGGCGACGGCCCGTGCTCGGTGAGCCGGCGCCGCTCCCGGCGGCTGAGCGCCTTCATGCCGATCACGCCCAGCAGCGCGGGCAGCAGCGTCACCGAGGCGGCGACGGTCAGGATCACAGTGAGCGAGGCGGCGATCGCGACGCCGTTGAGGAACGACAGTCGCAGGATCAGCATGCCCAGCAGGGCCACGCAGACCGTGCCGCCCGCGAAGACCACCGCGCGGCCGGTCGTGGCGACCGCCTTCTCGGCGGCCTCGCGCACCGGCAGGCCCTGTTTGAGGCCCCTGCGGTGCCGGGTGACGATGAACAGGGCGTAGTCGATGCCCACGCCCAGGCCGATGAGCAGGCCCAGCATCGGAGCGAAGTCGGCGACCCTGATCAGGTGGCCGAGCAGTTCGATGGCCGTGTACGCGGTACCCACGCTGACCAGCGCGGTGATGATCGGCATGAACATCGCGAACAGCGAGCCGAAGGCCAGCAGCAGCACCACGGCCGCGACCGCGACGCCGACGACCTCGCTCATGTGCCCGCCGCCGCCCTCGGTGAGCGCGACGGCACTGCCCCCGAGCGCGACCCGGGTGTTGTCGTCGGCGGCGGCCTTGGCCGTGTCGACGACCTTCTGCACCTCGCCCGCGTGCAGTTCCTCCGAGGGCTTGTCGAACATGACCGTCGCGTAGGCGGTGTGGCCGTCCCGGCTGATCTGCGCTGCGCCCTCGGCGGTGTAGGGGCTGGTGACCGAGGCGACCCCGGGGAGCTGGGCGACCTTGTCCAGCGTGCCGGTCATCCGCTCCCTGACGGACGCGACGCCGACCGTGCCCGTGTCGGTGTGCCAGACGATCGTGTCGCTGTCCCCGGCGGAGCCGGGGAAGGCCTCCTTCAGCAGGGCGGTGGCCTTGCTGGAGTCGGTCCCCTTGATGTCGTAGTCGTTCGAGTACGCGGACCCGGCGACCAGAGCGGCCGTGGACAGACCGAGGAGGGCGACGAGCCACAGCAGGACGACGGCGAGTCGGCGGTTGAGGCACCAGCGGGCGAGTGCAGCCATTGCTCTCCCTGGAGGTTGCGTGGATCTTTCAGGCCAGAGAAGAGCCCTCAAAGAGCACAACACGTACGTCTTCGACTGAACCAGGAAGAAGAGATCATCGGCCGCATTCGTGCGCCGAATCACACCGCGCGCGGGGAATTTATCTCCCCCTTACGAGCGACGGACCTGCGACAACACCGAAGGGACGGCCCCCGGCGGGGAGCCGTCCCTTCCTGTGGTCCTGGCCGGATCAGCCCTGGACGCCCAGCTTCTCCAGCACCAGCTCGCGCACGCGCTTGGCGTCGGCCTGGCCGCGGGTGATCTTCATGACCGCGCCGATGAGCGCTCCCGCCGCCGCCAGGTTGCCACCGCGGATCTTGTCCGCGACGGCGGCGTTGGCCGCGATGGCCTCGTCGACGGCCGCACCGAGCGCGCCCTCGTCCGAGACGACCTTCAGCCCGCGCTTCTCGACGACCTCGTCCGGCTCGCCCTCGCCGTTCAGCACGCCCTCGATGACCTGGCGGGCCAGCTTGTCGTTGAGCGAGCCCTCGGCCACCAGCGCCGCCACCCGGGCCACCTGGGCCGGGGTGATCGGCAGCGCGGTCAGCTCCACACCGTCCTCGTTGGAGCGGCGCGCCAGCTCGCCCATCCACCACTTGCGCGCGGCGGCCGCGTCGGCCCCGGCCTCGATGGTGGCGACGATCGGGTCGATCGCACCCGCGTTGAGCACCGACTGCATCTCGTGGTCGGAGATGCCCCAGCCCTCCTGCAGGCGCTTGCGGCGCAGCCGCGGGAGCTCCGGCAGTCCGGCCCGCAGCTCCTCGACCCACTCGCGGGCGGGGGCCACGGGGACGAGGTCGGGCTCCGGGAAGTACCGGTAGTCCTCCGCCTCCTCCTTGATGCGGCCGGAGGTGGTGGAGCCGGTGTCCTCGTGGAAGTGCCGGGTCTCCTGGACGATCGTGCCGCCGGAGGAAAGCACGGCCGCGTGCCGCTGGATCTCGAAGCGGACGGCCCGCTCGACGCTGCGCAGCGAGTTGACGTTCTTCGTCTCGCTGCGGGTGCCGAACTTCTCCCGGCCGACGGGGCGCAGCGACAGGTTGACGTCGCAGCGCATCTGGCCCATCTCCATGCGGGCCTCGGACACGCCCAGCGCCTTGATCAGCTCGCGCAGCTCGGTCACGTACGCCTTCGCCACCTCGGGGGCGCGCTCGCCGGCGCCCACGATCGGCTTGGTGACGATCTCGATCAGCGGGATACCGGCCCGGTTGTAGTCCAGCAGCGAGTGCGAGGCGCCGTGGATACGGCCGGTCGCACCGCCGACGTGGGTGGACTTGCCGGTGTCCTCCTCCATGTGGGCGCGCTCGATCTCCACGCGGAAGACCTCGCCGTCCTCCAGCTGGACGTCCAGGTAGCCGTTGAAGGCGATCGGCTCGTCGTACTGGGAGGTCTGGAAGTTCTTCGGCATGTCCGGATAGAAGTAGTTCTTCCGGGCGAAGCGGCACCACTCGGCGATCTCGCAGTTGAGCGCGAGGCCGATCTTGATGGCGGACTCGACGCCGGTCGCGTTGACGACCGGCAGCGCGCCGGGCAGGCCCAGGCACACCGGGCACACCTGGCTGTTCGGCTCGGCGCCCAGCGCCGTCGAGCAGCCGCAGAACATCTTCGTCTTGGTGCCGAGCTCGACGTGGACCTCGAGGCCCATCACCGGGTCATAGGACGCGAGCGCGTCCTCGTACGACACCAGGTCCGTGACGGTCACAGTCTTGATACCTCTCAGTTCCCCGTCAGGATGCCAACACGTCGTGGTCGCTGCCGTCGCCGAGCCTGCGCAGCTGGCGGACCAGCAGGGCCACGCCCGTGGCGATCGCCGCGGCGCTGACCACAGCGTCGATCAGCAGCAGGGTGTCGCTCTCGGCCCGGCCCTTCTTCAGCTGCCGCGCCACACCGACCGCGCCGAAGAGCGTGGTGCCGATCGACAGGTAGGTGCCGGACTTGCTCTTCTTGAAGCCCTTGGCTTTCTCGATCTTGCTCACAGAGTCGGTGCCTCCTCCAGCAGCGGGTGGCCCCAGCGTGCGGTGAACGCGGCCTCGACGGCCGCACCGACACGGTAGAGGCGGTCGTCGGCCATGGCCGGGGCGATGATCTGCAGACCGACCGGGAGCCCGTCCTCGGAGGCGAGGCCGCAGGGCACGGACATGGCGGCGTTGCCCGCCAGGTTGGCCGGGATGGTGCACAGGTCGGCGAGGTACATCGCCATCGGGTCGTCCACGCGCTCGCCGATCGGGAACGCGGTGGTCGGGGTGGTCGGCGAGATCACGACGTCGACCTGCTGGAAGGAGCGCTCGAAGTCCCGCGAGATCAGGGTGCGGACCTTCTGGGCGCTGCCGTAGTACGCGTCGTAGTAGCCGGAGCTGAGCGCGTACGTGCCGAGCATGATCCGGCGCTTGACCTCGGGGCCGAAGCCGGCCTCGCGGGTGAGCGCGGTGACGTCCTCGGCGCTGCGGCTGCCGTCGTCGCCGACCCGCAGGCCGTAGCGCAGGCCGTCGAAGCGGGCCAGGTTGGACGAGCACTCGGAGGGCGCGATCAGGTAGTACGCGGCGAGCGCGTACTCGAAGGACGGGCAGGAGAGCTCGACGACCTCGGCGCCGAGCTCGCGGAGCAGCTCGACCGACTCGTTGAACCGCTCCATGACGCCGGCCTGGTAGCCCTCGCCGGCGAACTCCTTGACGACGCCGACCCGCAGGCCCTTGACGTCGGCGTTGCGCGCGGCCTCCACGACCGGCGGGACCGGAGCGTTGATGGAGGTGGAGTCCATCGGGTCGTACCCCGCGATGACCTCGTGCAGCAGGGCCGCGTCGAGGACGGTGCGGGCGCAGGGGCCGCCCTGGTCGAGGGAGGAGCTGAAGGCCACCATGCCGTAGCGGGAGACACCGCCGTAGGTCGGCTTGACGCCGACCGTGCCGGTGACGGCGGCCGGCTGGCGGATGGAGCCGCCGGTGTCGGTGCCGATGGCCAGCGGGGCCTGGAAGGAGGCGAGGGCGGCGGAGGAGCCGCCGCCGGAGCCGCCGGGGATCCGGGTGAGGTCCCACGGGTTGCCGGTCGGGCCGTAGGCGCTGTTCTCGGTGGAGGACCCCATGGCGAACTCGTCCATGTTGGTCTTGCCGAGGATGACGATGCCGGCCTGCTTGAGACGGCTGGTCAGCGTCGCGTCGTACGGCGGGATCCAGCCCTCGAGGATCTTGGAGCCGACCGTGGTCGGGACGCCCTTGGTGGTGAAGATGTCCTTCAGGGCCAGCGGGACACCCGCGAGGGGGCCCAGCTTCTCGCCGGCGGCGCGCTTGTCGTCGACGGCCTTGGCGGCCTTGAGGGCGCCCTCGGTGTCGACGTGCAGGAAGGCGTGCACCTTCTCGTCGACGGCCGCGATGCGGTCCAGGTGGGCCTTGGCGACCTCGACGGCGGAGGTCTCGCCGGAGGCGACGGCGGCCGCGGTCTCCGCGGCGGTGAGCCTGGTCAGATCGGTCATCGTGATCAGTCCTCCCCCAGGATCTGCGGCACCTTGAAGCGCTGCTGCTCCTGGGCAGGGGCGCCGGACAGCGCCTCCGCCGGGGTCAGGCAGGGCCGGACCTCGTCAGGGCGCATGACATTGGTCAGCGGCAGCGGGTGGGAGGTCGGCGGTACGTCCTCGCCGGCCACCTCGGAGACGCGGGCTACCGCGCCGATGATGGCGTCGAGCTGTCCGGCGAAGTGGTCGAGCTCTTCGTCCTTCAGCTCCAGACGCGACAGCCGGCCGAGGTGGGCGACCTCCTCGCGCGTGATGCCTGGCATGCAGCGATCCTCTGGGGGTGAGTTCGGTCTTTTCGCGCCCAATCCTATGGGCGCGGGCACCCCGGGGGCGAAACGGTTGTTGCTTCGCACCGCCGGGACGTGTCGGCCGCGGGCGCGGAGCGGGTGGGGCCACTGGGACGCCCGCGCCGTCACCGGGCCCCCGGCGGCCCGGTTTCCGCGGCCTCTCGCGGCCCGCCGCGCGGCTGTGCCGGGGCGGGCGGCGAGGGAGGCCGGCCGGGCCGGCCCCGCAGGTCGGGGGCCCGCAAACGTTACTGCGCGTCGGGAACTGCGGCTCGCTCCTTCGCCGCCTCCAGCTCCGCGGGGCGGCGCCATCCGGCACGGCCGCGGAGCCTGAGCCAGGCGGTGGTCTCCTCCGGGGGCATCGCCGCGGCGACCAGCCAGCCCTGGATCGCGTCGCAGCCCAGGTCGCGCAGACGCTCCCACGTCTCGTCGTCCTCGACGCCCTCCGCTACGACGAGGAGGCCGAGCGAATGGGCGAGGTCGACCGTGCAGCGCACGATCTCCGCATCCTCGGCGTCGACGGACAGCCGCGCGACGAACGAGCGGTCGATCTTCAGCTCGCTCACCGGCAGCCGCCGCAGGTGCACCAGAGAGGAGTACCCGGTGCCGAAGTCGTCCAGCGACATCTTCACCCCGTGCCCGGTCAGCCCGGCCATCGTGTCGGCCGCGCGCTGCGGGTCCTCCAGGAGCACATGCTCGGTGATCTCCAGCTGCAGCGCCCCCGGCGGGACGCCGTGCCGGGCCAGGCGCGCCGCGACGGCCCCGGCGAAGCCGGGCGAGTGGACGTCGCGCGGCGAGACGTTGACCGCGACGGGGACGTCGAGGCCCATCGCCCGCCAGCGGGCGACCTGCCCGAGCGCGGTCTCCAGGACGTACTCGGTGAGCTGCGGCATCAGCCCCGAGGTCTCGGCGATGGCGATGAACTCCTCGGGGCTGACACGGCCCCGCTCGGGGTGCACCCAGCGGACGAGCGCCTCCAGGCCGGCGACCTGCCCGTCGAAGCGGACCTTCGGCTGGTAGTGCAGTTCGACCTCGCCGCGGTCCAGGGCGCGGCGCAGGTCGCCGAGGAGTCCGAGGCGGTCGGGCGTGTTGCCGTCGCGGGAGGACTCGTAGACCTCGACGCCGCTGCGGTCACGTTTCGCCTGGTACATCGCGACGTCGGCGCGGCGCAGCAGGCCCTCGGCGTCACCGGCGTGATCGGGGAAGACGGCGACCCCGGCGCTGGCCTCGAGGACCAGGGTCAGGCCGTCGAGACTTAACGGCGAACTCAGCGCGGCGACCAGGGCCCTGGCGATGCGCTGGGCGCGGGTCGGCGAGTCGCAGGTGGGGAGCAGGACGGCGAACTCGTCGCCGCCGAGCCGGGCGACCTCGGCGCCGCGCGGCAGGGCGAGTCGCAGACGGTCGGCGATCTGCAGCAGCAGCCGGTCGCCGGCCATGTGACCGAGGGTGTCGTTGACGGAGCGGAACTTGTCGAGGTCGATCAGGACCAGGGCGGTCCGTTCGCCGCCGCGGGCGGCGTCGTCGAGCGCGGTCCAGGTGCGCTCCAGCATCCACTGACGGTTGGGCAGTCCGGTGAGCGGGTCCCGCAGTTGTTCCTCGGCGCGGGCGTGGGCGATCCAGAGCGTGGAGTCGAGCGCGATCAGGGGCACGGCGAACAGCGGCAGCAGCAGGGGCAGATCGGCCGCGACGATGATGATCAGCGGGGAGATGCCGAGCAGTGCGACACCGACGAAGCCCTGGCGTATCAGCGCGGTCCGGGCCACGGTGGGCAGCGCGCCGGCGCGCGGCACGATCGCATACCACAGGAGCGTGCGGGTCGCAGCCAGGTAGCCGAGCGCGGCGGCCAGGACCGCGGGGATGGCGGCCATCCCCCAAGTGGCGGGTTGCCAGGGCTGTTCGACGGACGGGTGGGTCCCGAAGGCGGACAGCGCGAGCGAGGCCCCGCCGATGCCGAGGATGTCCACGGCGCCGTGCAGCAGGGCCTCTCGCCAGCGGTGCCGGCGGGCCGCGCCGACCAGGACGACGACGGCCAGGCTGACCAGCACCGCGGGCACCCAGCCGTACAGCAGCAGCATGGCCAGGGTCAGGGCGGCGCCGGAGCCCGTGCCGCCCCACCAGCGGTCCCGGCCCATGGCGACCAGATGGCCGACGATGATGCCGGTGAGCACGGCGAACGCCCAGCCGACGTCACCGCCGGGGAAGAAGGCGTTGCCGTCCACGAGTACCCGCACGACGCCCACGACGAGGGCCGCCGCGGCGGCCCCCACGACCGCGTACCTGAGTGCCGCCGCGGGCAGCACCGGCGCGGCCGGCCCGAGCAGCCGCTGCGCCGGTCCGGCGCTGTCCGTCGGTTCCATGCCCGTACCCTCTCGCAGCCGCGTGTGCCGTCACACCACACGCCCTTGCCCGCGGAATTGACCGCCGGGCTGCTGGAGGGCCTATGCCCGGAAGGCGCGCCTCTCAACAGTAGGCCGCGAAAGCCTGTCACGGGCACCGATCGGCTGCTGTTGCCCGAATGGATCCCACCCTCCCGGATCGTTGCGTTATGGGCCGAAAGGGTGATGATGGGGTGTCAGCCCTCCGGGTTCACCGCGGCCTCCCGGGCGGCGTCGGCGCCCTGTTCCAGCAGGACGGCGAAGCCTTCCTCGTCCAGGATCGGCACCTTCAGCTGCACCGCCTTGTCGTACTTGGACCCCGGACTGTCGCCGACCACCACGAAGTCGGTCTTCTTGGAGACCGATCCGGTGACCTTGGCCCCGCGGCCGACGAGCGCCTCCTTCGCGCCGTCCCGGGTGTGCGAGGCGAGGGTGCCGGTCACGACGACGGTGAGGCCCTCCAGCGGGCGCGGCCCCTCCTCGGAACCCTCCTCGGTGAAACGGACGCCGGCCGCTTTCCACTTGCGGAGAATCTCGCGGTGCCACTCCTCCTCGTACCACTGCTTGAGGGAGGCGGCGATGATCCCGCCGACTCCGTCCACATCGGCCAGCCGTGTCTCGTCCGCCGCGAAGATGGCCTCCAGGTCGCGGAACTCGCGGGCGAGCGCCTCGGCGGCGACGGGCCCGACGTGACGGATCGACAGCCCCGCGATGATCCGGGCGAGCGGCCGCTCCTTGGCCTGCTGGATGTTCTCCAGCATGGCCACCGCGTTCTTCTTCAGCTCTCCCTGCTGGTTGGCGAAGACCGAGACGACCTTCTCCTCACCGGTCTCCTGGTCGCGCTTGGGCAGGCCGCTGTTCTGGTCCAGCACATGGGCGCGGATCGGCAGCAGGTCCTCGGCGGTGAGGTCGAACAGATCGCTCTCGTCGCGCAGCGGCGGCTCGGCGGGCTCCAGGGGCCGGGTGAGCGCGGCCGCGGCGACGTAGCCGAAGTTCTCGATGTCCAGGCACTTGCGGCCGGCCAGGTAGAACAGCCGTTCCCGGATCTGCGCCGGGCAGCCCCGCGCGTTGGGGCAGCGCAGGTCGATGTCGCCCTCCTTCATCGGGCGCAGCGGGGTGCCGCACTCGGGGCACTCGGCAGGCATGACGAACTCACGCTCGCCGCCGTCCCGCAGGTCGACGACCGGGCCGAGGATCTCCGGGATGACATCACCGGCCTTGCGCAGCACGACGGTGTCGCCGATCAGCACGCCCTTGGCCTTGACCACGTCCTGGTTGTGCAGGGTGGCGAACTCGACCTCCGAGCCGGCCACCGTGACCGGCTCGACCACCGCGTACGGGGTCACCCGGCCCGTGCGGCCGACCCCGACCCGGATGTCGACCAGCTTGGTGTTGACCTCCTCCGGCGCGTACTTCCACGCGATGGCCCAGCGCGGCGCGCGGGCGGTGGAGCCGAGCCGGCCCTGCAGCGGGATCTCGTCGACCTTGACGACGATGCCGTCGATCTCGTGCTCGACGTCGTGGCGGTGCTCGCCGTAGTAGGCGATGACCTCCTTGACCTCGGCGATCGTGCCCACGACGCGGGCGTACTTGGTGGTGGGCAGGCCCCACTCGTGCAGCAGCTCGTAGGCGTGCGACTGGCAGTCGATGGTGAAGCCCTCGCGGGCGCCGATGCCGTGCACCACCATGTGCAGCGGACGGCTCGCGGTGACCCGGGGGTCCTTCTGGCGCAGGGAACCGGCGGCGGCGTTGCGCGGGTTGGCGAAGGGCTTGTCGCCGGCCTCGACCAGACGGGCGTTGAGCTCCTCGAACTTCTCCATGGGGAAGAAGACCTCGCCGCGGATCTCGACCAGGGCCGGCACCCGCTCCCCCGCCAGCCGGTCCGGGATCTCGGCGATCGTGCGGACGTTGGGCGTGATGTCCTCGCCGGAGCGGCCGTCACCGCGGGTGGCGGCGCGCACCAGGCGGCCGTTCTCGTATGTGAGGTTGACAGCGAGTCCGTCGACCTTGAGCTCGCACAGGAAGTGGTAGCCCCCGCCCTCGCCCGCCGGTGGGCCGAGCTCACCGGCCAGGCGGTCCGCCCAGGCGTTCAGCTCCTCCTCGGTGAAGGCGTTGTCGAGGGAGAGCATCCGCTCGCGGTGCTCGACGGAGGTGAACTCCGTCTCGTACGCGCCCGCGACCTTCTGGGTCGGCGAGTCGGGGGTACGCAGCGAGGGGTGCTCGTCCTCCAGGACCTCCAGCCGGCGCAGCAGCTTGTCGAACTCGGCGTCGCTGACGACCGGCTGGTCCTTGACGTAGTAGCGGAAGCGGTGCTCCTCGACCTGCTCGGCCAGGGAGGCGTGCAGTTCGCGCGCCTCGGCCGGCACATCCTCGTTCCTGGCGACCTCGGGGATCTCGGAGTTCTCCACGTACACGTCCTTCCTCACTCAGGCCTCACTCAGGGTTGTCGACGAGCGATCGCGCCGCCTTCGCGCAGTGCACGAGAGCGGCACGGGCATAGGCCGGCGAGGCCCCCGCCAGACCGCAGGACGGAGTGACCGCCACGGAGGCGCCCAGATCCCCCGGGGACAGCCCCAGCCTGCGCCACAGCGCCCGAACACCACTGACGCTACCGGCAGGGTCCGACAATGGGGCGTCGGTGCCCGGGACGACACCCGTGAGGAGCGCGGTTCCGGCCTCGGCCGCCTCACCGAAGGCGTCCCAGTCACGCTCCGTGAGCAGCGAGAAATCGAACGACACCCCCGCCACCCCCGCCCGCCGCAGCAGCGCGAAGGGCACGTCGGGCGCGCAGGAGTGCGCGATCACGGGCACGCCGCGCACGGCCTCCATGACGTCCCGCAGGGCGCCCTCGACGACGCCGCGGTCCACCGCGCGGTGCGTGCGGTAGCCGCTGGCCGTTTTGACCCGCCCCTGCAGCACCGCGGTCAGCGAGGGCTCGTCCAGCTGCAGCACGGGCCGCGCGGCGGGCATCCGCCTGCGCACGTCCTCCACGTGCAGCCGCAGCCCCTCGCCGAGCGACGCGGCCAGGTCGCGGCAGGCACCCGGGTCGGAGAGCGCGGCTTCGCCGTTCTTCAGCTCGACCGAGGCGGCGAGCGTCCACGGCCCGACCGCCTGGAGCTTCAGGGGGCCCTCGTAGCCCTGGGTGAACTCCTCCAGGGCGTCCAGGTCCTCCCCCAGCCACGCCCTGGCCCGGCGGGTGTCCCGGCCCGGGCGGTCGCCGAACCGCCATCCGCTGGGCTCCACCCGCGCGTACAGCTCGACGAGCATCCCGAGCGTGCGGCCGATCATGTCCGCCCCCGGGCCGCGCGCGGGCAGCTCCGGCAGGAACGGCAGCGCCTCCAGCGCTCCCGTCGCCGTCCGCGCCGCCTCGCGCGCGTCGCCTCCGGGCATCGAGCCCACACCGGTGGCCGCCCCCTCGGGCAGCCGGAACTTCGCTTCGGTACCTTCCGTACTCACCGGTGCAGCGTACGACGCCGTGCCGGTCAGGCTCCCGGCCGGATCGTCAGGTCGTTGATCTCGGCGTCCCGCGGCAGGTCGATCGCCGTCAGGACCACCGTCGCCACCGACTCGGGGGCGATCCACCGGGAGGGGTCGTAGGCCTTGCCCTCCTGCTGGTGCACCTTGGCCTGCATGGGCGTGGCGGTGCGGCCCGGGTAGACCGAGGTGACCCGCACCCCGGACGCGTGCTCCTCGTGGCGCAGGGAGTCGGCGAGCGCCTTCAGACCGTGCTTGCTGGCCGCGTAGGCGCTCCACTCGGCGTGCGCGTTGAGTCCGGCTCCGGAGTTGACGAAGACCACGTGGCCGCGGGACAGCCGTAGTTGGGGCAGGACGAGGCGGGTCAGCTCGGCGGGACCCACCAGGTTGGCGGCGAGCGTCCGGTTCCAGATCTTCGGGGTCAGCTCACCGACCGGGGCCAGGTCCACGACGCCCGCGATGTGCAGCAGCGAGTCCAGCCGCTCCGGCGGCGTCTGGTGGCCCAGCGCCCAGGACAGCCGCTCCGGCTCCGCGAGGTCCCCGACGAGGGTGTGCGCCCCGGGGAAGCGGTCGGCCAGCTCCTTGGCGCGTCCGGCGTTGCGGGCCAGCAGCCACAGTTCGTCGCCGCGGTCGAGGAGGCGCTGGGCCACGACGGCGCCGATGCCGGAGCCGGCGCCGGTGATCAGATGAATCGACATGGGCCCCATGCTGTCATCCCGGGGCTCACACGATCGCGGCGTTCTCCTCCAGGTAGGCGAGGGCCGAGACGCCGTCCTCCGCGAAGAACACCAGGTCGGTGAGGGGCAGCGGCAGGAAACCCTCCTCGTCCATCCGCTGGAACTGCTCCTTGAGCCCGTCGTAGAAACCCGCCGTGTTGAGCAGGACGACCGGCTTGGTGTGCAGTCCGTGCTTCTTCAGCTCCAGGATCTCGGTCGCCTCGTCCAGCGTGCCGGTGCCGCCCACCATGACCACCACGGCGTCCGCGCGGGCCAGCAGCTCCGCCTTGCGCTCCGCGAGGTCGGCCGCGATCACCATCTCGTCGGCGTTCTTGCGCGCCTTCGCCGCCAGGAACTCCACCGACACCCCGACCAGGCGGCCGCCGTGCTCCTGCACCCCGTCCGCCATCACCTTCATGAGGCCGACGTCCGAGCCGCCCCACACCAGGGTGTGGCCGCCCTTGCCGATCAACTCGGCGAACTCGCGGGCTGGGTCGGTGTAGCGGGGCCCGAGGTCGGCGGCGGAGAGGAAGACGCAGATGTTCATACGGGCCAGTCTTCCGTACGGCGTCCGGACTGCTCGCCGCGGGCGTCGAACCCGTCATGGCGGCCGCCGTGCCGCGCAACGGCGGCGGTCAGGCGCTCGCCGTCGCGCGGGGGCTGCGTTCCGTGGTGGCGATCGTCGCCGAGCCGACGACGCGCGTGCCGTCGTAGAGGACGACCGCCTGGCCCGGGGCGACGCCGCGGACCGCTCCGCCGGTGAAGCGGACACGCAGCTCGTCGCCGATCAGCTCGGCGGTGACGGGCACGTCGTCGCCGTGCGCGCGCAGCTGGGCGGTGTACGGGCGCGGCCCCGCCCCGTCCGGCGCGGTGCCGCACCAGCGCGGCCGGATGCCGGTGAGCGCCGTGACGTCGAGGGCCTCGGCGGGGCCGACGGTCACCGTGTTGTTCACCGGCGAGATGTCGAGCACGTAGCGGGGCTTGCCGTCGGCGGCGGGCACCCCCAGGCGCAGGCCCTTGCGCTGGCCGACGGTGTACCCGTACGCGCCGGAGTGGCCGCCCAGACGGTTCCCGTCCTCGTCGAGGATGTCGCCCTCGGCGGTGCCCAGGCGCTGCGCGAGGAAGCCCTGGGTGTCGCCGTCCGCGATGAAGCAGATGTCGTGGCTGTCCGGCTTCTTCGCCACGGACAGGCCCCGCCGCGCGGCCTCCGCCCGGATCTCGTCCTTGGTGGTGAGGGTGTCCCCGAGCGGGAACATGGCGTGCGCCAGCTGCCGCTCGTCCAGGACGCCGAGCACGTACGACTGGTCCTTGGCCGCGTCCGAGGCGCGGTGCAGCTCGCGGGTGCCGTCGGGGTTGGCCACGACGGTGGCGTAGTGGCCGGTGCACACGGCGTCGAAGCCGAGGGCGATCGCCTTGTCGAGAAGCGCGGCGAATTTGATCTTCTCGTTGCAGCGCAGGCAGGGGTTGGGCGTGCGGCCGGCCGCGTACTCGGCGACGAAGTCGTCGACGACGTCGGCGCGGAAGCGGTCGGCCAGGTCCCAGATGTAGAAGGGGATGCCGATCACGTCCGCGGCGCGGCGGGCGTCGTGGCTGTCCTCGATCGTGCAGCAGCCGCGGGCTCCGGTGCGGAACGATTGAGGGTTCGCCGAGAGGGCGAGATGCACGCCCGTGACGTCGTGCCCCGCTTCGGCGGCGCGGGCGGCCGCCACGGCCGAGTCGACGCCACCGCTCATCGCGGCGAGCACGCGGAGGCGACGGCCGTCGCCAGGGCCTGTGGGTGCACCGGGGAAGTCAGTCATAGCGCCTCCTAGGGTACGGCGCCCCCGGGGGCGTCTTGCGGGGCCGGTCGTCGCGAGCGCGGTTCCCCTGCGGGGCGGGTCGTGGTGGGTGCGGTGCGTGGGCGAGTGCGGGTGCGTTGCGCCTGCGGCGGACGGTCTCCCACCCGCCCGCCCGTTGCCGTCGACGGTGGGGGGACGCGGGGCGGGCAACGCGGCCCCGCCCGTGAGCAGCCCACAGACCGACATCACCCACAGGGGCCACCCGCACCCGCCGGCGGCGCCGCACGGTTGGGCGCGCCGCGAGCGGACCGGCGCCCGGGCCACGCAATGGCCGACGCAGGCCCTACATCAGGCCCGCGCTGCGGGCGCGGGCCACGGCGGGGCCGATCGCCTCGCCGAGGGTGGCGACGTCCTCCGCCGTCGAGGTGTGCCCGAGGGAGAACCGCAGGGAGCCCCGGGCGAGGTCGGGGTCGGCGCCCATCGCGAGCAGGACGTGGCTGGGCTGCGGCACCCCGGCGGTGCACGCGGACCCGGTGGAGCACTCGATGCCCTGGGCGTCGAGCAGCATCAGCAGGGAGTCCCCCTCGCAGCCGGGGAAGGAGAAGTGGGCGCTGGCGGGGAGCCGGCCGCCGGGGGCGGGATCGCCGTTGAGGATCGCCTCGGGGACGGCCGCGCGGACCCGGGCGACCATGTCGTCGCGCAGGGCTCCGATCTCCCGCGCGAAGTCGCCCTGCCGCTCGGCGGCGAGTGCGCCGGCCACGGCGAAGGCGGCGACCGCGGGGACGTCGAGTGTGCCGGAGCGTACGCCGCGCTCCTGGCCGCCGCCGTGCAGGATCGGGACCGGCCCGACCTCGCGCCGCAGCACCAGGGCCCCGACGCCGTAAGGCCCGCCGACCTTGTGCCCGGTGACGGTCATCGCGTCGAGCCCCGAGGCCGCGAAGTCGACCTCGACCTGGCCGAGCGCCTGGACGGCGTCGGAGTGCAGCGGCACCTCGAACTCCCGCGCCACCGCGCTGAGTTCCTCGATCGGCATGATCGTGCCGACCTCGTTGTTGGCCCACATCACGGTGGCGAGGGCGACGTCTGCGGGGTCGCGGGCGATTGCCTCGCGCAGGGCCTCGGGGTGGACCCGCCCGTACGCGTCGACCGGGAGCCATTCGACCCGTGCGCCCTCGTGCTCGGTGAGCCAGTCGACGGCGTCGAGGACGGCGTGGTGCTCCACCGGGCTGGACAGGACCCGGACGCGCCGGGGATCGGCGTCGCGGCGGGCCCAGTACAGGCCCTTGACCGCCAGATTGTCGGCCTCGGTGCCGCCGCCGGTGAAGACGATCTCGCTGGGGCGCGCGCCGAGTGCGGCGGCCAGCGACTCACGGGACTCCTCCACCGTCCGCCGGGCCCGGCGGCCGGCCGCGTGGAGCGAGGAGGCGTTGCCCGTGACGGCGAGGTGCGTGGTCATCGCCTCCACGGCCTCGGGGAGCATGGGGGTCGTCGCGGCGTGGTCGAAGTAGGCCATGATGAGCGTGATTCTACGGGCGCCGCCGCCCCGTACCGCCCCGAGGCCCCACCGCGCCGTCCGGGACGCGCCGGAGCCCGAGGGGGTGGCGGGGCTACTCCTCCGCCGTGGTCCGCCGGTGCCAGGCACGCGGCGCGCGCCAGTGGAACCGCATGGCCAGCAGTCGCAGGACGAAGGCGCTGACGACGGCGAGGATCCCGGTGCCGGGGGTCAGGGCGTCGAACTTGATGAGCAGCGCCACCACGACCGCCCCGGCGATCGCCGGCACCGCGTACAGGTCGCGGTCCCAGCGCAGCAGGGAGGGCACCTCGTTGCCGAGCAGGTCGCGCAGCACGCCGCCGCCGACGGCGGTGGCGAGCCCGAGGGTGGCGGAGGCGGTGAGGTTGAGGCCGTAGTCGTAGGCCTTGGTGGTGCCGGCGACGCAGAAGAGGCCGAGGCCGGCGGCGTCGAAGACGTTGATGGTGGTGTTGATCCGCTCGACCTGGGGGTGCAGGAAGAAGACCACCACGGTGGCGATCATCGGGGTCAGGAAGTAGCCGAGGTCGGTGAAGGCCGCCGGCGGGACCGCCCCGATGATCAGGTCCCTGATCAGCCCTCCGCCCAGCGCGGTGACCTCTGCGAGCACCGCCATGCCGAAGACGTCGTAGTTCTTGCGTACGGCGAGCAGCGCGCCGGAGATCGCGAAGACGAAGATTCCGACGAGGTCGAGCACGTGCTGGACGGAGTGACTGAACAGTTCGGTTTGCACCGGCCTCATTGTGCCGGGTGCGGGGCTACGCCTTTTCGACCGTCTTTTCGGTCGCACCGCTGCCGGAGTCGCCTCCGGCGTTCTCCGGGTGGTGGCAGGCCACCTGGTGCCCGGTGGCCAGGGTGGCCAGCGGGGGCTCCGTGGTCTTGCAGACCTCGGTCGCCTTCCAGCAGCGGGTGTGGAAGCGGCAGCCCGGCGGCGGGGCGATCGGCGACGGCACGTCGCCGGTCAGCAGGATCCGCTCGCGCTTGCTGCGCCGCTTCGGGTCCGGCACCGGCACCGCGGAGAGCAGCGCGTTGGTGTACGGGTGCATCGGCTTGGAGTACAGGGACTCGCGGTCCGCCACCTCCACGATCTTGCCCAGGTACATCACCGCGATGCGGTCCGACACGTGCCGGATGACCGACAGGTCGTGGGCGATGATCACGTACGTCAGGCCGAGCTCGCTCTGCAGGTCGTCCAGGAGGTTGACCACCTGGGCCTGGATGGAGACGTCCAGCGCGGAGACCGGCTCGTCCGCCACCACGAGCTTGGGCTTGAGCGCCAGTGCGCGGGCGATGCCGATGCGCTGCCGCTGGCCGCCGGAGAACTCGTGCGGGTAGCGGTTGTAGTGCTCGGGGTTGAGGCCGACCAGCTCCAGGAGGTTCTGCACCTCCTTCCTCACACCGCTCTCCGTCTGCACCTTCTGCAGCCGGAAGGGCGCGCCGACGATCGTGCCGACGGTGTGCCGCGGGTTCAGCGAGGAGTACGGGTCCTGGAAGATCATCTGCACGTCACGGCGCAGCGGGCGCATGCGCGCCGTGCCGAGGTGCGTGATGTCCCGGCCCTCGAACTCGATGGTGCCGCTGGTCGGTTCGAGCAGCCGGGTGATCAGCCGGCCCATGGTGGACTTGCCGCAGCCGGACTCGCCGACCACGCCGAGGGTCTCCCCCGCGTTGACGTGGAAGTCGATGCCGTCGACCGCCTTGACCGCGCCGACCTGGCGCTTCAGCAGTCCCTTCCTGATCGGGAAGTGCTTGACCAGCCCGCTGACCTTGAGCAGGGCCTCCCCCTCGGTCGTCGGCACGGGTTCCGTCGCCGCCTGCTGGGGGATCGTGACGTCGTTGTTGGGCACAGCCTGGTCCTTCACAGCTTGGGCGCAATCTCTTCGGTCCAGATGCGCTCCCGATCCGTCTTGCGCAGGTGGCACGCCGCGAAGTGCCCGCCGCCGACGTCCTTGAGCTCCGGCACGACCGTGGTGCTGGCGCCGTCGGTGAGGTCCGCGTAGGGGCAGCGCGGGTGGAAGGCGCAGCCCGGGGGCACGTTGATGAGGCTCGGCGGCGATCCCTTGACCGGGACCAGGCGGTCCGTCAGCTCGCGGTCGATGCGCGGCATCGACCCCAGCAGGCCCCAGGTGTACGGGTGCTGCGGCTCGTAGAACACCTTCTCGGCGCTGCCGCGCTCGACACACCGGCCGCCGTACATCACCAGCAGGTCGTCGGCGAGTTCGGCGACGACACCGAGGTCGTGGGTGATCATGATGACCGCGGAGCCGAACTCCTTCTGCAGGTCCCGGATGAGGTCGAGGATCTGCGCCTGCACGGTCACGTCGAGCGCGGTGGTCGGCTCGTCGGCGATCAGCAGCTCGGGGTTGTTGGCCAGCGACATCGCGATCATCGCGCGCTGCCGCATACCGCCGGAGAACTCGTGCGGGTAGGAGTCGACGCGCTTGTCGGGCTGGGGGATGCCGACCCGGTCCAGCAGCTCGACCGCGTGCTTGCGGGCGGCCTGCTTGGTGACCTGGTTGTGGATCCGGTACGCCTCGACGATCTGCTGCCCCACCGTGTAGTAGGGGTGCATCGCGGACAGCGGGTCCTGGAAGATCATCGCCATCTTCTGGCCGCGCAGCCGGCGCACCTCCTCGGCGGAGGCGGAGATCAGCTCCTTGCCGTCCAGCCACACCTCACCGCTGATCTGCGGCCTGGAGCGGCTGTGCCCGGTGCGGTGCAGGCCCAGGATGGCGAGCGAGGTCACGGACTTGCCGGACCCCGACTCGCCCACGATGCCCAGGGTCTTGCCGCGCTCCAGGGTGAACGACAGTCCGTTGACGGACTTCACCACGCCGTCGTCGGTCGGGAAGTGGACCTTGAGGTCGCGGACCGCCAGGAACTCCTTGGGGGCGGACGACGGGTCCGGAACCGGCACGCCGGGTACGGAGGTTTCGGTGGAGGGACTCTGGTTCACGTCAGCCTCACGCGCGGGTCGACGACGGCGTACAGCAGGTCAACGATCAAGTTGGCCATGACAATGAAGAAGGCGGCGAACATGGTGACGCCGAGGATGACCGGCAGGTCCTGGGTGCTGATCGCGTTGACCGCGGCGTTGCCCAGTCCCTTCAGGTTGAAGACGGTCTCGGTGAGGACGGCGCCGCCGAGCAGCTGGCCGAGGTCGAGGCCGAAGACGGTGATGATCGGGGTGAGGGTGGAGCGCAGGGCGTGCTTGCCGATGACCACGCCCTCCTTGAGCCCCTTCGCCCGCGCGGTGCGGATGTAGTCCTCGCCCAGGATCTCCAGCATGGTGGCGCGGGTGAGCCGGGCGTAGGTGGCTGCGAAGAGGAACGCCAGGGTGATCCACGGCAGGATCAGGTGCTGCGCCCACTGCGCCGGGTTGTCGGCGAAGTTGACGTAGTCGTTCTCCGGCAGCCACCCCAGGCTGGTCACGAAGATCGCGGAGGTCAGCAGACCGGTGAAGTACACCGGCAGCGAGACACCCGCCAGGGCGGTGACCATCGTGACGCGGTCCAGCACGGTGCGTCTGCGCAGGGCGGAGATCACACCGGTGGCGACGCCGCCGAGCAGCCACAGCACCGCGGCGCCCGCCGCGAGCGACGCGGTCACCGGGAGCCGGTCGAGCAGCAGCGGCCACACGGGCTGCTCGTTCTTGAAGGAGTAACCGAAGCACGGCGCCGGGCAGTGGGTCTTCTCACTGCCGCTGTCGTAGTCCCGGCCGACCACGATGCCCTTGACGAAGTCCCCGTACTGGACGGTGATCGGCTTGTCCAGGCCCATCTTGTGGCGAATGCCTTCGATGGCCACCTTGTTGGTCGCTCTGCCCGCGTAGAGGAGAGCCGGGTCGCTTCCGGTGATCTTCGGCACCATGAAGAAGATGCCGAAGGTGACCATGGAGACCACCACCAGCAGGGCGACGACATTGATCAGTCGTCGAAAGATGTAGACGAGCACTGAACTCGGCAGCCGCCGGGCGGCCGCCGGCCCCTTGT
Organism: Streptomyces sp. NPDC001070; assembly: GCF_053598835.1. Taxonomy (NCBI): domain Bacteria; kingdom Bacillati; phylum Actinomycetota; class Actinomycetes; order Kitasatosporales; family Streptomycetaceae; genus Streptomyces; species Streptomyces sp. NPDC001070. The sequence continues at coordinate 33,551 of NZ_JBSFLB010000004.1, forward strand.
GGGGACCGGCGACCGCCCGCGGCGGCCTTCACCTGCCCTTCGCGCTTAACTGACTAGCTGGTGTGACGGGGTTTACTTCTCGACGCCGACGACCGCGAGGTCGATGCGGCCGCCCTGACCGTCGCTGGCGAAGACGTTCGTCATCCGCGGGTTGCGGTAGATCAGCGCCTTGTCGAAGTTGATGGGCAGGTACAGGGCCTTCTCCATCACCAGCTTGTTGATCTGGCCGTAGTCCGCGGCGGCGGCCTCCGCCGTCGACTCGCCCGCGGCCTTGTCGAACAGCCCGTTGATCTCCTTGTCGTTGATCAGCGAGAAGTTGTTGTTGCCGTTCGGGAGGATGTAACGACCGTCGACCAGGGCCTGCAGGAAGCCGGCACCGGTGTTGAAGTCGGCACCCCAGCCCATGATGACGACGCCGTAGCCCTTCTTCTTCACGTTGTCGGGCGAGCCGACGACGGAGGAGGACTGGCTGCCGTCGTACTGGTCGATGGTGGCCTTGATGCCGACCTTCGCCAGCGACGCCTGGAGCGACTCGGCGGTCTTGACCTCGGGGGCGCGGTTGTTGCGGACCGCGATCACGGTGGAGAAGCCGTCGGGGTGGCCGCAGGCCTTCAGGGCCTCCTTGGCCTTCTCCGGCTGCGACTTGCCCGCGGCCAGGCCGTACGGGTCGTAGGACTTGTCCGAGCCCGGGATGTTCGGCGGCAGCATGTTGAGGCCGAAGTCACCGCTGGTCGGGCCGCCACGGGCGGTCTGCAGGGACTGCGGGTCGGCCGCGTAGATGATCGCCTTGCGGCAGTCCACGTTGTCCAGCGGCTTCACGTTCGTCGGGAACGCCATGTAGCGGATGTAGCCGGTGTACGGGTTGTCCGCGTTCGCCTTGTACTTGGCGCTCTGCAGGATCTTGATCTTCGCGGCCTGCTGCACGCCGGTGCCGTCGATCGCGTAGTCGATGTCACCCGACAGCAGGCGGGAGTCCATGTCGTCCGCGTTGGTGGTCACGGTGAAGGTGACCTTGTCCGGCAGGGCCTTGCGGACCGTGTCGGTCTTGGCGTCCCAGAACTTGTTGCGGGTGAACACCGCGCCCTTGCCGGCGGTGAAGGACTCGACCTTGTACGGGCCGGTGGCCACCGGGTGGTTGGTGTACTTGGCGCCGTCGTCCTTGGCCTGCGGCACCGGGGAGGTGTCGGACATGGCCAGCAGGAACGGGAAGTCCGAGTACGCCTTCTTCAGGTTGAAGACGATGGTCTTGTCGTCCGGCGTCTGGACGGACTTCAGACCGAGCTTGTTCGGGTCCTTGTCCTTGTACGGGCCGGGGTACTTCTGGCCCTGGTCCAGCTGGTCGATGATGTAGACCGGACCGCCGGAGAGGACGTCCTGGGCGAAGACTCGCTCGATGCCGTACTTGATGTCCTTCGACGTGATGTCGGTACCGTCGTCGAACTTGACGCCGTCCTTCAGGTGGAAGGTGTACGTCTTGCCGTCGTTGGTGACCTCCGGCATGTCCTTCGCCAGGTCGGGAACGAGCTTGTTGCCCGCCTCACCCGGCTTGGAGTCGTAGGTCAGCAGCTGGCGGACGTAGAGGCGCTGGATGTCCCACACGAAGCCGTAGTAGGCGCGCGCCGGGTCCAGGAAGTCGACGTCCTGGGGCGACCAGAGCTTGAGGGTGCCGCCCTTCTTGTCGGACGCGTTGAGCACCTTGCCCTTGGTGCCCGCGTCGAAGCCGGCGCCCTCGCTGGAGGTCTTCTTGTCGTCGGATCCTCCACCCCCACACGCCGCGGTCAGCGACAGGGCTCCGGCAAGCGCGATCGCCCCGAGTACTTTGCCTCTGCGATTCACTGTTGTACAACCTCCGTGATCTGAACTGCCCGTGACGCGGTTCCCGCGTCATCCGGTTTGAAGAGGCCGTCCGGCTGGACCGGCGGCTGGGATACGGCGCTCAGCTCCCCTTGGGGTCGAGCGCGTCCCTGAGCCCGTCCCCGAAGAGGTTGAAAGCCAGTACGGTGATGAAGATCGCCACACCGGGGACCACCATGTAGGTCGGGTCCGCCTGGTAGATGGGCACGGCGTCGGAGAGCATCTTGCCCCAGGAGGGGGTGGGAGGCTTGACGCCGGCGCCGAGGAAGCTGAGCGCCGCCTCCGACAGGATGTTGGTCGGGATGATCAGGGTCGTGTACACCAGGATCGGCGCCACGAGGTTGGGCATCAGTTCCCGCCCGAGGATGTGCAGCCGCCCGGCCCCCAGGCTCCGGGCCGCCTCGACGAACTCGCGCTCCCGCAGCGAGATCGTCTGCCCGCGGACGATGCGGCCGATGTAGGGCCAGCCGAAGAAGCCGATGACCACGATCAGCACGCCCATGCGGACGCCCGAGCCGGTCAGGCCCCAGACCGAGTCCGGAACGACTGAGACCAGGGCGATGGTGAAGAGCAGCTGCGGGAAGGCCAGCAGCAGGTCCATGAGCCGGCTGATCGCGGAGTCGACCCATCCGCCCATGTAGCCGGCGACCGCCCCGAGGATGCTGCCGATCACGACCGACACCATCGCCGCGAGGAACGCCACGAGCAGCGAGATCCGCGCGCCGTAGACGATGCGGCTGAAGACGTCGCGGCCGTTGGTCGGCTCGACACCCAGCAGGAAGTCCGAACTGATGCCGCCGAAGGAACCCTTGGGCGTGCCGAGGTCGGGGTCGATCAGATTCTCGTGGAACTCATTCGGGTCATGGCCGAAGAAGTGCACCAGCACGGGTGCGCATACGGCAATAAGAATGAGCAGGATCACGACGAATCCGCCGGCAAGCGCGACCTTGTCCCGCTTGAGCCGCATCCAGGCGATCCGGCCGGGTGAGCGCCCCTCGATCGCCTTCGCCGGCACATCGGCGGTGACGTCGGGCAGTGCCGTCTCGGCGGCAGCGGTGTCGTGCAGCGGTGCTGTCATTTCTCCTCGCGCATCCCCCTGCCGGCGGTGGCCGGCTTCGCCTGGTCGTCCGCCCGGGTCGACGGAGCGGGCCGACCATGTCGGGCGGAGCTCTTTGATGGTGGTGCGATGGGGCCTGGCTGTGTGTGTTGTGTTTGTGATGAATCGTTAAGGCGACGTGAGAGCCGCCTTGGAGCGCGAGTCTTCATGGGGCATGGATCACGCGCCAGACCTCACAGGGAAGCGATGCGCAACCGTGATGTGGTGAGCCTTCGTCCGTTATTACCGCAGTGTTACGCGCGTTGACAGATCGCGGGGAGGCAACGGGAGTCGCTACCGTCGAGGCCATGAACGATCGCCTTCGCTCGGTGTGCGACCTGATGGTCCCCGTGGTCAGGGAGATGGCGGGACTCCACGAGTACGACGGCCGGGTGCAGGACCTGTCGCCCGACGGCGTGCGCCGCGGCCTGTCCTCGCTCGCCCACGCCCGACTGCGCGAACCGGCCCTTTCCGACCCTCACGACGAACGGCACCTGTCGGTCTTCGAGGACACTCTCAAGATCCAGTACGGCGAGCTCGAACTGCACCGGCGCGACCCATATCCGCATTTGTCCAATCTCGAACTCACCGCCTACGACCGCGAGTACGCACCCCGCGAGGAGCTGGCGGAGGCCCGCAGGCGCCACCTCCAGCAGTGGCCGGACGCCGTCGACGCGGCCATCGCATCGCTCGACCGGGTGAGCGCGCCGGTCGCCGCCGCACTCCTTGGGGCGGTCCGCGGCCTGGCCGCCGACCTCGACCCGGACCGCGAACCGGAGGCCGGGCCCGCGCTCGCCGCGCACGCCCGGCTGGTCGACCACATCGCCCGCGCCGCCGAGACCGGCGACCCCGATCCCCGCCTCGGCGGCGAGGCCCTCGCCCTCCTGATGGGCAGTCAGGAAGGCATGCGCGTGGACCTGTCGGCCCTCGCCGACGAGGCCGAGCGCGAGCGGGACCGGCTCACCGAACTGCTCACGGAGTCCTGCAGGCGGCTGGACCCGGCGGCCACGGTCGACGAACTCATCCCGCGGCTGCTCGCGGACCACCCGGACGCGGACGGGGTCATCCCCGAGGCCGCCCGGCTCACGGACGAGGTCATCGAGTTCACCCGGCAGCGGGGGCTCGTGCCCTGGCTCGACGGCGACTGCCTGGTCGGCCCCGCGCCGCCGTCACGCCGCTGGTCCATGGCGATGATGACCTGGGCGGCCCCGGAGGAGGCCGACTCCGCATCCTGGTACCACGTCACCCCGCCGGAGCCGGACTGGCCGGAGGAGGAACGCGAGGAGTGGCTCTCGGTCTTCAGCCGTACGAGCCTGCCGGCGATCACCGTGCACGAGGTGGCACCGGGCCATTTCGCCCACGGCCGGGCATTGCGGCACGCGCCGACGCAAGTGCGCCGCGTTCTGCACTCCCTGTCCTTCTGCGAGGGCTGGGCGCACTACGTCGAGGAGGTCTGCCTCGAGGAGGGCTTCCGTGCCCGCGACCCCCGCTTCGCGATCGGCGTCGCCCTGGAGGCGCTCGTACGGGTCACCCGGCTCGCGAGCGCGATCGGGCTGCACACGGGGGCGATGACGCTGGAGGAGGCCACGCAGCGGTTCATGCGGGACGCCCACCTCGCGCGGGCCGGCGCGGCCTCCGAGGCCCGGCGCGGCACCTTCGACGCGGCGTACGGCCGCTACACCTGGGGCAAGTTGGAGATCATGCGGCTCCGTGAGCGGGCCCGCCGCTCCTGGGGCCCCGCGTTCTCGCTGCAGCGGTTCCACGGGGCACTTCTGGAGCTGGGCAGTCCGCCCCTGGGGCTCGTCGACGCGATCCTCTGAGGGCACCTCGCGCTGCCGGGTGCGGCACCGCTGCCCCTGCGGATTCCCTTGCAGGGGTGCCCCTGATCGGCACGGGGCGGGGCCGGGAAGTCGCCAGGGGCGGGAAACCGCCAGGGCGGCGGGGACGGGGTCAGTAGGGCTGCGGGGCCCAGCCGTACGTCGTACCGGGGACACCGGGAGCGCCGGGCGCGCCGTGGGCGTCCCGGGAGTAGAAGGGCTGAGCGGAGGCCCGCATCCACATCCCGACGGGGTCGTACTCGTCCGTGAGGGCGACCGTGGCGACCGGCAGCCCCTGCGGCACCGCGCCGAGGGCGGACTGCATCATCAGGCGCACCGTTTCGGCGGCCTGCGGGCCCGCGTCGTAGAGGTCGACGCCGATCGCGAGGTACGGCTCGCCCACCGCCGGCTGGACCCAGGCGCGCCGCAGCGAGCGGACGGCCGGGGTGCGATGGGCCTGCTGGCACAACAGGGCGTAGTACTGGGGGATCTGGAGGGCCGGCTCACCGATCCGCAGCGGCCCGGCCGGGGCCCGGTCGAGCCCGAGGCAGACCCGCCGCAGATCGAGCCAGGGGACGCCGACACCGCCGCCGGGGGCGTGCGGGTTGAGCCACAGGCCCCAGCGGTCGGGGAAGAGCGAGGTGGCGATCTCGCGGCCGGAGACCACCTCGTGGGCCCGGTTCCAGCCGCTGGCGGCGAGCTCCTGCGGAGAGGTCACACAGGGGGCGTAGCCGTGGCCCGCGACCTCCATGTTGCCGTACTGAGCGTCGGCCCCGCCGGGTGAGCCCTGCCAGAGCAGCATCCACACCTGACTGTCGGCGAGGGTCCGCAGCAGGTTCTCGTAGGCGTCGTACCTACCGGGCGTCACCTGCCGGAGCGCATGCTCCAGCCCCCCGCCTCCTCCCACGCCCGCGCTCACGTGTCCCGCCCTCCCGCGTCCGCGTTGTCCGCGTCGTCTGCTTCGCCGAATGCCTCGCGTGCCGAACCAAGGTTATGCGCCCGTGCCGACATAGAAGGGTCGCACGCGCTCGAGCATCCAGTCGCCGACGGGGTCCTGTGCGACGTCCAGCAGCACGATGTTCACCTGCCACGGCACGGGGACGGCGCCGAGCGCCCGCCCCAGGGCGGCCATGGCGGCGGCGCGGTCGTCCTCCTGCCAGCGGTCGAGCTCGACGCCGATGAAGAGCGTGGCCGGATCGCCCTCGACACTGGCGAGCGCGCGGCGGGCGGAGAGCACCACGGGGGTGACGGCGAACTCTCCCGCGGCGGCGGCCAGGAAGTCCACCGGCTCCTGATCGGGCGAGGGTTCCCAGAGCCGGACCCGGGCGCCGGTCGGGGTGCCGGGCTCGCGGTCGGTGCGGCACAGCTCCATGACGGCGGCGGGCGGCAGCGGAATGCCCACCGCTCCACCGGGGTTGACGGCGATCCCCAGTTGCGGGGGCAGGCCGCGCGCGAACTCGCGGGCGGGGGCGACGGCGAAGCTCATGCCGGAGCCGGCGCCGAGGAACTGCTGTTCGGAACTGAACACCGGGACGTAGACGCCGCCGTCGAGTTCGATGGTCGGCAGATCGAGGTCCGGACTGTCGGGGCCGCCGCCGTTCGGCAGCGGGATCCACAACTCGGAGCGGCCGAGCACCTCCAGGACGCGTGCCGTGGCGCCCGGGTCGCCGAGCGCCGCGGAGAGCACTTCCTCGAGTTCGTTGGCGGGCCAGCCGCCCGCGCCGTGGCCCGGCGGGGCGAAGCCGTCCGGTATCCGCTGCCCCGGGATGTTCACTGCGTCTCGCCTCGCAATTTCCTGTGGTGGTGCCCTCGGTGGAAACCCTATCCGGCGGCGGGCGGAAGCGACCCCCGCATCCCGCATCCGTCACGCGGTGCGATCGTCCGGTTGCGAAGCGTCACATCGTTTCCGAAGGTAGGACGGGCAAGGAGAAAACCCTCAACTGGGAGATATCTCAACATGCGCATCACCAGGACCAACTCCACCCTCATAGCGGCGGCGGTCTGCGCCTCGCTGACGATGGGCCTCACCGGCGGTGTCGCGAGTGCCCACGCCCCCACCCGGAGCGCGGCCGTCCAGGTCGAGCACCTCGCCGCCCGCGGGGCGGACACGGGCAACGCCGAACTCATCGCCAAGCTGGGTGACACGCTGTCCATCGGCGCCAAGCTCACCCAGGAGGCCCAGGCCGAGAGCCCCGACTCGGCCAAGCTGGAGGACCTCCGCAAGGGTCTCGAGGAGGCGAGCAGCCAGCTGGCCTCGGTCCTCGACCAGGCTGGTGCGGTATCTCCCGGCGACATAGACCCGTCGGCCCAGGACCCGGCCGTTGCGCAGCCGGGCCTGCAGCCCGGGGACCCCGGCCAGCCGGGTGACCCGTCCGCCGTCGATCCCCAGAGCGGCGGTGAGGGTGAGCGGCGTGCCGCGGACCCCGCCTCCGACGTCAAGGCCGCGCTCGACCAGCTGATCGCCGACGTGACGGACCTGCTGGCCAAGGTGGTCGCCAAGGACCTCGCGGGTGTGACGGCCGGCGTGTCCAAGGTCGTCTCGGACCTGCAGGCCCTGCTGCTGGCGGTGCCGAAGCTGCTGACCGGTGCGCTGCCGGTGACGCCGCCGGTCTCCCTCAACGACCAGGGGGAGCAGCTCCCGCCCGAGGCGCCGCCGGTCCCCCTCAACGACCAGGGGGAGCAGCTCCCGCCCGAAGCGCCGCCGGCGCCGCAGGGCCCCGCGGAACCGCAGGTTCCCTAGCGGTACCGCACCTCCCGCGTCGCGGCCCGGTCGCTCAGCCGTCGAAGTCGATGGCCTCGAGTTCCCGGGCCGCTTCGCGGTCCAGGAGCACCGCGGAGACGCACGCGCCGGGCAGCCGGCCCGCTTCCGCCTCCGCCAGCAGGCGCCGGGAGGCGTTGCGGTGCCGGGCCATGGCGTACGCCGAAACCCCCCGCCCGCGCTCGCGCTGCCCGTCCAGGGCGGTCCGCACGGGGACGTCAAGCAGCACCAGGTGCATCCCCCGTCCGCGCCGCCGCGCGTCGCGGGCGACCCAGGAGCGCACCCAGCGCAGGGTCCCGCAGTCGTGCAGGACGACGCTGTCGCCCGAGCGCAGCGCCTGCCACAGCCCCGCGTAGTGGGCGACCCGCACCAGGGGACGGTAGACGGCGTACGGCAGCAGCCGCGGCATACGCGTCTGCCACCGTTCCCGTACGTCCTGCGAGTCGATCAGGCGGGCCTCGGCCGCCGCGCGCCGCATGAGGGTGCTCTTGCCGCCGCCCGGCAGACCGGAGACGACCAGGACGTCACCCTGCGGGTAGCACAGGGTGCGCACCGGCCTCCGTCCCCGCCTCAGATCGAGCAGCCGGCGCGGCCGCACGGCGCGGCCCCTGCGGCGCGCCTCCCCGGCCCGCGCCGGTACCGGCCGGGACACGGCCGGGCCCCCGGCCGCCGCGTACGCACTCTGCCACCGCACAGTTGCCCTCCGGGTCCGACGTTCAAGAAATGGTAAATCCTGTGTCTTTTCCTACCCAGAGAAACGGCGGCGTTACTACCGGATCGGGACCGGACCGGGACATCCGGCACGCGATCGCGACAACGGCGGGCGCCCGTGCAATGATGGCGGCCTCAATCTCATATCGGCCGTTCGAGGCCGCGCGGGAGAGCTTCCGCACCGCTACGGCGGGCGGGACGCCGAAGGAGCAAGTCCTCCCTTGAATCTCTCAGGCACAGATACCGCGCGTTCGAGGCACATCTGAAAAGCGGGCGAGCCCTCCCGGTCACGGGGGTGCCGCCCCACCCAAGGTGCAAGCCGGGACTCCTCCGCTCGGAGGGTCCAGGTGAACCTCTCAGGTTCCGATGACAGATGGGGAGGACCAGCCCCCGTCATCGCCTTACCTTCCTTTTCCTTGCCTTGGGAGCCCGCCCGATGAGTGAACCCCGCCGTACCGCACTGGACGCGCTGCACCGCGCCCTCGGCGCCACGATGACCGACTTCGCGGGCTGGGACATGCCGCTGCGGTACGCCAGCGAGCGCGACGAGCACACCGCCGTGCGGACCCGGGCCGGCCTGTTCGACCTGTCCCACATGGGCGAGATCACGGTCACCGGTCCGGCCGCGGGCGAGGCGCTGGACCACGCGCTGGTCGGCCACATCTCGGCGCTGGCCGTGGGCCGGGCCCGCTACACGATGATCTGCGCGCCCGACGGCGGCATCCTCGACGACCTGATCGTCTACCGCCTCGGCGACGAGGAGTACATGGTCGTCGCCAACGCCTCCAACGCCCAGGTGGTCCTCGACGCGGTGACCGAGCGCGCGGCCGGCTTCGACGCCGCGGTGCGCGACGACCGGGACGCGTACGCGCTGATCGCCGTCCAGGGTCCGGAGTCCCCCGGCATCCTGAAGTCGGTCACCGACGCCGACCTGGACGGGCTCAAGTACTACGCGGGCCTGCCCGGCACCGTCGCCGGCGTCTCCGCGCTGATCGCCCGTACGGGCTACACCGGCGAGGACGGCTTCGAGCTCTTCGTCGCCCCGGCCGACGCGGAGAAGCTCTGGCAGGCGCTCACCGACGCGGGCGCGGACGCCGGCCTGGTGCCGTGCGGCCTGTCCTGCCGCGACACGCTGCGCCTGGAGGCGGGCATGCCGCTGTACGGGCACGAGCTGACCACCGCGCTCACCCCCTTCGACGCCGGGCTCGGCCGGGTCGTGAAGTTCGACAAGCCCGGTGACTTCGTGGGCCGTGAGGCGCTCACCGAGGCCGCCGCCAAGGCCGAGGCCGCGCCGCCGCGCAAGCTGGTCGGCCTGGTCGCCGAGGGCCGCCGGGTCCCCCGCGCGGGCTACCCGGTGGTGGCCGGCGGCGAGGTGGTCGGCGAGGTCACCTCGGGCGCCCCGTCCCCGACCCTGGGCAAGCCGATCGCCATGGCGTACGTGGACGCCGGGCACGCCGCGCCGGGCACCTCAGGTGTGGGCGTGGACATCCGCGGTACGCATGAGCCGTACGAGGTGGTGGCCCTGCCGTTCTACAAGCGGCAGCGCTGAGGCACCGGTCACATCCGGCACAGCCGTCCCACCTGTCAAGACAGTCGTTCACCAGCACATACCGTCATCCAGGAGAATTCACGCCATGAGCAACCCCCAGCAGCTGCGGTACAGCAAGGAGCACGAGTGGGTCTCGGCCGCCGACGCGGACGGTGTGTCCTCGGTGGGCATCACCGAGCACGCGGCGAACGCCCTCGGCGATGTCGTCTACGTCCAGCTGCCGGCGGTCGGCGACACGGTGGCCGCGGGCGAGACCTGCGGTGAGCTGGAGTCGACCAAGTCGGTCAGCGACCTGTACGCCCCGGTCTCCGGCGAGGTCACCGAGGTCAACGAGGACGTCGTCAACGACCCCTCGCTGGTGAACTCGGCGGCCTTCGAGGGCGGCTGGCTGTTCAAGGTGAAGGTGTCCGAGGAGCCGGGCGACCTGCTCTCCGCGGACGAGTACACCGCCTTCACCGGCAACTGACCGCTCGGGACCTCCCGACCGCTCCGCCCTGTCCACTCCGACCTCCGGACGGATGACCCCCCTGATGTCGCTTCTCAACAGCTCACTGCACGAGCTCGACCCCGACGTCGCCGCAGCCGTCGACGCCGAACTGCACCGCCAGCAGTCCACCCTTGAGATGATCGCCTCGGAGAACTTCGCTCCGGTCGCGGTGCTCCAGGCCCAGGGCTCGGTGCTGACCAACAAGTACGCCGAGGGCTACCCCGGCCGCCGCTACTACGGCGGCTGCGAGCACGTCGACGTCGTCGAGCAGCTCGCGATCGACCGGATCAAGGCGCTGTTCGGCGCCGAGCACGCCAACGTCCAGCCGCACTCGGGCGCGCAGGCCAACGCGGCCGCGATGTTCGCGCTGCTGAACCCCGGCGACACGATCCTGGGTCTGAACCTCGCCCACGGCGGGCACCTGACCCACGGCATGAAGATCAACTTCTCCGGCAAGCTGTACAACGTGGTCGCCTACCACGTGGACGCCGAGACCGGCCGGGTCGACATGGCCGAGGTCGAGCGCCTCGCCAAGGAGTCCCGCCCGAAGCTGATCATCGCCGGCTGGTCGGCGTACCCGCGTCAGCTGGACTTCGCGGCCTTCCGGCGGATCGCCGACGAGGTCGGCGCCTACCTGATGGTCGACATGGCGCACTTCGCGGGCCTGGTGGCGGCGGGGCTCCACCCCTCCCCCGTGCCCTACGCGGACGTCGTCACCACGACCACGCACAAGACGCTGGGCGGCCCGCGCGGCGGCGTCATCCTCAGCAAGGCCGAGCTCGCCAAGAAGATCAACTCGGCGGTCTTCCCCGGGCAGCAGGGCGGCCCGCTGGAGCACGTCATCGCGGCGAAGGCGGTCGCCTTCAAGGTCGCGGCGAGCGAGGAGTTCAAGGACCGCCAGGTCCGCACCCTGGAGGGCGCGAAGATCCTCGCCGAGCGGCTGACGCAGGCCGACGTCGCCGAGGCGGGCGTGTCGGTGCTGTCCGGCGGCACGGACGTCCACCTGGTCCTGGTCGACCTGCGCGACAGCGCGCTCGACGGCCAGCAGGCCGAGGACCGGCTGCACGAGATCGGCATCACGGTCAACCGCAACGCCGTCCCGAACGACCCGCGCCCGCCGATGGTCACCTCCGGCCTGCGGATCGGCACCCCCGCGCTGGCCACCCGCGGCTTCGGCGCGGAGGACTTCCGCGAGGTCGCCGACATCATCGCCGAGGCCCTGAAGCCGGGCTTCGACGCGGACGCGGCCAAGGCACTCGGTGCCCGGGTCACCGCGCTCGCCGAGAAGCACCCGCTGTACCCCGGCCTGAAGTAGCGAGCATCACCCGGTGTGCGGGACCGGCCGTGAGGACGGTCCCGCACACTGGAGCAAGCGCGGCGCACCACCGCCGCCCACGTACCACCCGGCGGCGACCCCGCCGGCCGCCCGCGGACAACGGGGTCCGCGAACCCGAGGAGTCATCGCACCGTGGCCATTTCCGTCTTCGACCTCTTCTCGATCGGCATAGGCCCGTCCAGCTCCCACACCGTGGGCCCGATGCGCGCCGCCCGGATGTTCGCCCAGCGCCTGAAGAACGACGGCCTGCTGGCGGGCGTCGCCTCCGTGCGCGCCGAACTGTTCGGCTCGCTCGGCGCCACCGGCCACGGCCACGGCACCCCCAAGGCCGTGCTGCTGGGCCTGGAGGGCCACTCCCCCCGGACCGTCGACGTCGACACCGCCGACGAGCGCGTCGAGCTCATCCGCAGCACGGGCCGCATCAGCCTGCTCGGCGCCCACGAGATCCCGTTCGCCGCGGACAACGACCTGATCCTGCACCGCCGCCGCTCGCTGCCGTACCACGCCAACGGGATGACGCTCTTCGCGTACGACGAGGCCGGCGTGCCCGTGCTGGAGAAGACCTACTACTCGGTGGGCGGCGGCTTCGTCGTCGACGAGGACGCGGTCGGCGAGGACCGCATCAAGCTCGACGACACCGTGCTGAAGTACCCCTTCCGCACCGGCGACGAGCTGCTGCGGCTCACCCGGGAGACCGGGCTGTCCATCTCCGGGCTGATGCTGGAGAACGAGAAGGCCTGGCGCTCCGAGGCCGAGATCCGCGCGGGCCTGCTGGAGATCTGGGGCGTCATGAAGGACTGCGTCGCCGCCGGCCTGAGCCGTGAGGGCATCCTCCCCGGCGGCCTCAAGGTCCGCCGCCGCGCCTCGGCCACCGCCCGCCAGCTGCGCGCCGAGGGCAACACGGCCGCGCACGCCATGGAGTGGGTCACCCTCTACGCCATGGCCGTCAACGAGGAGAACGCCGCCGGCGGCCGGGTCGTCACCGCCCCCACCAACGGCGCCGCCGGCATCATCCCGGCCGTCCTCCACTACTACGTCAACTTCGTCGCAGGGCAGTCGACGGAGGCCGAGAAGGAGGACGGCGTCGTCCGCTTCCTCCTCGCGGCGGGCGCGATCGGCATGCTCTTCAAGGAGAACGCCTCCATCTCCGGCGCCGAGGTCGGCTGCCAGGGCGAGGTCGGCTCCGCCTGCTCCATGGCCGCGGGCGGCCTCGCCGAGGTCCTGGGCGGCGGCCCGGAGAAGGTCGAGAACGCCGCGGAGATCGGCATGGAGCACAACCTTGGCCTCACCTGCGACCCCGTCGGCGGCCTGGTCCAGATCCCCTGCATCGAACGCAACGGCATGGCCGCGGTCAAGGCCGTCACCGCCGCGCGCATGGCGATGCGCGGGGACGGGCGGCACCACGTCTCCCTCGACAAGGTCATCAAGACCATGAAGGAGACCGGGGCCGACATGAAGGTCAAGTACAAGGAGACGGCGCGGGGCGGGCTCGCGGTCAACGTCATCGAGTGCTGACATGCCGGGCGCCGGGGCACGGGACCGCCTCCTCCCCGTGGCAGGGCATGATGCCAGGCGGCGCCGGGGACGGGGACGCCCGCGTCAGCGGTAGGTGAGGACGACGCCGCGGGCGATGATGGCGCCGGAGCGCAGGGGAAGGGGCAACCCGGTGGGGCCGGTGGGGGGCCGGCGGAAGGCCGCGGCGGCGAAGGCCGGCAGCACCGCGACGAGGACACCGCCGCCCACGGCCGGCGTCGTGGGCGGCGGTGTCGAAACCGCCGCCTCGCGCCGGGGGTCAGACCGTGGTGACGACCTCGTCGTAGCCCAGCCGCGGGCTGCGGGCGAACCAGGCGTCCTCACCCGGGTTGCCGATGTTGACGACGGCCAGCACCGAGTGGTCGCCGTCGGGGAAGAACTCCTTGTTGACGGCCTCGGCGTCGAAGCCGGTCATCGGGCCGGCGGCGAGGCCGGCGGCGCGGACGCCGATGATGAAGTAGCCCACCTGGAGGGCGGCGTTGAGGGCGGCGGACCGCTCGCGGACCGAGCGCTCGGCGAAGAACACGTCCTTGGCCTGCGGGAAGTGCGGGAAGACCGTGGGCAGTTCCTCGTGGAACTCGTTGTCCGCGGCGAGCAGGGCGACCAGCGGCGCGGTCTCGGTCTTCTTCTTGTTCCCCTCGGCCAGGTGCTGCACCAGGCGTGCCCGGGCGTCGCCGGAGCGGACCAGGACCACCCGCAGGGGCTGCTGGTTCATCGAGGTCGGGCCGTACTTCACCAGGTCGTAGATGTCCTGGACCTGTTCGTCGGTGACCGGCGTGTCCGTGAAGGTGTTCGCGGTGCGGGCCTGGCGGAAGAGCAGGTCCTGGGCGGCGGAGTCGAGCACGAGCGTCATGGCGGTTCCTCTTGTCGGTGGGGGTGGTACGGATCGGGGCGTGGGGCGACGGCCGGGACGGGCACCGGCGCACCACAACTGGGCGGCGGCGCCCAGCAGATAGACGGCGGTGGCGGTCGTCCCCACCAGGCCCCACAGCAGGTACCGGGACAGACCGCGGGCCAGCAGCCGGCTCAGCAGGGCCGCGAGGCCGGCCGTGGGCAGGTGCAGGGCGGCCCATACGGGGGTCGCCCCCGGTGCCGCGCGGGTCAGCAGCCTTCGGGGGCCGCCGTGCGCGGCGGCACCCACCGCGACGAACGTGAGCGTCGCGCCGGCGAGCAGCGCGAGGGCGTCGCCGGCCGAGGGGGCGCCCCGTGCGGACGACGCGACCGCGGTGGCCGTCCACAGGGTCAGGGTGTAGCCGTAGGGAGCCGATCCCGCCGCCACGACGCCCTGGAGACGGGCGCGGTATCCGTGCGGGGTCGTCATGGGTCGATCACTCCCGGTCCTGGACGGGGCGGCCTCCGGGTCGGAGGTCCGCCCCACCACCAGCATCGGGAGGGCCGCAGACGGGGGCATCACCCATTCAAGGGATCTTCGGGCTCCCGTGCCGCTCCACGACCAGCCGGGTCAGCTCGACCCGGGTGTTGATGCCGAGCTTGGTGAAGACGTGCTTCAGATGGGTGTTGACGGTGTGGACGGAGAGGTAGAGGCGGTCGGCTACGGCCCGGTTGGTGAGTCCCTCCGCGACGAGGGGCACCACCTTGAGCTCGGAGTCCGTCAGGCTGTCCCAACCGGAGACGGCGGCCGCCCGGCGGGGCGGCGCGGAGGTGCGCACCCCGAGGTCGCGCAGGTGGTGGCGGACGCGCTCGGCGTCATGGACGGCCCCGGTCCCGGAGTTGAGCCGTACGGCCTCCTCCAGCGCCGCCACCGCGTCGGCGTCGCGGCCCCGCGCGGTCATCAGGGTGCCCAGGTCCTCGCAGGCGGCGGCCAGCGCCGGGAGTCTGCCGGCGCGGCGGTGCCCGGCGACGGCCGCCTCCAGTGCCGCGGGGTCGCCGCGCAGGAGTCCGTCGACGTGGTCCCGTACGGCGGCGATCACGCCCTGGCCCGCGTCCTCTCCGGCCGCCGCGCGTACCGCCTCCGCCGCTGCCTCGGCCGTCGCCCGGTCGCCGCCGCGCAGTGCCGTGCGGACGAGGCGGGCCCAGTGGCCGGGCGGCAGGGCGAGGAGCCACGCGGTGCGGTCGCCCGCGTGGATGCCGGTGAGGGCCTCGGCCGCGGCGGCGGCGCGTCCCTCCGTCTCCAGGACCCGGGCGCGGGCGAGCGCCGTCCACGGGTCGTGGGACGTCCTGCCGGGTGTGGCGGCCGTCGCGGCCCGCAGATGCGCCCGGGCCCGTGCGAGATCGCCGCGCGCGGTGTCGACGAGGGCCAGGACCGCACGGGCCAGCGGTACGGCACGGGCGGCCTCCAGTTCCCTGGCCACGGTGAGGCAGGCCTCCGCCTCCACCGCGGCGTCGTCGAGCGCGCCGCTCTCCAGGAGGACCGTCGCCCGGCAGGCGTGCCAGTGCGGCAGCGACCAGCCGAGGCCGAGGGACTCCGCGGCGCGCTGTCCCTCGCGCAGCACCCGGGGGGCGTCCTGCAGCCGGTCGGCGGAGGCGAGGACGGTGGCCAGCCACAGCGCCGGGATGCGGGGCGGCCGCAGGCGCAGTCCGTCGGAGGCCGTGGCGGCGCGGCGGGCGGCGCTCTCGGCGAGGCCGAGGGCACGGGTCACCCGGCCGCGGTAGAAGGCCGTCTGCGACTGGAACACCATGGCGCTGACGACGACCGCCGGGTCGGTGCTGCGGTAGGCCGCCTCGACGAGTCCGGTGTCCGTCCGCTCGGCGGCGGCTATCTCGCCGCTGTGGATGTGCCCGGTGGCCTTGGCCTTCAGCAGCCGCACGCGCAGGTCCTCGGGGAGGCCGGGCAGTCGCAGCGCGCGCCGCAGTTCGCCCATCGCGGCCGCGTCGTCGCCCGCCGCCTGGAGGATCTCGCCCCCGACCAGCCGGAGCGCGGCCTCCTGGACGGGTTCCACCCCGTCCGCGATGGTCACGTCGACCAGTTCGAGAGCCTCGTGCACCCGGCGGGTCCAGCCGAGCAGTTCGGCCGCGTCGGTGAGCAGTCCGACGCGCCGCGGGTCCCGTACGGGCAGCAGGCCGGCCGCCAGCCGGGCGAGGTCGGCGGCGGACTCGGGGACGGTCCGCGACAGCTCGCGGACGGCCGTGCTCAGGGTGTGCACCGCGGCGTCGTCGACGGTCCCGCCGGCGAGGACCAGGTGCCAGGCCACCTCCGCCCGGGATCCCCCGGTGTCGCGCAGGATGTCCGCCGCCTCCCGGTGCAGGGCGGAGCGCACGGGCAGCGGGAGGCCGTCGTGGACGGCCTGGCGGATCAGGTCGTGGCGGAAGGCGAATCTGCGCCCCGCGCTGACCAGGAGATCGGCCCCGAGGACGCCGTCCACCGCGGAGAGCAGCCCGCCGACCGGCCTGCCGAGCATGCGGGCGACCGTGCCGAGGTCGAACTCGCGGCCCAGGACCGAGCCGATCTGCAGCAGGCGTACCGCGTCCTCGGGAAGCGGGTCCAGGCGCCGCTCGACACTGCGCCGGAAACCCGCGGGCACCTCCTGGGTGAGGGGGGTCGCCGTGCCGCCCTCGACCTCGACCGCCTCGGTGTCGCGCAGCGCCCGCAGGAGTTCGATCGCCAGGAAGGGATTGCCGGCGCTTCCGTCCAGGAGCCGGGCCAGCGCCGGACCGGGCGCCGCCCCGAGGACGTCCGCCGCGAGCTGCCGCAGGGCCGGCGGCGGGAGCGGGCCCAGCGTCAGCCGCAGGGCCCCCAGGTCCTGCAGGCTCCCGATCATCCGGGTGACGTCGGGCCGGTCGGCACCGGAGCGCACCGCGGCCGCCCACAGGACCCGTGAGGCGGAGAGCCGCGCGGGCAGTGTCCGCAGCGCGAAGAGCGTGGCGGGGTCGGCCCACTGGGCGTCGTCGACGAGGACCGCCACCGGTGCCTCCTGGGCGCGGGCCTCCAGGGCGTCCGTCATGCCGTCCAGCAGCCACAGCCGGCTGTCGGCGGAGGCGTCCGGGGCCCGGCCGCCGCCCGCGGGGCCGTGCACCGCTGCGTGCAGCGCGGCCAGCGGCGCGTACTGGTCGAGTTCGTCGGCCCGCACCCACAGCACCTCGAACCCGGCGCCGTCCGCCAACTCCCCGAGGTGGGAGAGCAGTCCGCTCTTGCCCGCGCCCGGGGCGCCTTCCATGAGTACGCACGCTCCCCGCCCGCGGAGCACCCCCTCCAGGGTCGCGCGCAGGGCCGCGAGCTCGCCGTCGCGGCCCCGCAGCGGCAGGGAGTCGCTCGCGCGGGGGGCCGCGCCGTCGCCGTTGAGCATGCCGCAAGGGTGCCCCCGCGGACCCGCTCCCCTCAACGCCCGCAGGGCTGTGACCGGCGTTTTCACCCGGGGTGATTTCCGGCGGCGGAGCTCCGCCTCACCCCGTCGGGGCGCAGGCTCCGGACCGTCCAGATCTCGTGTCTCGGAGAGGAGCACGACGTGCGTACAGGCAAGGAATACCTGGCGGCACTCGACGACGGCCGGAAGGTGTGGGTCGGCGACGAACTCGTCGACAACGTGGCCACGCACCCGGCGACCAGGGCGTACGCCCGGCGGATCGCGGAGTTCTACGACCTGCACCACCGCCCGGACCTCGAGGAGGTCATGACGTTCGTCGACGAGGACGGCGTCCGGCGGTCCATGACGTGGTTCCAGCACCGCAGCAAGGACGACCTCAAGCGCAAGCGCCGCTACATGGAGACCGTGCTGCGCGAGCTCGGCGGCGGCGCGACCCCGCGCACGCCCGACGTCAACAACTACGTCCTGCTGACGTACGTCGACGACCCGGAACCGTGGAGCAGCCAGTCGGTGGGCACCGGCGGCCGGGACCTCACCGAGGGGATCCGGGACTTCTGGAAGGTGGTGCGGGACGGCGACCTCAACGCGACCCCGGCCTTCGTGGACCCGCAGACCGACCGCTCCCGCGAGTCCGCCCAGGCGGAGTCGCCGGCGCTCCAGGTCGTGGCCACGTCGGACGAGGGCATCACGGTGCGGGGCGTGAAGGCGATCGGCACCGGCGCGGCCTTCGGCGACTGGATCCACATCGGCGTCTTCTACCGGCCGGGCATCCTGCCCGAGCAGGTCATCTTCGGCGCGGTCCCGCCGAACGCACCCGGTGTCACCATCATCTGCCGGGAGAGCAACGTCCGTGACGGCGAGGACGTCGAGCACCCGCTCGCCTCGCAGGGCGACGAGCTGGACAGCGTCATCCTCTTCGAGGACGTGCTGATCCCCTGGGACCGGGTGTTCCACATCGGCAATCCCCAGCACGCCTCGCTGTACCCGCAGCGGGTCTTCGACTGGCTGCACTACCAGGCGCTGGTCCGCCAGATGGTGCGCGCCGAGCTGATGCTGGGTCTGACCCTGCTGATCACCGAGCACATCGGCACGTACCAGCTGCCTCCCGTCCAGGCGCGGATCTCGCAGTTCGCCGGCTTCCACCAGACGCTGAAGGCGCATGTGATCGCCTGCGAGGACGAGGGCTTCACCACCCCGGGCGGCCTCTACAAGCCGAACGTCCTGATGTTCGACTACGGCCGGGCGTACTACCTGGAGAACATCGCCCGCATGGTGAACGAGGTCGTCGACCTGGCGGGCCGCGCGTCGCTGATCTTCCCCACCGAGGGTCAGTGGCAGCGTCCCGAGCTGCGGCCGTGGCTGGAGGCACTGCAGACCGGACCGGTCGGCAGGCCGCACGACCGGCTGAAGATCAGCCGGGTGATCCGCGACCTGTTCCTGTCCGACTGGGGCGACCGCATCAGCACCTTCGAGAACTTCAACGGCACGCCCCTGCTGGCGATCCGGACGCTGACGATGAAGCGCGCCGAGCTGTCCCCGCGCGGGCCGGTCGCCGATCTCGCCCGCAAGGTGTGCGGCATCGACAGCGGCGAGGAGGCACAGGACACCGCGTACACGGCCCAGGCCGACTACGCCCGCCGGCAGGACGCCTCGTAGTGGGTGCCGGGCCCGGGGTGCAGGACGCCCCACTCCCGGGCCCGGGCCACCGCGCCGCTGCGGCTGTGCGTGCCGAGCTTCCGGAAGACCGAACTGACCTGGGTCTTCACCGTGTTGCGGGAGACGTGGAGTTCGGCGGCGATCTCCCGCAGCGTCAGCGGGCCGCACAGCGCGCGCAGGATGCGGCGCTCCCCGGGTGACAGCTCCCGCGCACGCGGCGGCACCTCGGACACGGCCGGGCCGGGCGGGAGGGCGCGCAGGCGCGCGAGCAGCCCGCCCAGCGCCTGCGGAGTGTCCTGCGCCTGCTCCGGGAGGGGGCCGCCGTCCCGGCCGGGTCGCCGCAGGGCCGTCCCGAGGACGCGGGCCAGGGCCCGCAGATGCGGCTCGCCGCCGCGGGCGCAGACCGCCACCGTCCGCTCCGCGCGGGCCAGCGCCTCGCCGGCCTCCGTGGCCGCGGCGTCCTCCAGCAGCAGTCCCGCGTCGCACAGGTGGGCGGGCGCGGTGACGAAGTGGCCGGTCAGGCCTTCGGAACGGGCTGCGCCGAGTGCCTCGTCGGCGAGCGCGCGGGCTCGTCCCCGGTCACCGGTGAGATACGCGCACAGGGCCCGGGAGCCCAGGGCGCGGACGAGGACCAGCGTGTGCCGGGCGCCGTGCGCGTCACGGACCGCCTCGTCGAGGCGGGCGTCCGCCTCCTCCCAACGCCCCTGCCACAGCAGCGCGGTTCCGCGGGCGACGCAGGCCAGCGCCCGCCAGGGGGTCAGCGGGGCCGGGCGCGGGGCGTCCGCTTCGCCGGCCGGGGCGGCGGAGCCCGTCTCTCCCCTCAGACAGCGCACGAGCGCGTGGGCGACGGCCGCGGCCTCGGCCACGGTGCTCCCCTCCCCCACGGTGCCCGCGCCGGGCGGCCGGGCCAGCGCCACCTCCAGCCAGCGCGCGGCCGCCTCGGCGTCGCCCTGCGACAGCTCCGTCATCGCCGCCACGACGCACATCCGGGCGTCGGCGCGGACCGTGCGGGCGGGCAGCAGTGCGAGCCACCCCGCGACCTCCGGTGCCCGCCCCGCGGCGATGGTGTCCTCCCAGGCGTCCAGGACGGTCCCGACCGCGCCGGCGGGATCGCCGGACCGTACGAAGTGCCGTACGGCGGCGGTCGTCTCGCCCTGCCCGCGGTACCAGCCGGCGGCCGCCCGGTGCAGCGCGGCGCCGCCGCCCGGCCGCTCGGTCTCCAGGACCTCGGTCAGCAGGCCGCGCAGCGCGCGGTGGTGCCGGTACGCCCCCGGTGCGGTGCCGGAGGGCACCAGGAACTGCACGGTACGGGCCAGATCGCGCAGCAGGACGCCCGCGCGGTCGGTGCCGGCGACGGCACGGCAGGATTCGGGGCGCAGTTCGTCGAGCACTGCGGTGCGCAGCAGGAACGAGCGCTGCTCGGTGGTGAGCCGGTCCAGGACCTCGTTGGCGAGGTAGTCGGCGACCGCGCGGGCCGCGGCGCCCCCGGGCCCGGCGCCGGCGCCGGTACCGTGCATGCCGTCGGCGGAGGCGCTTCCCATGAGGCACAGGCCCGCCGCCCATCCCTCGGTGAGGTCCCACAGCCCGTGCGGCGACCGCTCGTCCGCCAGCAGCGCGGCGGTCTCCTCGGGGGTGAACCGCAGGTCGTCCGGGCCGAGTCCGGCGACCAGGCCCCGGGCACGCAGAGCCGGCACGGGCGCCCCGGGCACGTGCCGGGTGGCCGGCACCACCCGTACCCCTTCGGGCAGCGCGGTCAGCAGGTCCCCCAGGCTGCGCAGGGCGGCGGCGTCGGTGAGCCGGTCCACCCCGTCCAGGACCAGGGTGAGCGGGGCCGCGCCCGCGAGGCCGGCCAGTGTCCGCGGCAGCAGGTCCTCCACCCAGACGTCCCGCGTCCAGGCCCCGGCGGGCGGGGGCGTGGGCAGCCCCGGCCGGAACGGCCGCAGCGCCCGCAGGATCCCGGCCCACAGGCGCGCCGGGGTGTTGTCGTACGCGTCGAGGCCGAGCCAGGCGACGTGCGCGCCCCCGGCCTCCAGCCCGCGCGCCCAGTCGGCGAGCAGCACGCTCTTCCCGGCCCCCGGCGGCGCCGAGACGACGACCACGGGTTCGGTGAGGGCGTCCAGCCGGCGCAGCAGCCGGGGGCGCGGCACGAACCGCCGCGGCCGCGCGGGCGGACGGAGCTTGTGCTCGGGAACGGTGCTCATGGTGCCTCCCGTCGGGCCGGACGGATCGGGTCCCCCGGCGCCCGGCGGGCACGACGGGTGCACCGGGCACCGGGGGACTTGTGGGGGGAGTTCGCGGGGCGCGGGGATCGGGCGGCTACCTCATGCCGCCGAACCCGCCCGCGAAGTACAGCAGCGGACGGCCTCCCGTCCTGTGCGCGAAGTGCCGAGCGTCGCCCACGAAGATGGTGTGGTCGCCCCCGGGCAGGGCCTGCGAGACGTCGCAGACGACCGTGGCGAGGGCGTCCCTGAGCACGGGCACGCCGTGGTCCTCGTCGACGTCGACGCCGGCGAACCGGTCGGGTACCGGCGAGGAGAAGGAACGGGCCAGGTGTTCGCCGTCCTCGCCGAGGACGTTGACGGCGAAGCGTCCGTGCTCGGCGATCGCGGTGCGGGTGAACAGGTGGTTGCCGATGCAGACGATGAGCTGCAGCGGGTCGAGCGACAGGGCGGAGACCGCGCTGGCCGTCATGCCGACGGGCGTGCTGCCGGTCCGTGTCGTGATGACGCTGACCCCGGTCGCGAGGTGGCCCATCGTGGCCCGGAAGGCGAGCGTCATGTCGAGGGTTTCAGTCATGGGGGACCTCCGAGAAAGGAGAGCTGAGCCCTGGTGGCCGATGTGCACTGTGCGCCGCGGCCTGTTAATGCCGGGGAAACCGCACTGTGGGCGTGGGTTCACCGGTCATCTGCGCAGCCGTTCGACCAGGCGTCTCATCTCCGCCGACGGCCGGATGCCGAGGTCCGCCATGGCCCGCAGGTAACCCCGGTACAGCTCCAGGAGTTCGTCGTCGTCCCCGGCCGCCTCGGCGCCGGCCAGCGCCAGCCGCCAGGCCTGTTCCCGGTACGGATCGCGTTGCAGGGCCGCCGCGGACAGCTCACGGGTCTCCCTGATCCGGCCCAGGCGCAGGGCCGCGGCTGCGGCGTCGACCTGGGCCTGGGTGAGGGCAGCGTCCAGTTCCTCCCGCCGGGCGTCCAGCCACGGGGTGGAGACGCCCTCGAAGTACGGTCCGCGCGCGGCGGTCCGCACGGCCTGCAGCAGGGTGCGGAGCCGGTGTTCGCCGTCCTGCCTGCCCGCCTCGGCCAGCAGCCGCTGGAAGGTGCCCGAGGAGGCCGCGGCGGCCCCGGCGGGCGCGAGCCGGTAGACGTCGCCCTCCTGGAGGAGTTCCACGCTCTCGGGGAGCACCTCCCGCAGCCGGTACACGGCCTGCCGCAGATAGCTGCGGCCCGCGGCGTCGCTCCGGCCGGGGAAGAGGGTGGCCAGCAGGGCCGGGCGCCGGGCGGTGGCGCCGGGCCGGGTGAGCAGGAAGGCCAGCATCTCGGTGCTCTTGCCCAGCCGGGGGTGCGCCTCCCGTCCGTCGGCGGACAGCCGTACGGTGCCGAACTCCTCGAGGGTCACCCGGGGTGAGCCGGACGCGCTGACGGCCCGCCCGGAGGACAGCACCGCCACCAGTTCGTGCCAGGGCGAGGAGTGCGAGGGCTCGGCGTCGGCCCGGCGCACGGCGACCGCGGGCATGTCGTCCAGGGCCTGCAGGAGCAGATGCCGTCCGCCCTGGGCACCCGCGACGTCCAGGGCGAGGTCGGCCGCGGCGTCGGCCGCGTCGGTGTCCCCGGCACGCCACATCGCCTCGCTCAGGTAGACGGCGGCGGTGGGGAGTTCGAGCAGCCGGTCGCCCGCGGTCATGTCGGCGACCACGGCGGCCAGTTCGCGGGAGGCCTCGGCGTCCCGGCCCGCCATGAGCAGTTGCAGGCCGCGCCAGGTGGCGGCCAGTTCCCTGGTGAAGGCATGGCGGGCGCTGCCGCGGCGGGCGGCCGCGGTGAGCGCCCGTGCGGCGCGCGGGAGGTCGCCGTCGAGGCGCAGGGCGAGCTTGGCCTCCAGCAGCAGGCTGAGGATCTCGTAGACGCGCGATCCGGTCGCGGCGATCGCCTCACGCCCGGCCTCCAGCGCGGTCCACGCCTCCTCGCGCCGTCCGAGGTCGGCCATCAGCTCGACGTCGTCGATGGCGGTGAGCCAGACCGGCCGGGGCCCGTCGCCCAGCGTCGCGTACACCTCCCCCGCCTGCGAGATGCGGCCCGTGGCGCGCAGGGCCGCGACCGTCCAGGGGGCACCGGTCGCCCGGTGCCAGGCGCCGCGGGGGGCGGTGTCGTCCTGCAGTTCGGCGAGTCTCCCGCCCATGTAGGCGACGCGCATCAGCATCACCTCCACCGGGCCCGCGGCGTCCGGCCTCAGGTCCGGGAGCGGGGCGAGGGGGCCGCCGTCGGCCAGGGCCATGAGCGCGGCGGCGATGTCGCGGTGGCGGCCGGGCGGCATGGTCCGCAGCATCTGCCCGGCCTCCTCGATCCTGCCGGCGTGCCAGAAGCACCAGACCAGCAGTGCCAGGTCCTCGGTGCCGCCGGGCTGTTCCGGCAGTCCGCCCCACCACGACCGTCCGTGGTGGTCGGCCAGTCGCAGCCCGCGCCAGCACTGTTCGCGGCCGAAGGCGACGCGCAGCGCCGCGGAGGCCAGTCCCGGCGCGGGCGGCCCGGGCACCGGCCGCATCCGGTCGAGCCAGCTCTCGGCCGTGGCCAGGTCCAGCCGGTCGAGGATGCCGGGCAGGACCGCTTCGGCGGCGCACCGGGCGGCCGCCGCCTCGCCGGCCATCAGCAGTTCCGTCACGGCCTCCTCGTGGCGGCCGGCGGTCTCCAGCAACACGGCGTGACGGCGGCGCAGTTCGCGCAGGGCACCGGCCTCCATGGTGTCGGCGCGCTGCCGCAGGTACCGGCGGAACCGCGGCAGCGCCACCATCCGGTCCCCGTCGGGGGACCAGCTCAGCGGCAGGCCGCGCCCGCGCAGAGAGGCCAGGACCCGGTCCGGGGAGGACAGCCCCAGGGCGTTCGCGGCGTCGGCGGTCACCTCCTCCAGCAGGCTCGTGGCGACCAGCAGCGTCACCTCGGCGTCGGTGAGCTGCCGCAGCAGGTCGGCGGCGAGGAGGTCGAGCCTGCCGGAGGGGGCCGGGGGTTCGGTGGCCCACCAGTCGTGGAGGACTCCGGTGGCCCAGCCCCCGGTGGCCTCCACCCTGAACCGTGCCTCCCCTTCGCGCCCGTCGGGGCGCAGGGCGCGCGCGGCCTCCGAGACGTCGAAGGCGAGGTCGGCGTCGTCGAGGAGGGCGACGCGGTGGAGGTCGCCGAGGCCTCCGACGCCCTGCGCCGGCCCGGTCCGGGAGACGAGCACCAGCCGCAGGTCACGGGGTGGTTCGGCGACCAGAGCGGTGAGCGCCCGCTCGGCGGCGGGGCGCCCCGTGAGGTGTTCGAGGCCGTCGACGACGAGCACGGACGCCCCCGCGCCGGGAGCGGGCACGGCCGCCGCGAGGCGGTCGCGGAACGCCTCGCCCGCGCTGTCGCCGGCCGGGAGCCCGCCGGGCCCGATCCAGCCGACCGGGCCGGGCAGGGCCCGCGCCGCCTGGAGCACCGCGGTGGTCTTGCCCGCTCCGGCCCGGGCCGCCACGACGAGTACGGCGTGCCCGGCGAGCGCCTGCAGGACCTTGCGCGTCACCCGCGGCCGGGGGGTGACGCGCGCCGGGAGCCCGGGCAGGGCCGAGTGCCGCCCGTCAGGGGTGCCGCGGGTCATGAGCCGACCGTCCCGGCTCGAGCACGAAGGTGTGCCGCAGCAGGGTGTACGGCTCGTCGGTCCCGGTGGCGAACGGTCCGCTGCCGGCCGGATGGGTCGCGTACTCGGCGACGAGCGACTGCTTGACGCCGAAGACCGGGTCCTGGTCGAGGTAGGCGTCGTCGGAGGGGAACAGCATCGTGGTCACGCGCTGGAACCCCGGTGCGGCGATCCTCAGGTGCAGATGCGCGGGCCGCATGACGGACCGGCCGGTGGCCCGCATCATCTCGCCGACGGTGCCGTCGTCGGGGATGGGGTACGAGGAGGGGCGGATGGAACGGAAGCGGAAGCGGCCGTCGCCGTCGGTGCGCAGCAGGGCCCGCATGGCGGGGTCGGCGAGGCCGGGGACGTCCACGTCGTAGTGGCCGTCCGCGTCGCTGTGCCAGACGTCGACCTGGGCGTCGGCGACCGGTGTCCCGTGGTCGTCGGTCACCAGCCCCTCGAAGAAGAAGGGCGTGCCCGGCAGTCCCTCGGAGATGTCGGCGCCGTCGGGCAGGGCGGGGCGGTCGTCGCGGAAGAAGGGCCCGAGGACGCTGTTCTGCGTCGAACCGGCGGAGCGCCGGTTGCCGAGCGCGTCGACCAGCATCGTCACGCCCAGCACGTCGGAGAGCAGGATGAACTCCTGCCGTGTGGCGCTGCACTTCTGCCCGGTCCTGGTGAGGAAGTCCACGCCTCGCGCCCATTCCTCCTCGGTGAGGCCGGTCTCGCGCACGAAGTCGTGGACGTGCCTGACCAGCGCCTGGAGGATCTCGGCGAGGCGGGCGTCCTTGGCGTCCCGCACCGTGGCGATGACCGCCTCGGTGATGGTGTCGTCCGTGAGGTCACGCATGGCGGGCTCCCGTGGGGTCGTCGGAGTGGTGGGGGGTGGCCAGGGGCGGTTCGCCCGCCCAGGCCCGTTCGAGGAGGTCGCGCACGGCGTCCCGGTGCACCGGCCGCGGGTTCCAGTACCCGTCGCGGACGACCAGGTCGGCGGCCTCGCGGATGCCCGACTCGGGCATGCCGAGGTCCTTCAGCGCGCGGGGGGCGCCGAGCCGGCCGGCGAATCCGAAGACCGCGGCGGCGGGATCGGCGCCGGGCAGCGCCCGGCCGATCCGGGCCATGGCCGGGGCGGCCGCCGGGGCGTTGTACGCGATGACGTGGGGCAGCACGACGGCGTGGGTCTCCGCATGGGGCAGGTCGAAGGTGCCGCCCAGGACGTGGCACACCTTGTGGTGCAGTGCCATGCCGACGGTGCCGAGGCAGGTGCCGGCCAGCCAGGCGCCGTAGAGGGCCGTGCCGCGCGCCTGCGGATCGGCGGGATCGCGCAGGATCGCCGGCAGCGCGGCGGCGAGGGCGTCCAGGGCCTCCCCCGCCGCGAGGAAGGCGAGCGGGTCCCGGTCCTGGGCGTACAGCGCCTCCACGGCGTGGGCCATGGCGTTCAGCCCGCTCACCGCGGCGACGTGGGCAGGCAGGGTGAGGGTGAGGTCGACGTCGTAGACGACGGTCCTGAGCAGCACCTCGGGCAGCCGCCGGGTGGTCTTCGCGCCGCCCTGGGTCTCGCCGAGGATGGGCGTCATCTCGGAGCCCGCGTAGGTGGTGGGGAGCGCGATGTGCGGCATTCCGGTACGCAGGGCGACGGCCTTGCCCAGGCCGATGGCCGAGCCGCCGCCGACGGCGACGACGCAGTCCGCGCCGGCCGCCCGGGCGGCGTCGACCGCCTTCTCGGTGACGGCGACGGGAGTGTGGGGGGCGGCCCCGTCGAAGACGCCGGAGGCGAGCGGTCCGAGCAGCTCGCTCGCCTCCTGGGCCTGGCCGGTCTGCCCGGGGGTGCACAGCACCAGCGCCCGGCCCCGGCCCAGCGCCCTGACCTCGTCGGCGACACCCCTGCGCGTTCCGCTGCCGAAGACCACTTTCGTGACCTGTCCCCGATGCACGAACGACTTCATGGCTGTTCCTCGCAAATTCTTTACGGGAATCGGAGTCTCACGGGCCGCGCGATGACGCGTCAATGAATCGTCCGCATGATGACGCGCCGTCGGCTCCGAATACCGCGTTCGAGCGACGGCTCATGCAACTGGCAGGTCAGGGGCGCTTGCGATATCCCTCATCCGGGCGATGCACGCGACGGGGAACGGGGCGAGAATGCATTCCTGAAACCCCCCGGACGCAATTCACCGCGGTGTCCGCGAATGTCCGGAGGGAATGTCTTGAGTGACCGGGGGTGCCCGAGTCCGCGCCGCTCAGCGGGTGGCCGCGTGGACGATCCCGGAGGTCGCCGCGATGCGGTCGAGCAGGTACATGGTGCCCACGCACGCCGCGATCCAGCAGCAGAGGATGATCACCCCTCGGGTGAGGCCGTCGTGGTGGAAGTAGGCGAGTCCGTCCATGGCGCGGACGCCGACACCGGCCGGCATCACGGAGGCCAGTGGCTGGAGCCAGCCGGGCAGGAAGGACGGCGGCAGGACGCCGCCGCTGGTGGCGTTCCCCATGATGAGCATGAAGATGGAGCCGAGGGGGACGCCGACCGGGCCGAAGATGCGGATGAGCGCGACGGTGGCGGCGCCGACGGCCCCGGCCATGAGGGTGACGACGCCGAAGATCCCGAGGAAGGAACCGGGTATCGCACCGAAGGCCGTACAGGCGATCAGGGCGGTGGCCAGTCCGCCGATGACGGCGAAGAGAGCGAGGCTCAGGACACGCTGGTTGAAGGAGAGCCGTGGAGCGACCTGGTAGGTCATCTGGCCGAAGAGGAAGCCGGCCAGGACGAGGCCGAAGGAGGCGTAGAAGACCGAGAGGCCTCTGCTGTCGCCGTCGGACAGCGGGAGGATGTCGACCACCGGGATCTTGTGCCCCTCTCCGTGCGGGACGGCGGCGAGCGGGGTGACCAGGGCGGAGACGGCGGGGCCGTTCGCACCCGCGTAGACGACCTTGGGCTTGCCGCCGTCGGAGAGGTAGGCCGCGTAGGCCTGCCGGTGCTCGACGGCGTTCCGGGCCGACGCCGCGTCGGGGTAGCGGTCGATCTGGAAGGCCTCGGGCGCGATGCGCTGCAGCCGGACGTCGAACAGTGCCGCCGAGTGGTCCGAGGCGACGACGGCGACGGGCAGCCGGTGCGCCTTGGGGGTATGGAAGGCGGCGAGGAAGACGGATACGAAGGCGAGCCCGACGGCGAGCACCGTGATCACCGGGCTGATCACGGCCCGCGATCCGGTCAGCCCGGGACGGGCGGGCGGGGCGTCGGTCTGCGGCCCCGGGACGTGCCGGTGCCGATGACGGTGGCGCGACGGGTTCGGATCCGCCGGCGGGTGCGCATCGGTGATGATCACTGTGTCGGCCACGGAGAAGCTCCTCCCGATATGTAAGCTGACTTATATAAGTTAACAGACAAAAGGAAGGTGCCCGGCATGCCTGTGGGCGACCCGAGCAAGCGCGTCGGCTATCTGATCTGGCAGCTCTCACAGGCGTACGCGCTCCGCATCGAGCAGGCGCTCCGCCCGCTGCAGCTGACCCAGGCGCAGTTCAGCGCCCTGATGCGGCTCGGCATGGACGGGGCCACGTCCGGCGCGGAACTGGCCCGCCGCTGCGGGGTGACCGCCCAGTCCATGGGCACGGCCGTCCAGGGGCTGGCCGAGCGCGGGCTGGTCGAGCGGCGGGCCCATCCGACGCACGGCCGGATCATCGAGATCAGCATCACCCCGGAGGGCGAGGAGCTGGCGATCCGCGCCCAGCAAACCCTCATGCCGGCCGAGGAGGAGGCGCTGGCCCCCTTCACCGCGCAGGAACAGGCGCGCCTGCGGGCCGATTTGAGGCGGATGCTGGCGACGCTCAACCCGCACGCCCTCCCAAGTGATTGAACCTTCAGATGTTGAAAATCCAACCGTTCCTACGGGAAGCGGCACGCGCGGCCCGACGACATCGCGCTGCTGCTCGCCGGCCGGCCCACGGCTGACTCCGCCCGGGCGAACGCGGCACCGGGACACCCCTCCCCGGTGCCGCGTCCCGGACGGCGGTCAGAGCTCGGCCGTCACGTAGCGCTTGCCGGCGGCGTTCTCCACGACGACCGCGGCGACGTCCCCCGGGGACATCGCCGCCGAGCCGTCGAGGCTGACGCCCCGGCCCTCGCCGGCCGCCGACACCACCCAGCTGCCCGCGATCTGCCGGCTGCCGTCCCGCGCCACCACCACGAGCAGGCAGTGCTCCCCCGCCGGGATGCCGCTGACCGCTGCCTTCAACCGCACCCACTCCGTGGCCGGGGTGAGCCGCACCGCCAGCCGGGCGCCGGTCGCCGGGTCGGTGGCCGAGGCGGCCCGCGAGGGGCCGGGCGCCGAGGCGGCGACCGGTGGCCGGACGGCGGGGTCGCCGCGGTGCTCCCCGGTCAGCACGCCGCCGTAGAAGAGGGTGGCCGCCACGGCCGCCGCGGCGAGCCCGGCGGCCGCCCACCGGCGGCGGCGCGCGCCCGCGCGCTCGGCGCGCACCTGACGCAGCGTCCGCTGCAGCAGCAGGTCACCGCCCCCGGGCGGGCCGTCCAGGAAGGCCTCCGGCGGGACTTCGCCGAGGGCCTGCTCCATGGTGCGCAGCTCGTCGAGTTCGGCCCTGCAGGGGTCGCAGGACGCGACGTGCTCGTCGACGGCGCGGACCTCCTCCTCGTTCAGCGCGCCCAGGACGTAGGCGGTGAGCGCCTCGTTGTCGTGCCGCTGTCCCGTACTCATGCCGCCACCTCCCGCATCGCGACGGGCTTGTTCAGACAGAAGTCGCGCAGCGCCTTGAGTGCGTAGTGCGACCGGGACTTCACCGTGCCCGGGGGGATGCCCAGGGCCTTCGCCGCCTCGGCCACGCTCTGCCCCCGGAAGTAGATCTCGTAGAGCACGTCGCGGTGGTCCGGGGAGAGCCGTTCCAGGGCCTCCATGACGACCACGGAGTCCACCACCGCCTCCGCGTGGTCCCGCTCCACCGGCGGGGTGGCCGGCGACTCGGCGACCTCCGTGGGACGGGCGGCTCTGGCCCGGTGGCGGTCGGTGATGATGTTCCGGGCCACGGTGAGCAGCCAGCCGCGCACCGAGCCCTTGCCGTTGAGCAGCGCGTCGGGGTGACGCCAGGCGCGGATCAGGGTCTCCTGGACGACATCCTCGGCCGCGGCGCGGTCGCCGGTGAGGCGGGTCGCGTACGCGAGCAGGGCTCTGCCGTGTTCCTCGTAGAGCGCTCTGACGAGCGCCTCGTCACTCGTGCCCCGGCTCTGCCGAGCGCGGGACCGCAATGCCGCCATCCACTCACTCCGTCCGCTCACCGACCGTGCCGCGGTGCCTTCAGGCAGACACGGCCGCCGCCCGGGCCGGGTTCAGGTGAGCCGTCTCACACCGGGCGCCCGCCGGGACGGCCGGCGGGAGGTGTTCCGGTGCGCCGGGCCGGTCCAGGCGCAGGTCCGGCCGCCGTACGGGGAGGTGTGCCGGGCGGTCGCGGGGCCCGGAGGCGGCGGGCCCCGGGCCGGATTGAACCGGAGCCCGGCGCCGGCCGTGTGTGGTCACACGCCCCGCGTGCCCGGCCCGTCTCCAGGAGGAGAGGAACGATGCGGTACAGCCCCGCGAGGAGGACCGTCCGCCTGCTGGCGGCGGCCGCCCTCCTGTTCGCCGTCGCCCCGTCCCCCTCCCGCGGAGCCGCGGACCCCTCCCCCACCGTCCCGGTGCGGCTCGTGCCGGAGTTCGGGCCGGAGCCCGGGCGCGCGTCCGGCGCCCGTTCCCGGATCCCGGAATCCGCGCCGCCGATCGGCACGGCCGTGTCCCGCCCGCCGAGCGGCGGGCTCGGCCGGCTGCCCGCGGGTGCGACAGCGGTCGGTGCCGGCGGTGTCGCGCTGCTGGCCGCTCTGGCGGCCGCCCGCCGTCCGCTCGGCCGGGCACTGCGGCGGCGCCGCAGGGCGGCGCTCGGCCGGCGGCTGGCCGCGGACACCCGCACGCCGCTGGTGGTCCGGCACGCCCTGCGTGAACTGGCCCTGGCCGGACGGCCCGGCAGTCCGGTGCGGGTACGGGGCGTGCTCGCCGAGCCCGGCCGCGTGCTGGCCACGGTGTCGGCGTGCGGGCCGGCCCCGGAGCCGTGGACGGCACTGACCCCGACCCGTTGGGAGCGCACCGGCCTCGTACCGGCCGAGGCGGCCGCGTCCGGACCCGGGCCGCTCCCCCAACTGACGCGGCTCGGCGCGGTCGGTCGGGGGCAGGTGCTGGTGAACCTCGCGCGGATCGGCGGCGTCCTCAGTGTGCTCGGCGATGCGGCCGTTGCCCGGGACGCGGTGATCGCCCTGGTGGACGGCCTGTTGGAGACGGCTCCCGCGGGGCGCACCGTGGTGGTCGCCGTCGGTCCCGGTGCCCGCGACCTGCCCGGCCCGCCCGCCGTCGTCCGGGTCCGGAACGTGCGTCAGATCGCCGGCCCGCGCGGGCCGCGCTCGGCGGACGTACCGGCCGGGCTGATCGTGCTGCTGCACCGGCCGGACCCCGAGGAGGCACGGGCGTTGGCCGCGCTGGCCGGGCCGAAGGGCGGCGGCTGGACGATCCTGACGGTCGGCCATGTCCCGGGCGCGCGCTGGCGTTGGTACGCGTCGGCCGACGGGACGGTGGACGCCGGGGTGCTCGGTCACCGGGTGGTCGTGCCCGTCCGGCCGTCCGCCGGATGCCGCCTCTGACGCCCCGGCAGAGTGGCGATACGCCAGAACCACTCATAGCGTGAGTTTTCGGGCGGCTCCGGAGTCCGCTCGGAAAGCAGGTACGGCAGTCATGACACTTCGTCGGCCCCCAGCGGCCGCGCTCGCCGCGGCCGTCGGTGTTCTGGGGCTGTGCGCCGTTCCCCGGGCGGAGGCCGCGCCGGGCGCACTCGTCGTCCATCCGGGAGAGTCCGTGCAGGCCGTGGTGGACCGTGCCCGGCCGGGTGACGTCATCAGGATCCGGCCCGGGACCTATCCGGGCGCGGTCACCGTGACCACCCCCCGGCTGACACTGATCGGCGAGGGCCCGGACACTGTCATCACCCCGAGCGCCAAGGCGGACGAGAACGCCTGCGCCACGGCCGGCCACGGACTCTGCGTCACCGGAACGGAGCAGAGCCCGCTGGCCGGCGTGCGTGTGCTGTCGCTCACGGTCGCCGGCTTCCGGAGGAACGGCATCGACGCCTCCTGGACCGACCGCCTGGAGATCAGCGACGTGACCGCCGAGGCCAACAGGGAGCAGGGCATCGGCATCCAGCACTCGGTCCGCGCGCTCCTGCGTGACAACCACTCCCGCAACAACGGCGAGTCGGGCATCTTCCTGGCCAACACGGCGGACGCCGAGGGCGGGGCGCTGGACACCAAGCGCTCCCGCGTCAGCGGCAACGACCTGACGGGCAACCGGATCGGGATCGTCCTGCGCCGGGTGCGCAACCTCGGTGTCGACGAGAACCACATCACCGCCAACTGCGGCGGCGTCTTCGTCGTGGGCGACGAGGGCGTCCCCCGCGCCGGGGGGCTGACCGTCGCCGACAACCTCGTGGCGGCGAACAACAAGTACTGCCCGCCCAACGCCCGGCTCCCCTTCATCCAGGGTGCCGGGATCGTGCTGACCGGGGCAGAGCGGACCCTGGTGGTCCGCAACCGGGTCGTGGACAACCACGGCACCTCACCGATGTCCGGCGGGATCGTCCTCTTCCGCAGCGTGGTGGGCGCCCCCAACACCGGCAACACCGTCCGGGGCAACACGACCCTGGGCAACAGCCCGGCCGATCTGGCCGACCGTGACCAGGGCACCGGAAATGTCTTCCGCGACAACGAGTGCCGCGTCTCCGAACCGAAGGGGTTGTGCAAGGAATGACCTTGACAGAAACCACCACCGACGACGGCACCGCGACCCCGGCGTCCGCCGAGGCCGCCACGCCGCCGGCGATGCGCCTGCGCGAGCTCGTCTTCGGCGCCGCCTGCGCCGCCGCCGTACGGGCCGCGGCTAGGCTCGGTGTGCCCGACGCGCTCGGCAAGGAGCCCTCGACCGTCGACGAGCTCGCGGCCATGGTCGGCGCGGCGCCGCGCCAGCTGCGCCGGCTGCTGCTCGCCCTCGCCTCGTACGGGGTCTTCGAGGAGCAGGCGGACGGCCGTTTCGCCCACACCGAGATGTCGCGGATGCTCCGCAAGGACTCGCCGAACAGCCTGCACTACATCGCCCTGTGGTGCACCGAACCGTGGACCTGGGAGGTCTGGCCGCGGCTGGACGAGGCGGTGCGGGGCGGCCGCAACGTCTTCCCCGAGGTCTTCGGCAAGGAGTTCTTCCAGTACCTGCACGACGACGCGCGGGAGAGCGCCCGGGTCTTCGACCGTGCCATGACCTCCTCCAGCCGGCAGTCCGCCGAGGACATCGCCGGGCTGCTCGACCTGACCGGCGTCCGCTCGGTCGCCGACATCGGCGGCGGCCAGGGGCACGTGCTGGCCGCGCTGCTGGAGAAGCACCCCGAGCTGCAGGGCACGCTGCTTGACCTGCCGAAGGTGGTGGCGGGCGCCGACCCACGGCTGCGCGAGGGCGGCCCGCTCGCCGGGCGCGCCCGGCTGGTGCCCGGCGACTGCCGGGTGGAGATCCCGGTGGCCGCGGACATGTACATCATCAAGAACATCCTGGAGTGGGACGACGACAGCACCCGCCGCACCCTGCGCAACGTCGTCGCGGCGGGCAGCCCCGGCGCGAGGGTGGTCGTGATCGAGAACCTCGTCGACGACACGCCGTCCATGCGCTTCACCACCGCCATGGACCTGCTCCTGCTGCTGAACGTCGGCGGTCAGAAGCACTCGCGGGACAGCCTGGTCAAACTGATGACCGAGGCCGGGCTGCAGGTGGGCGAGGTGGCTCCGGTCAACGCCTACCTGCACGCCCTGCACAGCACGATCGGCGCGCGGTGACCGGCTAGCCGGTCATCTCCGCCACCAGTCCGGTGGTGTGCCGGCCCGCCCGGAACTCCGGGCGGGCCAGCACCGTCCGCAGGAAGCCGGCCGTGGTGCACACGCCCTCGCCGTGCACCCGCAGTTCCTCCAGGACGCGGTCCATCCGCGCCAGCGCCCGGTCCCGGTCCGGGGCCCAGACGACGGCCTTGGCGAGCAGGGAGTCGTAGTCGGGGCCGATCCGCCAGCCGGGGAAGGCATGGGTGTCCACCCGTACGAAGGGCCCCCCGGGAACGTCGAACGCGGTCAGCAGACCGGGGGTCGGCGCGAAGTCGCGTGCGGGGTCCTCGGCGTTGACCCGGCACTCCACGGCGACGCCGCGGTGCACGACGTCCTCCTGGCGCAGGGTCAGCGGATGTCCGGCGGCGACCAGGATCTGCTCGCGGACCAGGTCGATTCCGGTGACCATCTCGGTGACCGGGTGCTCCACCTGGAGACGGCAGTTGACCTCCATGAGATGGAATTCGCGGTCCGGGGTGAGCACGAACTCGAAGGTGCCCACACCCGTGTAACCGACGGCCCGGGCGCCGCGGACGGCCGCGTCGCACATCGCCGACCTCAGTCGCGCGGGCAGGTCCGGGGCCGGGGTCTCCTCGATCAGCTTCTGGTGGTGCCGCTGCACCGAGCAGTCGCGCTCGCCGAGGTGCACGACCGCGCCGTGCCGGTCGCAGAGCACCTGCACCTCCACGTGGCGGGCCCGTTCGACGTACCGCTCCAGATAGAGCCGCTCGTCACCGAAGACGGCGCGGGCGTGCGCCGAGGTCCGCCGGTAGAGGTCGAGGAGCCGGTCCGGGTCGGTGACCACGGCCATACCGCGTCCACCGCCGCCCGCGACGGCCTTGAGGATCACCGGGTAACCGGTCTGCTGAGCCGCCTCCTTCGCGTCGGCGGCGCCGGTCAGCGGGCCCGGGCTGCCGGGCAGCACGGGCAGGCCGGCTTCGGCCATCAGGGCGCGGCAGGCGGCCTTGTCGCCCAGCCGGGCGAGCACCTGCGGTGAGGGGCCGATGAAGGTGAGGCCGTTCGCCTCGCAGACCTCGGCGAAGTCCGGGTCCTCCGACAGGAAGCCGTAGCCGGGGTGGACGGCCTGCGCGCCGGTGCGGCGGGCGGCCTCGATGACGGCGGGGATGTTGAGGTAGCTCGCCCTCGCGGGGGGCGGTCCGATGTGCACGGCCTCGTCGGCGAAGCGCACCACGGCCGAGTCGCGGTCGGCGGTGGAGTACACCGCGACCGTGCGGATGCCGAGTTCACGGCAGGCGCGGGCGACGCGCAGCGCGATCTCGCCGCGGTTGGCGACCAGGACGGTGGAGAACACGGGCCCTCACTCTCCCCCCGGTATCGGCTCCAGTGCGATCAGCCGCTGGTGGAACTCCACGGGCTGCCCGTCCGCGACGACGACCTCCACGACGCGGCCGGCCACGTCCGCCTCGACGGTGCTCATCATCTTCATGACCTCCAGGACGCCCACGGGCTGGCCGGGGCGGACGAGGTCGCCGACGGAGACACAGGGACGCTCGCCGGGTTCGGGGGCGTGGTAGAACGTGCCCACCGTGGGGGCGCACACGTAGTGAAGCGACGAGGAATCGTGCGCTCCATGCGCCTCTTGCGCCTCCGGTGCGACCTGGCCCTGTCCGGCGGGCGGGGCCGGTGCCGGCTCGGCCGCGGGGGCGGCGGGGGCGGCCGCGGCCGGCTGGACTGCCCCGGCCCGCGGCCCGGAGGCATACGCGGCGGACTGCTCCCGCGGGTCGGCCCACTCGATCTCGACCGCGGTCTGCCCGTGCCTCAGCCTGATCCGCCGCGGCGGGGCGGGCATGGCGCCGGCCAGCTCGGTGGCGCTGCGGCAGACGGCCTCCAGCGCGGAGTGCGCGGCCGATGGGCCGCCTGGCGCCGTGCCGTTGAGGGCCTTGCCCGCGCCCGGGGGGCGGGCCGTCCTGTCGTCGCCGTGGAGTGTCACGGTGCTGCCTCCTCCTCCAGTCGGCCGAAACGGTGGAACCGGTCGCGGCGCTCGGCGAGCAACCGGTCGGGGGCCCAGGGACGCAGTTCGTCCAGGGCGGCCGAGAGCGCGCCCCCGACGAGGGCGGCGGCGTGGGCGTGGTCCTCGTGTGCGCCGTCGGGCGGCTCGGGGACCACGCCGTCGACGATGCCCAGCCGGAGCAGATCGCGGGCGTGCAGCCGCAGGGCGGCCGCCGCCGCGGGGGCGGCCCCGGGGTCCTTCCACAGGATCGCGGCGCAGCCCTCGGGGCTGATGACGGAGTAGATGCCGTTGGCGCTGACCAGGACCCGGTCGGCGACGGCGAACGCCAGCGCCCCGCCGCTGCCGCCCTCACCGGTGATCACGGCCACGACCGGCACGGGGAGCCGGGACATCAGCCGCAGGTTCTCGGCGATGGCGAGGGCCTGGCCGCCGCTCTCCGCCTCCGGGCCGGGGTTGGCCCCCGGGGTGTCGATGAGGGTCACCACCGGCATGCCCAGCTTGGCGGCCGTGCGCATCAGCCGGGCCGCCTTGCGGTAGCCGGCCGGGGTGGCCATGCCGAAGTGCCGCCGCCGGCGTTCCTCCAGCCCGGGGCCCCCTTTGTGGTGCCCGATGAGCATGACGGGGCTGCCGTGGAGCAGGCCCGGACCGCCGATGACGGCCGGACAGTCGGCGGCCAGCCGGTCGCCGTGCAGTTCGTGGAAGTCCTGGAGCAGATGACCGGCGTAGTCGGCCGCCGTGGGCCGCTGGGGGTGGCGGGCCAGCCGTACCGCCTCCCAGGCGTCCCGCTCCGGCAGCTCGTCCACCGCGCGGACGATGGGGACGGCGGGGCCGCGCGGGACGGTGGCCGGCCGGGCCCGGGGACGTGCGGCGGGCGGACGCGGTGTGCCGGCCCGCGCTCCGGGACTGTCCCGGTCGGCAGGACCGCCGGAGCGCATCCTCAGCAGCCGGGCCAGCGTCGGGCGCAGCGCGGCACGGGGCACGACGTCGTCGATGAGCCCGCGCGAGAAGAGGAACTCCGCGGTCTGGAAGCCCTCCGGAAGGCGCTGACCGGTGGTCTGCTGGATGACCCGCGGGCCGGCGAAGCCGAGCCGGGCACCGGGCTCGGCGAGGATGACGTCGGCGAGGGTCGCGTAGGACGCGGCGACGCCCCCGTAGGTCGGGTCGGTGATCAGGGAGACCACGAGGACCCCGGCCTCGTCGAGTTCGGTGAGCGCCTGGGCGGTCCTGGCCATCTGCATCAGCGACAGTGCGCCCTCCTGCATGCGGGCGCCGCCGGAGGCGGTCACGAGCAGCAGGGGGACGCGCCGTCGCAGACTGGCCCGGGCGGCCCGGGTGATGTACGAGCCCACGCCCAGCCCGAGGCTGCCGCCGAGGAAGCGGAAGTCCATCGCCGCGACGACGACCGGGTGCTGTTCGACGGTGCCGCGCACGCAGACGACGGCCTCGTCCAGCCCGGTCTCCGCGCGGGCCTCGCGCAGCCGCTCGGCGTACGGACGGGTGTCGGTGAAGTCCAGCGGGTCGTGCTCCGCGGGCCGCTCGCCGCGCTCCGCGGCGAGCGGCTTCTGGGAGCCGGGGTCCAGCAACTGGTCGAGCCGCTGCCGGGCCGTGAGCCGGCCGTGCGCTCCGCACTCGGGGCAGACGCGCAGCGCGCGGGCGTAGCGCTTGCCGTAGACGAGGGCGGCACAGCGCTCGCAGCGCACCCACTCCGGCTCGGCGGGGGCCATGTCAGCCACTCCGCTCCCAGCGGTAGAACTCCCGGGCCATGGCGTCCCTGGGCTCCCGCCAGGTCTCGGGGTCGTACGCCATGACGAAGGACGACAGCTGGTCGCTGATGTCCCGGAAGGCCGGGTGGTCCTTGTACTTGGCGACCTCGGGGCCGGGCGGCCGGTCGGCCTCGACGAGGTGCAGGTACACGTCGCCGAACTGGAACAGGCTGCGTCCGGTGACCCCGATCAGACCGGGCAGTTCGCCCCGGTCGGACTCGGCGAAGACCTGCGCCACCTGCTCCTCGACGCCGGGCTTCATCCTGGCCACGATCAGGCTGCGGTAGGTCTTCATGCCCCGCCGTCCCGGTGCCGCTGCACGATGCGCTCGCGGATCAGCTCCAGCTGGATCTTGGAGTTGTCGTTGATCCGGGCGGTCATCGCCTCGTCGTCGAGGGGGGCGCCGGGCTTCATCGCGAAGTCCTGGGTCCAGCGCATCCGCGTACCGCCGGGGGTCTCCTCGTACTCCCAGTGGATGTCCATGTACTGGAACGGGCCGGTCTCGACCCGGTGGGCGCGCACCGTGCGGGTGGCCCGGTCGGCGATCCGCTCGGAGACCCAGCTCCAGACCTGACCGTGCTCGTCGGGGTGCATGGTGAGCCGGAAGACGACCCGGTCGCCCTCGCGCTCCACGATCTCCACGGAGGCGTACTCGCTGAACAGGTCCGGCCAGCCCTCCAGGTCGTTGGTGATGTCCCAGACGACGTCCAGGGGGGCGGGGATGGTGATCTCGTTCTCGGTGTGGCCGGGCATGGTCAGACTCCTGCTGTGAGTGAGTTGTTGACGACGTTCAGGAAGGCGCCGGGCGTCTTGCACGAGTCGGCGTCGCCGGCGATCGGGATGCCGCGGTCGTTCTCCAGGGCGCCGACGATGCCGAGCAGGCCGAGCGAGTCCAGGCCGTACTCGGCGAACGGGGTCTCCGGGTGGCCGGTCAGGGCGGCCGGGTCGACGGTGATGCCGGCACTGGACTTCATCAGGGCGGCGAGTTCGCCGTAGGTCAGTTCCTTGTTCATGGAAGAGCTCTCCTTACACTGCTCCTGCGCTACGCCCGGACGACCAGGGCCGAGTTGGATCCCATGAGGCCGCGGCTGAGCACCAGCGCGGTCCGCAGATCCGCCGGCCGGGGCCGGCCGGTCACCAGGTCGAGGTCGTGGCAGGTGTCGGTGATGTTGGGGGTGGGAGGCACGACTCCGTGCCGCAGGGCGAACACGGCGGCGGCCACATCGAGCATCGGCGCGCCGCAGTAGGCGCGTCCGATGCCGGTCTTGGGAGCGGTCACGGGGATCTTCGGGGCGCGCTTGCCGAACACGTCGGCCAGGGCCAGAGCCTCCGCGCGGTCGGCCTCCGGCGTGCCGAGCGCGTCGGCGAAGACGACGTCGACGTCCCCCGGTGAGCAATCGGCCTCCGCGAGGGCCCCGCGAATGGCACGGGCCAGCCCCTCGCGGGACTCCGCCCAGCGCGAGGCCCCGGTGAAGGTGGCGCCGTGCCCCGCGATGACGGCCCTTACCTCGGCCCCGCGGCCGGCGGCGTGCTCGGGGTCCTCGACCACGAGCATCGCGCCGCCCTCCGCGGGGGCGAAACCGCAGGCCCGCCGAGTGAAGGGCAGATACGCCCGGTCAGGTTCCTCCTCCAGGCTGAGTTCCTCGTACCCGAGCTGGCAGACACCCGAGTACGGCGCCAGCGGTGCCTCGGCGGCACCGACGACGACGGCCCGGGTTCCGTTGCCGCGGGTGATGTTGCGGCAGGCGTGGGCGATGGCGTCCAGACCGCCGGCCTCGTCGCTGGCCACCACACCGCAGGGGCCCTTGAAGCCGCCGCGGATGGAGATCTGGCCGGTGCTGGCGGCGTAGAACCACGCGATGGACTGGTACGGGCCGACGAAGCTCGGTCCCTTGCCCCACAGGTGCTGCAGTTCGCGCTGGCCGAACTCACCGCCGCCGGAGCCGGCCGCGGTCACCACTCCGATGTCGAAGGGGGCCTCCTCGTCGGAGCGCAGGCCCGAGTCGGCGAGAGCCTGGTCCGCGGCCGCCATCGCGAAGTGGGTGAACCGGTCGGTCTGCACGGTGTACCGGCCCTCGACGACCGCCGACACGTCGAAGCCGCGGACCTCGCCCGCGACGCGCAGCGGCAGGTCCCGGCAGCCCTCGCGGGTGACAGCGTCGAGGACGGCGACACCTTCCCTGGTCGCCTTCCAGAAGGCGTCGGCGCCGATGCCGTTCGGGGCCACGACGCCGATGCCGGTGACCACCGCTTGCGTGTTCATCGCTGGCTCCCCTCCGGGCGGTTGAGGACCACCGCGGACTGGAAGCCGCCGAATCCGCTGCCGACGGACAGCACGGTGCGCAGCTTCAGCTCGCGGGCGGTGCGCGGGACGTAGTCCAGGTCGCACTCCGGGTCCGGGGTCTCGTAGTTGGCGGTCGGCGGCACCACGCCGTGGGCGAGGGCCAGGGTGCAGGCGGCCAGTTCGATGGCGCCGATCGCCCCCAGGGAGTGGCCGACCATGGACTTGATGGAGCTCATGGGCGTGGAGTAGGCGTGCGCGCCCAGCGAGCGCTTGACCGCCGCCGTCTCGTGGCGGTCGTTCTGCTTGGTGCCCGAGCCGTGCGCGTTGACGTAGTCGACGGCGGACGGGTCGAGCCTGGCGTGGTCCAGTGCCTGGTCGATGGCCTCGGACATCTCCAGTCCGTCAGTGGTGAGCCCGGTCATGTGGTAGGCGTTTCCATAAGTGGCGTAGCCACCGATCTCGCAGTAGATCCGTGCGCCGCGGGCCCTGGCGTGCTCCAGTTCCTCCAGGATCAGCACGGCGCCGCCCTCGCCCATGACGAACCCGTCGCGGCGGGCGTCGAAGGGCCGGGAGGCGTGGGCAGGGTCGTCGTTGTTGGGGGAGGTGGCCTTGATGGCGTCGAAGCAGGCCACCGTGATCGGGGAGATCGGGGAGTCGGACGCACCGGCGATGACGATGTCGGCGCGGCCCTCCTCGATGGTCTGGAACGCGTAGCCCACGGCGTCGAGGCCGGAGGTGCAGCCCGTGGAGACGGTCTGCACCGGGCCGCGGGCGCCGTGCCGTTCCGCAATCTCCGAGGCGAGCGCGCTGGGCGCGAACGCCCGGTGCAGATGCGGCCCCGCCTTGGTGTGGTCGACGTCCCAGCGGGCGCCGTGCTCGCTGACGCGTATGTAGTCGTGTTCCAGCCGGGTGGTGCCTCCGACGGCGGTGCCGAGGGAGACCCCGACCCGCCATGGGTCCTCGTCGTCCAGCTCCAGTCCGGCGTCGCGGACCGCCTCGGCGGTCGCGACGAGCGCGAACTGGACGTACCGGTCGGCGCGATCCACGTCCCGCGGGCTCAGCCCGCAGGCCGCCGCGTCGAAGTCGACCTCCGCGGCGATGCGGGACCGGAAGCCCGTCGGGTCGAAGAGCGTGATCCCGCGGGTCGCCGTCCGGCCGGCGGTGAGCAGTTCCCAGAACGCGGGGACCCCGACACCGCCGGGGGCGACGACACCGGCCCCGGTGACCGCCACCCGGCGGGTCATGACGCCGCGTCCTGCGTCGGCTCGGTGACCTCGGTGTCGACGTGGCCGAGCTCCGGGCGCGGAGCGAGCGGCCCGAGGTGGAAGACCAGCCGGGCCTCGGTGTCCCCCACGTTGCGGAAGCGGTGGCGGACGTAGGCCGGGATCATCAGGCCCTGCTCCGGGCGGAGCGCGTAGGGCTCCCCGTTGAGGTCCACCTCGAGGGCACCGCACACCACGTACACGAACTCCTCCGAGTACGGGTGGTAGTGCTCGCCGATCCGGTCACCGGGCTCCACGAGCGCCACGCCCATGAAGCCGCTGGTGGCGCCGACCGCGGTCGGGGTGAGCATCGCCCGCAGGTCGCCGCCGCGGCGGCGGTTGGGCGGGGTGTCGCCCAGGTTCACGATCGTCGGTGTGAACGGGACGTTCCGGTCGTTGGTCAGAAGATCTTCCATGCTTGCCTCCTCCGGCGGGGCCGGCCCCGGGGCGCACCCCTGGGCCGGCCGCAACCTGCCGGCTGCAGATGGCTCGGACGGGTCAGGACGTCAGGACGTGGCCGCGCTGCGGTCGGTGACCATGCGCATGTCGTGTTCGACGAGGAACCGCTTGAGGCCCTGCTCGTCCGCGAGGTCCCAGTCGGGGCCGAGGTCGAGCAGCCGGGCGAGGACGCCTGCCTTGTGCTTGCCGGCGGCGCCCACGGCGACGAGTGGGGCCTCCTCGACCGGGACCCGCAGGTCGACCAGGCGCACCACGATGTCCTCGCTCTCGCGCAGGTAGACGGTGCTGCGCGCGAGCGGCCCCTTGGGGACGTCCACGGCCTCCTCGTCCTGCTGGGCCAGCATCTTGGCGACGGCCTGGCCGGAGCCCGCCTTGGCCGGGTAGATCAGGGCGTGGCGGCTCAGGGCGTCCGGCCGGTCGTTGCCCCTGGCCACGTGGTGCACGGCCGGGAGCGCGGCGCGGGCGAAGAACTCCCGTGCCGAACCCGGGTCGTTGAGGTCCCGGTCCACCTCCAGGTAGGGGTTGATGGCTTCCTCGACCGCCCGCACCTCGGGCTGGCGGGCGACATGGCGCAGCGCCCTGGCCAGGTCCCCCTCCACCTCCACGGCGCGCACGACGCGGTTGCCGTGCATGAACAGCGAGGTGCGGCGCAGCCGCGTGGTCTCGTCGGCCACGGCCTGCGGCGAGCTGTAGCCGGCCAGGATGTCGGCCACCTTCTGCTCGCTGCCGGGCTTCACGGTGAACGTGATGGCATGGCGGATGACCCCGTCGCCGACCCTCGGCACGGTCTGCATGCGACCGGACTCGAAGGAGGTACGGGTCTCCCGCAGCACCCCGAAGCGGAGCGAGCGGGTGTCCTTCACGCAGCCGTGCATCGGCTGCACCATCTCCAGATGTGTCGGGCTGTCCACCCAGGCGAGGAAGTGCAGCGCACTCTCCCACTCACTGGTGATCAGCCATTGCGAGGGATTTTCGATGGACTGGCAAAGCTGGTCGCTGACGTGCCCTGGCACGGCAGCGACGTGGCGGCACATTTGGTCATACGCGTCAAGAAACCGCTGCTCGGCACCGTCCTCGACATCAAGCATGAGGACGACGCGCAGGCGATTGCCATCGAGCGCGGACTGCGAGACCTTTTCGGCCTGGGCCGGCATATTCCACCTCTTCCGAGAGCGAGCAACCCCCGAGGTCCGTCGTCCAACGATCGTGCTGTGGTGGCCCAACCGGTGCGAGATATGTGATCCAATTGGGTGACGGGCGAAAATAACCCCACCAATCGGGCATCAAGGGAGCTATGACTCCACAGGCCGAAGACCGGGTCCCGGTCCTCATCGTGGGGGGCTCCCTCGTCGGGCTCTCCAGCTCAGTCTTCCTGGGCCGGCTCGGCGTCCGGCACGTCC
The DNA here is from genome assembly GCF_053598835.1 of Streptomyces sp. NPDC001070. Lineage (NCBI taxonomy): Bacteria > Bacillati > Actinomycetota > Actinomycetes > Kitasatosporales > Streptomycetaceae > Streptomyces > Streptomyces sp. NPDC001070. Next base: position 76,523 of record NZ_JBSFLB010000004.1, read on the forward strand.
TCGTCGAGAAGCACCCGGGTACCTCCATCCACCCCCGTGGCCGCGGCAACAACCTGCGGACCATGGAGCTGTTCCGTACGGCGGGGGCCGAGCCGTTGATCCGGCAGGCCGCCTCCGTACTCGCCGACAACCACGGCATCCTGCAGGCCGAGTCGCTGACCTCGGACAACGCCGAGTGGCTGTTCCGGGAGATCGACCCGGGCGGCCGGCTGTCCGGCATCAGCCCCAGCGGCTGGTGCCTGTGCAGCCAGAACGACCTGGAGCCGGTGCTCCTTGACTACGCCCGCAAGATGGGCGGCGACCTGCGCTTCAGCACCGAGCTGGTGTCGTTCGCCCAGGACGACGACGGTGTCACCTGCGAGCTGATGGACCGGGAGACCGGCGAGCGCAGCACGATCAGGACCGACTACCTGCTCGCCGCCGACGGCCCGCGCAGTCCGGTGCGCGACGCCCTGGGCATCGGGCACACCGGCCGCGGCGACCTCTTCGCCAACATCAGCGCGACCTTCCGCGCCAAGCGGCTCGCGGACGCGGTCGGCGACCGCTACTTCATCGCGTGCTACCTGACCAACCCGGACGCCGACGGGGTACTGCTGCCCGTCGACAACCAGGAGAACTGGGTCTTCCACGCGCCCTGGCACCCGGAGCGGGGCGAGACGCCGGAGGACTTCACGGACCAGCGCCTGGCCGCGCACATCCGCACCGCGGTGGGCGTGCCGGACCTGGAGGTCGAGATCACCGGCCGGGCCCCCTGGCGGGCGGCGGAGCGGGTCGCGGACTCCTACGGGCGCGGGCGGGTGCTGCTGGCCGGCGACTCGTGCCACGAGATGTCCCCCACCGGCGCCTTCGGCTCCAACACCGGCATCCAGGACGCCCACAACCTGGCGTGGAAGCTCGCCGCGGTGACCGGCGGCTGGGCCGGGCCTGAGCTGCTGGAGACGTACGAGGCCGAGCGCCGCCCGGTCGCCGTGGCCACCAGCGAGCGGGCCTCCGCCCGTTCCGCCGAGCACGCCCACCCCGGCTACGCGCCGCCGGCCGGCGGCGGCCCCCAGAAGGGGGTCCTGGTGGTCGCGCTCGGCTACCGCTACCCCGAGGGCGCCTTCCTGGGCGGCGACCCCGGCCGCCCGGTGGTACCGGAGGACTTCCGCCCGGTCGCCGAACCCGGTGGCCGCTCCCCGCACGTGTGGGTGACCTCCCGGGACGGGAAGCGCCGATCCACGCTGGACCTGTACGAGCGCTCCATGGTGCTGCTCACCGGTGACGGGCCGGAGGGCGCCGCCTGGCACGAGGCGGCCGGCGCGGTCGCGGAGCGCCTCGGGGTGCCGGTGGAGGCGTACCGGCTGGGCGACTCGGCGCGGGCCGAGCTGACCCCCGAGGGGGACACCGACTGGGCGGCGCTGCACGGGATGTCGCCGCGGGGCGCGATTCTGGTCCGCCCGGACGGGTTCGTCGCATGGCGGAGCCGGGACGCCGTCCCGGATCCCGAGCAGACGCTGAGCGGCGTGCTCACCTCGGTGCTGCGGCTCGGTTGAAAGTCGCGCCCCCGGCCCCGGGGGTTCGGCAAGGGGCTACCCACGGGTAGGCCAACCTCCGTACGCTGCCGTCGACTTGTTGCGCAAGCGACCGAGGAGACGGCATGGGGAGACGGCTGAACGGATTACTGGCGGCCACCACGCTCGCGGGAGCGCTGGTGGCCGCCGGTCCTGTCGGGGCCGGCGCGGCGACGCCGAAGCTTTCGGGCACCACGGCGATCGGCGTGCACAACGCCTACGACAAGAGCAAGTACACGTACTTCGCCGACGCCCTCGACTCGGGGGCGTCGTTGCTGGAAATCGACATCTGGAACGACAGCCTCACCAAGCGCTGGCGGGTCAGCCACAGCAACCCGCTCGGCAACGACAACAACTGCGAGGCGGCCGACGAGCCGTCCGAGCTCCGCAGCAAGAAGCGCAACCAGGATCTGGGCGGTTGCCTGGACAACATCCGGGCCTGGCACCAACTGCACCCGGACCACCGGCCGATCGTCTTCAAGATCGAGATGAAGAACGGCTTCAACAACAAGGGCGGCCTCGGTCCCGACGAGTTCGACGCCCTGATCTCGGCCAGGCTCGGCAGCATCGTCTACCGGCCCGCGGACCTGCTCGGCGGCACCTACGCCACCCTCGACGACGCCGCCCGGGCCGACGCCTGGCCCAGCCGCGAGGCGCTGGCCGGCAAGGTGCTCTTCGAGCTGATCCCGGGCACCTTCGAGCAGTCCAACCCCTTCGACTCCTACTGGACCGACGAGGAGTACGGCGACCACCTGCGCGACCTGAAGGCCGCCGGCGCCATCGCCCAGGCGCAGATGTTCCCCGCCGTCCTGGGCGCGGCCGCCGGGGACCCGCGGACGCCCCGGTACGACAGCGGCATCCGGCCGTGGTTCGTGGCCTTCGACGGCGACGCCGCCGCCTACGTGAACAACGGCTGGGACACCGCCTGGTACGACGACCGCCACTATCTGCTGATCACGACGGGCGCGGCAGGCGTCTCCCCCGCGATCTCCGCCACCTCCCCCACCGACCAGGAGGCCCTGGACCGGCTGGCCCTGCTCGCCCGGGCCCACGCGAGCATCATCACCTCCGACTGGTCCGGCAAGTCCGCCTCGGTCCTCGGTGCGGTGACCGGCCGGGGCTGACCACCGCACCGCGCGTCGGACGGGACGGACACCGCCCCCTCAGCCGACCGGGCCGCCCCCGCCCTCCTCGGAGACGCGGGAGCCGCCCGTCGGGACGGCGGAGGGCGCCGACGGCGCCGCGGGCGCGGGCTTCACGGGCGGCGCGACAGGCTGTGCCGGCTTCTGCGGCGCGGCAGGCGCGGGCCGTGCCGGCTCCTGCGGCGCGGCGGGCTGCGCCGGCTTCTGCGGCGCCGCGGGCACGGACGGCGCCGCGGGCACGGCCGAGGGCGCGGCCGGCTCCTTCACCCCCGTCCAGTCGGGGGCGGGCCAGCCGCGCCACGGGGAGTACGAGGGGTTGGCCACACACCGGGCCGTGAGCTCGGCCTTGGTGGCCTTGTCCACGGGACAGGCCTTCACGACGAACTGCCGGGCGATGCCGCCGGGGAAGACCACACCGGTGCGGGCCGACCGCAGCTCGCGGGTGCCGAGGGTCTCGTTGAGCTCGATTCCACCGGGTGCGTCGATGTAGTAGTGGTAGGCGACGGCCTGCTGCCCCAGGCTCCCGCGGTCATAGGTGGTGGCCACGAACGGCGAGGGCTGCTCCCGGCGCGCGTAGGCCTGCAGGTCGTACTCGCCGTCGGTCACGTCCTCGGGGCGGAGGCCGTCCTTGAAGACGGTCTCGGGCGGCCGGTCGTCGCCGCGGAAGAGGGCGTCGCAGTTGGTGCGCCAGGTCGGCTCGTCCGGCCTGATCCGGTCGAGGTCGACACTGGTGTCCGCGGCGGCGTAGAGCCGGTCGGGGACGACGGGGCACCATTCGGGAACGGCCGGTTCACCTGGAAGGCCCGGGGCGACGGCCGCGGCGGCCGTGCAGACGGGGAGTGCGAGCACCCCCAGCGGAAGAACGGCGGCGCAGAGCCGGCGCAGTGTGCGAAGTGTGATCATATGCTCACGATCGCCCCGGCATCGCCGGGCCGCCGGTAGGTCACCCGTTTGTCGGCGTGTCCCGCCGGAAGACGAAAGAGGCCCCTGCGCATCGTTGTGGGACGCTGCCGGGGCCTCTCGATTCGTCGTGGAACCAGGGGGTGTGATCCACGACGCCATGGAACGACCGAGCCCGGGTCAATGGGGGCCGTTGCTCACAACTATACGAGACATCGCAGTCGAAACCTCACGATGTGGGAGTGAGGTGGGACACTGACCTTGCAAACGCAGGTTTGCTGTTCATTCTGCGTTCAGCGGTCCATGACCCGCATTTCGAACCAGGTCGTCTTGCCCCGCGGCAGCAGATCCACGCCCCAGCGGTCGGCGAGCCTGTCGACCAGGAAGAGCCCCCGCCCGCTCACGTCCATCTCGCGCACCGGCATCAGGCACGGCAGCGCTCTGGACGGATCGCGCACCTCCACCCGGATCCAGCCGCGGCGGCGCAGCATGCGCAGGCCGAAGGTACGGGCCCCGGTGTGACGCACGGCATTGCCGACGAGTTCGGAGACGAGTAGTTCGACGACGTCGTTGAACTGGGGCAGCCCCCAGAGCCGGAGCACCGAGCGGCTGAGCCGGCGGGCCGTGGCGGCGGACTCCGGACGCGAGGAGAGCCGCACCTCGTCCACGGAGGGATTCCCCACCAGATCGAGGGATGTCGCCGCCAGGTCGTCGACCGCCGTGGGCGGCCACCCCGCAGCCGGGATCGTTACCCGCTGCGGCTGCTCAGATGCTCCCTGCTGCCCCGCCATGCTCTCATGATGGCCGCACGCAACGGCAGTTCGGGGCGGATCGGGGGAATTGGCCGGGCGGAACGGGTCATTCCGAGTTGCCGTACTGGCATATGTCAAGGGCAATGATGGATCTCACACGGCCATCCTCACCTGCGCGAACGAGGCGCGGCCGGCGACTCGGCGGCGGATCCGGCTCAGGTCGCCTTAAGGCCCTCTTAAGGTTGGCTTAAGGCGACCCGGCCGGTGCCCGCTGTCACTCAACCGGGTTGGTCCTAGCGGAACTTCGCCTTGCCCGGGCCCTCCTCGACGAAGCTGCGCATGCCCGTCGTACGGTCCTCGGTCGCGAACAGCCCCGCGAACAGATTGCGTTCGATGGTGAGGCCGGTCTCCAGATCGGTCTCCAGCCCCGCGTCCACGGCCTCCTTGGCGGCGCGCAGCGCCAGCGCCGGCCCGCGGGCCAGCCGCTCGGCCCAGGCGCGGGCCTCGGCGTACACCTGCTCGGCCGGGACCACCTTGTCCACCAGGCCGATGGTGAGCGCCTCGTCGGCCTTGACCATGCGGCCGGTGAAGATGAGGTCCTTCGCCTTCGCGGGGCCCACCAGCCGCGACAGCCGCTGCGTGCCGCCGGCGCCCGGGATGAGGCCGAGCAGGATCTCGGGCTGGCCGAGCTTGGCGTCCTCCGCGGCGATCCGGATGTCGGCGCAGAGCGCGAGTTCGCAGCCGCCGCCGAGGGCGTAACCGGTCACGGCGGCCACCACCGGCTTGGGGATCCGGGCGACCGCCGTGAAGGAGTCCTGCAGTGCGCGGGCTCGCACGGCCATGGCCTCGTAATCCATGACCTGCATTTCCTTGATGTCCGCGCCCGCCGCGAACACCTTCTCGCCGCCCCAGATGACGACGGCCCGTACGTCCTCGCGCCGGGACGCCTCCTCCGCCAGCTCGCGGAGCCGGTCCTGGGTCGCGATGTCCAGGGCGTTCATCGGGGGGCGGTCCAGGCGGATGGTGCCGACACCCTCGTCGACCTCGAGATTAACTGTCATGGCCGACGAGGGTATCCGTGAACGCCCGTTTACGCTGCGACGTGCCTCACGGGGCGCCGTCGCGTCAGGAGGCGGGGGTCCACTGGCTCCACGGCAGGTTCCAGCCGTTGAGCCCGTTCCACCACTGCACGGTCTTGTCGTGGGAGTTCTTGACCTCCACGACGTCACCGATCATCGAGTTGTTGTAGAACCAGGACGACGGGGTGTCGCCGTTGCCGCCGCGCACGTCCCGCAGACCCACGCAGCCGTGGCTGACGTTGGCGTTGCCGAAGGTCCCCGGGCTGGCCCAGTAGTTGCCGTGGACGAAGGTGCCCGAGGTGGTCAGGCGCTGGGCGTTCGGCACGTCCTTGATGTCGTACTCGCCGCCGAAGCCCACGGTGTCGCCGTTCATGCGGGTCACCTTGTACCGCTCGGTGATGACCATCTTGCCGTTGTACGTGGTCGTGCCGGGACCGCCGGAGGTGATCGGGATCGTCCGCAGCAGCTTGCCGTCGCGGTAGACCTTCATCGTGTGCTTGGCGGCGTCGACGATGCTGACCTGGCTGCGGCCGACGGTGTAGTGCACGTCCTTGGACTGGGTGCCGTAGACGCCGTGCGCGCCCTGGACGCCGTTGAGCCGCAGGGAGAGGGTGATCTTGGTGCCCTTGGCCCAGTACTTCTCGGGACGGAAGTCGATGCGCTGGTCGCCGTACCAGTGGCCGACGACGGGAACCGACGGGTTGGCGGTCACCTTGATCGCGTTCTGGACGGCCTTCTTGTCGGCGATCGCGCGGTTGAACTTGAGGGAGACCTCCATGCCGACGCCGACCGTCTGGCCGTCCTCGGGGGTGAAGAAGCCGATGAAGGTGTCCTTCGGGGTGACCGTGGTGAAGCTCGCGTGCTTGGCGGACTCACGGCCCGCGCTGTCCTTGGCTATCGCGTCCACCGAGTACTTGGTGGCGGTGCCGAGCGTCTCGGTCGGCTCCCAGCTGGCGCCGTCGGCGGATATCTTGCCCTCGACGGCGTCGCCCTTGTCGTTCTTCACGACGACGGAGGTCAGCTTGCCCTTGCCGGCGGTGACCTTCAGGTCCCCCGTGGTGGACACCTCGTCGGCGCCGTCCTCGGGCGCGATGGTGACGACGGCCTGCGACTCGGTCGTGTCGCCCTTGCCGCCGCCCTGCGAGGCCGAGGCGCCCGGCCTGGCCTTGCCCCCGTCCTTGCTGTCACCGCTGGCGCTGCCCCCGCACGCGCTGACAAGGAGCAGCATCGCTCCCACCGCCAGGGCCAAGGTGGTCCGCCTCGCGCCCGGCGCTCCCTGTATCGCCTTCAACTCTCGTCTCCCCAAACCCGGCCAGAGGCCCGTGGCCCGTGTGAGTCCCCCTCACCTTGCGCTTAGGTAACCACACGAAGACAGCGTTGAGGATCCCGGTATTGTCACCGTTCCGTCCCAGTCGCCGGCCCCGGCCTCAGCCGCCGGCCACCCACTGTTCCCAGGTCATGTTCCAGCCGCCCAGGCCGTTGTCCGGGGCGACCGTGCGGTCGTGGGAGTTGACGACGGTGATCATGTCGCCGACGAGCGAGTGGTCGAAGAACCAGCCCGCCGGGGTGCCGAGCCCGCCGCCCTTCACGTCGTACAGGCCGACGCAGCCGTGGCTGGTGTTGGCCGCGCCGAAGGTGCCGGGCGCGGCCCAGTAACTGCCGTGCACGAAGGTCCCGGAGCGGGTGAGCCGCATGGCGTGCGGGACGTCGGGAATGTCGTACTCGCCACCGAACCCGACCGTGTCCCCGTTCATCCGGGTCAGCCGGAGCTTCTCGGAGATGACCATCGCGCCGTTGTACGTCGGGTTGGAGGGGGCGCCCGCAGAGATCGCCAGGACACGCGTCACCTGACCGCCGCGGCGCACCGTCAGGGTGTGGGAGGCGGCGTCGACGGTGCTGGTCTGGTCCCGGCCGATGTCGAAGCGGACGTCCTTGGACTGCACCCCGTACACCCCGGGGGCGGTCTCGATGTCGCGCAGCCGCAGGGAGAGCGTCACCTTCGTGCCGGGGCGCCAGCGCATCCGCGGGCGGAAGTCCAGGCGCCGGTCGCCGAACCAGTGCGGGGCGACCTCCACGGCGGGCGACGAGGTGACGCGGACGGCGCGTTCGACGGCGGCGCGGTCGGCGACCGGCCGGTTGAAGTCCAGCGAGACGATCATGCCGGTGCCGACGGTCTGGCCGTCCTCGGGGGTGAAGTAGCCGATGAGGGTGTTCTTGGGGACGAGGGTGGTGAAGACCGCGTGCTTGGCGGCGCGCCGGCCCGCCTCGTCCTCGGCGACGGCGTCCACGGTGTACTTCGCGGACAGCGCCAGCCTGGCGCGCGCGTGCCAGCTGGAGCGGTCGGCGCTGAACACGCCGTCGACCGCGTCCCCGTCACCGTCCTCGACCTGCACGGAGGTGAGCCGGCCGTCCTCCGCCTCGACCGTCAGCGGGGCGTCGGCCTCGACGTCGTGGGCGCCGTCCCCCGGCGTGATCCTGATCCGCGCCTCGGACACCTTCGGGGTGTCGTCGGTCACCGCACCGCTGTCCTCAGGACCGAACCCGAGCCCGCACGCCGTCAGCATCCCGGCCAGCCACATGGCGGCGGCAAGCCCCGCCCCCGCGCGCAGAGCGCGCCGCACCGCAGTCGTCACGTTCGGTCAACGACCGGGCGGCCCCGGGGAAACGTGTCCGAGGCGTCCGATCGATCACGCGTGTGACGCCGCAGGGTGAACGGGAAGGTAAAGCTGGAGGGCGCGACGCGCGCGGGAGGGACACCGCGCCGCGAACGGGTACGGCCGGCGCCGGCCGGGTCCGGCGTCCCCCGAGCCGCAGGAGGCGAGCACGTGTCCGAGACGCGCGAGGACGAAACGGTCGACGGGGCCGGAAAGCTGCGCAGCAACGGCCACCGGACCGCCCCCGTGGCCGTGCCGCTGCCGCGCCCGGAGGCCGCGCCGGCCGTGCCCGGTCCCGGCGGGGCCGGGCACGCCGTGGTCTGGCCGGGCAGCCCGCAGCCGCTGGGGGCCCGCTTCCACGCGGGCCCGGACGGGCGCCCGGGCACCAACTTCGCCCTGTGGGCGGGCGGCGCCGAGTCGGTGGAGCTGTGCCTCTTCGACGACGAGGGCGCCGAGACCCGGATCCCGCTGACCGAGCTGACCCATGAGATCTGGCACGGCTTCGTGCCCGGGGTGCTGCCCGGCCACCGGTACGGCTACCGGGTCGGCGGCCGCTGGGACCCGTGGACCGGAGCCCGGTGGAATCCGGCCAAGCTCCTGCTGGACCCGTACGCGCGGGCGGTCGACGGCGACTTCACGCTGCCCCCCGAGGTGTACGGGCACGTCCGGGACTGGCCGGAGCACGAGGTCGCCGACACCGTGCGCGACAACCGCGACTCGGCCCCGTACGTCCCCAAGGGCGTCGTGGTGGACGACGACGACCCCTGGACGGACGACAGGCGCCCCAAGACGCCGTGGGCCGACTCCGTCATCTACGAGCTGCACGTCCGCGGCTTCACCCGGCGGCACCCCGGCATCCCGCCCGAGCTGCGCGGCACCTACGCGGGACTCGCCCACCCGGCGGCGATCGAGTACCTCACGGGCCTGGGCGTGACGGCGGTGGAACTGCTGCCGGTGCACCAGTTCGCCCACGAGGACCATCTGCTCCGCCGGGGCCTGCGCAACTACTGGGGCTACAACTCGATCGGCTACTTCGCCCCGCACGCCGCGTACGCCGCCACCGGCACCCGCGGGCAGCAGGTGGGCGAGTTCAAGCGGATGGTGCGCGCCCTGCACGACGCGGGGCTGGAGGTGATCCTCGACGTCGTCTACAACCACACCGCCGAGGGCAGCGAGTTCGGGCCCACCCTCTCGCTGCGCGGCATCGACAACCGCGGCTACTACCGGCTGCAGGGCGACGCCCGCCGCTACGCCGACTACACCGGCTGCGGCAACACCCTCCACGTCGTGCAGCCCCAGGTGCTGCGGCTGATCACCGACTCGCTGCGCTACTGGGTCACCGAGATGGGCGTCGACGGCTTCCGCTTCGACCTCGCCGCCGCGCTCGCCCGGTCGATGCACGACGTCGACATGCTCTCCCCCTTTCTGGCCGTCATCGCCCAGGACCCGGTGCTGCGCCGGGTCAAGCTGATCGCCGAGCCGTGGGACGTGGGCTCCGGCGGCTACCAGGTCGGCGCCTTCCCGCCGCTGTGGACGGAGTGGAACGACCGCTACCGCGACACCGTCCGGGACTTCTGGCGCGGTACCCACCACGACGTGCGCGACCTGGGCTATCGGCTCTCCGGCTCCAGCGACCTGTACGCGTGGGGCGGGCGCCGACCGTACGCCTCGGTCAATTTCATCACCGCGCACGACGGCTTCACCTTGCGCGACCTGGTCAGCTACGAGCGCAAGCACAACGAGGCCAACGGCGAGGACAACCGCGACGGCACCAACGACAACCGGGCCTGGAACTGCGGGCACGAGGGCGAGACCGACGACCCGGCCGTGGGCGAGCTGCGCCGCCGCCAGCTGCGCAACATGCTCTCCACGCTGCTGCTGTCCACCGGGGTGCCGATGCTGGTCGCCGGTGACGAGGCGGGCCGCACCCAGGGCGGCAACAACAACGCGTACTGCCAGGACAACGGGATCAGCTGGCTGGACTGGTCGCTGCTGAAGGAGCCGGGCTGGGCCTCTCTGCACGAGCTGACCGCCCGGCTGATCGCGCTGCGCCGCGCCCATCCCGTGCTGCGCCGCCGGGCCTTCTTCTCCGGCCGGCCGCAGTCCGCCGAGGGCCTGCGGGACCTGGCCTGGTTCACCGCGCAGGGACGGGAGATGACCGACGCCGACTGGTACGGCCCCACGTCCACGCTCGGCATGTACCTGTCCGGAGCCGACATCCCGCACCGCGACGCGCGCGGCCTGCCGGTCACCGACGACAGCTTCCTCGCGGTCTTCCACGCGGCGCACCGCCCGGTGCGTTTCACCCTGCCGGGCGGGCCGTGGGCGCGGGAGTACGAGCTGCTGCTCGACACCTCGCGCGAGGACCAGGCGGAGCCGCCGGGCACCCGGCACCGGGGCGGGCGGGCGCTGACCGTGCCGGGGCGGACCGTGCTGCTGCTGCGCGCCGTCTGAGGGGCGAGACGTCACGGCAAAGGTGTGGACTCGACCAATTGGTCCAGTCCACACTGGTCGTCCGTGACCTCCGCGCCTCCGCCCTCCCCGCCGTGCGCATCCGGCCGCACCGCGGCAGCCGACCCCCGGGACCGCCTGTGGTCGCGGGGGTTCACCCTGTACTTCACGGCCCGCAGCGTCGCGATGCTCGGCGACTCGATGCTGCCCGTCGCCCTCTCGGCCGGGCTGCTGCAGCACGGCTACGGCGCGGGCGACATCGGCTACGCCATGGCCTCGTTCACCGCCTGCTTCGCGGGACTGGTCGTGTTCGGCGGGGTGTTCGCCGACCGGTTCAGCGCCCGCGGCCTCATGATCGGCGCGGACCTGGCGCGCGTCGGCACACAGTCACTGGCCGCCTGGCTCTTCTTCTCGGGGCACGTCGTGCTGTGGCAGATCTGCCTGATCGGCGCCGTCAACGGGGTGGCGGGCGCCATGTTCCAGCCGGGGGTGGCCAGTACGGTCCCCCAGGTCGCACGGGACGTCCAGGAGGCCAACGGGGTGGTGCGCACCGCCGAGTCGCTGATGGCGCTGGCCGGCCCGGCTCTCGCCGGCGTGCTGGTGGCCTTCGCCTCCGCCGGCGGGGTGTTCGCCGTGCACGCCGGCACGTACGCGGTGAGCGCCGTCTGCCTGCTGCTGCTCCGGCTGCCCGGGCGGCCCGCGCGCGGGCCGCGGGACGCCGTCCGGCGCAGCAGTTTCCGGGCCGACCTGACCGAGGGCTGGCGGGAGTTCCGGGCCCGCACCTGGATGTGGTCGGTGATCGTCATCTGGATGGCCTTCATGATCCTCGTCATGGGCCCGGTGACCCCGCTGGCGGCCGGGGAGATCCTGCCCGCGCACGGCCCGAAGGCGTACGGCCTGGTCTCCTCCGCCCTGGGCGCGGGCACCGCGCTCGGCGGGCTGCTGGCGATACGGGTGCGGCCCGCCCGGCCGCTGCGGGGCGGGGCCGTCGCGCTGTTCGGGTTCGCGCTCTACCCGGCGGCGGTCGGCGCGGGACTGCCGGTGCCGGTGGTCGCGGCGGCGGTGCTGGCGGCCGGGACGGCCTGGGCGTTCTGGAGTGTGATGTGGGCCACCAGCGTCCAGACCCAGGTGCCCGGCGAGATCCTCAACCGGATCCACGCGTACGAGGTCGCCGGCTCGGTCGCCATGCTGCCCGTCGGCCAGGCCCTCGCGGGGCCCGCCGCGGACGTCTTCGGGGCGCGCCCGGTGCTGCTCGCCGGGGGCGCGGTGACCCTGCTGGTGTGCGTGGCCCTGCTGGCGGTGCCCGCCGTGCGGGACCTCGGCCGAAAATCCGGATGAGCGTTGTCGGTGGTCGCCCGTAGTCTCTGAAACGATGCCTGAGTCGACCATCCAACCCGCGCCCGAACGTCCCCGACCCGCTCTGCGCTCCCTGCTGCGCCTGTGGCCGTATGTGAGGCCGGTCAGCCATCGGCTGTTCGGCTCCGCCGGTGTGGCCGTGGTCGCGTCCTGCCTGGCGCTGCTGATCCCGCTGGTCCTGAAGTGGATCGTGGACGGCCCGGTCGCCGACCGGGATCCGTCCGGGGTGTGGCTGGGCGGTGGGCTGGTGCTGCTGCTCGGCCTCCTGGAGGCGGGGCTCTTCGGCGTGCGGCGCTGGCTGGTGGCCCGCCCGATGGCCGGGCTGGAGGCCAGGATGCGGGCCGATCTCTACCAGAGGCTGCAGCGCCTGCCGGTCTCCTTCCACGACCGCTGGGGCTCGGGGCAGTTGCTCTCCCGCGCCACGAACGACCTGCAGATCCTGCGGATGTTCCTGACCTTCCCGACGGTCTTCCTGGCGGTCAACACCGCCACGATCCTGGCGGGCTTCGGCATCCTGTTCGTGCAGCGCTGGTCGCTGGGGCTGATCCTGCTGATCCCGGTCGTGCCGCTGGTGATCCTCTGCTCCTACTTCGAGTCGCGCTACCAGCTCGCCTCCCGTACGGCGCAGGACCAGGTCGGCGACCTGACCACGCTGGTCGAGGAGTCGGTGCTCGGCATCCGCATCATCAAGGCCTTCGGCCGGCACCGCAGCCAGGCCGAGGCCTTCCGCCGGCAGTCGCGTGAGCTGCGCGGCACCGAGCTTCGCAAGGCCCGGCTGCTGGCGGACCTGTGGATGGTCATCGTCGGGCTCCCGGACGTCGCGCTCGGCGCCGCCCTGGTCCTCGGCGCGGTGCAGGTCGCCGACGGCGACCTGTCGGCGGGCACGCTGGTCGCCTTCCTGTCCACGGCGCTCGCGCTGCGCTGGCCGGTGGAGTCGCTGGGCTGGCTGCTGTCCTTCAGCAACGAGGCGGCCACCGCCGCCGACCGCGTCTTCGAGGTCCTGGACACCGAGGTGCCGCCGGAGACCGGGACCGCGGACAGGGCCGGCACGGACGAGGACACGGACAAGGTCGCGGGCGACGGCGAGGGTGCGGAACCCGCCGACGGCATCCGCTTCGCCGGCGTGCGCTTCCGCTACCCCGACGCCCCCGAGGGCAGCCCCGACCTGATCACCGGGGTCGACCTGCACATCCGCAGCGGCGAGACCGTCGCGCTGGTCGGCGCGACCGGCAGCGGCAAGACGACCGTGACCTCGCTCATCCCGCGGCTGTACGAGCCGACCGGCGGCCGCATCACGCTCGACGGCACCGACGCGGCTCTGCTCACCCGGTCCGCGCTGCGCTCCCTGGTCGCGACGGCGTTCGAGGAGCCGACGCTGTTCTCCGCGAGCGTCCGGGAGAACGTGCTGATGGGCGCTCCCGACGGCGACGAGGCGGATCTGCTGCGGGCCCTGGAGATCGCCCAGTGCGACTTCGTCCACAAGCTGCCGCAGGGCGTGGACACCCAGGTCGGCGAGCAGGGCCTGAGCCTGTCCGGCGGGCAGCGGCAACGGCTCGCACTGGCCCGCGCGGTCGTCGGCCGCCCCCGCTTCCTGGTGCTGGACGACCCACTGTCCGCCCTCGACGTGCACACCGAGGCCCTGGTCGAGGCGGCCCTGCGCCAGGTGCTGGCCACCACCACCGCGCTGGTGGTCGCCCACCGTCCCTCCACGGTGATGCTCGCCGACCGGGTGGCGCTGCTGTCCGGGGGCCGGATCACCGCGGTCGGCACCCACCACGAACTCCTCTCCTCCTCCCCGGCCTACCGCCGCCTGATGTCCGGCCAGGACGAAGCCGCTCCCACCGCGCCGGACCGCCCGCAATTCGAAGGGAGCAGCACCCGATGACCTCCGTCGCGGAGTCGCAGCCAGCCGAGCAGTCGGCCGACGAGGCCCCGGAAGGGCACCGGGACGTCCTGGACGGCGACCCCTTCGACCGGGACCGGCTGCCGTCGCCCGAGGGGGCGTCACGGGCCCTGCTGCGCGAGCTGGTGGCGCCGCACCGGCGGCGCGTGTGGCTGGCGGCCGTGTTCCTGCTGCTGCAGCAGGCGGCCGTCCAGGCGGGTCCGCTGATCGTGGCGGTCGCCATCGACCGGGCCATCCCGGCGCTGCGCCGTGACGACCACGGCCCGCTGATCGCGGTGGCGGTCGCCTACATCGGCTGCGCCGTCGTCGGCGGCCTGCTGCAGCGGACGTTCATCCGGCAGGCCGGACGGGTCTGCCAGGACGTGCTGGTCGAACTGCGCGGCCGGATCTTCCGGCACGCCCAGGCGCTCGGCCTGGACTTCCACGAGCGCTACACCTCGGGCCGGATCATCGCCCGGGCCACCTCCGACGTGGAGTCGATCCGGGAGCTGCTGACCGAAGGCCTCCAGGAGCTGCTCAACGTCGGGCTCTCGGTGCTCTACATCTCCGCGGTGCTGCTGTGGCTGGACTGGCGGCTCGGCCTGTTCGCGCTCGCCACCGCCGTGCCGCTGGTGTTCACCATCCGCGTCTTCCGGCGCCGTTCGGCCAAGGTGTACACGCGCCGGTCCGCGGCGATCGCCGCCGTCATCGTGCGCTTCACCGAGACGATGAACGGCATCCGGCCGGTGCAGGCGTTCCGCCGCGAGAAGGCGAACGACGAGGCCTTCGACGAGCTCAACGCCGCCCACCGGCAGGCCAACGGCGACGCGATCCTGGAGATGGGCCGCTTCATCGTCGGCTCCTGGCTGATCGCCAACACCTCGGTGGCGCTGGTGGTGCTGTGGGGCGCGTACCGCGTGGCCTCCGGCTCGCTCGCGCTGGGCGTGCTCGCCGCCTTCGTGCTCTACCTGCGGCGGCTGTACGCGCCGATCGACCCGCTCGGCATGTTCCTCAACTCCTACCAGTCGGCGGCCGCCTCGCTGGAGAAGATCGCCGGTCTGCTGGCCCAGCGCCCGTCGGTTCCCGAGCCGCAGGCGCCGCGGGCGCTGCCGGCCACGGTGGCGGACATCCCCGGCCGCGAGGTGGTCTTCGACGGGGTGCGCTTCGCGTACCGCACGGGCGGCGAGGTCCTGCCCCGCTTCGACCTGAAGCTGACCGCCGGGCAGACGGTCGCGGTGGTCGGCGCCACGGGCGCCGGGAAGTCGACGCTGGCCAAGCTGCTGGCGCGGTTCTACGACCCGACCGACGGCCGCGTCACCCTGGACGGCGTGGACCTGCGCGACCTGGCCCTGCCGGAACTGCGCCGCGGGGTGGTCATGGTGACCCAGGAGGCGTTCCTGTTCTCCGGCACCGTCGCCGAGAACATCGCCATCGGCCGCCCGGAGGCGAGCCGCGAGGAGATCGAGCGCGCCGCCCGGGCCATCGGCGCCCATGACTTCATCGCGGCGCTGCCCGAGGGCTACGACACCGACGTCCGCAAGCGCGGTGGCCGCATCTCGGCGGGACAGCGCCAGTTGGTGGCCTTCGCGCGGGCGCTGCTCGCCGACCCGGCGGTCCTCATCCTGGACGAGGCGACCTCCTCTCTGGACGTGCCGGGCGAGCGCGCGGTGCAGCAGGCGATGCGCGAGGTGCTGCGCGGCCGGACCGCCGTGATCATCGCGCACCGGCTGTCGACCGTGGAGATCGCCGACCGGGTGCTGGTGATGGACCAGGGCCGCGTCGTCGAGGACGGCACCCCCGCCGAACTCGTCTCGGGCGCGGGCCGCTTCGCGGATCTGCACCAGGCCTGGCGCGACAGCCTCGTCTGAGCCCGCCGGCATCCGCGGGGCGCGCTTCGTCCGGATAGCGGACGGGATGCGCCCCGCGCCGGACGAGATCCGGCCACTTCTGGTCGCGCGCATGACATTCACTCCCGTCGGCTGGCACGCTTCCGGACGGTCGTCGCGCGGCATCCCGCGCTCCCCACACGACTCTTGCTTCGCCCTGCCCTGCCGTTCACCGGCATTCCCTAAGGAGCGTAGAAGTGAGACGTCCCCGCAACCGGTCCCGCAGCGCGATAGCCACCGGCACTCTGGTGGCCATGGCCGCGCTGCTGGGCGTCGCCCTCCAGACCTCGCCGGCCACCGCCCGCGCCGATGAGGGCAGGGGGTCCACCGTCCGGGCTCTCCCCGACCCCGGTTCCCTGCAGGTCAGGCTCTCCCCCACCCGGCGGGCCGGTCTGCTCAGGGCCGCGGCAGCCGACCGCGCGGCGACCGCGCGGTCGCTGCACCTGGGAGCCAGGGAGCAGTTGGTCCCCACCGACGTCGTCGAGGACGCCGACGGCACCCTCCACACCCGCTACCAGCGCACCTACGCGGGGCTCCCCGTACTAGGCGGCGACCTGGTGGTCCACCGGGCGGCCGACGGTTCGACGGCCCGGGTCACCCGGGCGTCCAGCGCCCCGATCAGCCTCGTCACCACGACCGCGCAGCGCTCCGCCCCGGCCGCGGGCGCGCGCAAGGTGGTATGGGTCGGCACCGGCGCGGCCGTGCTCGCCTGGGAGACCGTCACCACCGGCACCCGGCACGACGGGACGCCGAGCGAGCTGCACACCATCACCGACGCGGCCACCGGCAAGAAACTGACCTCCTACGAGGCGGTCACGTCCGGCATCGGCAACAGCCAGTACAGCGGACAGGTGACCATCGGCACCGCGCTGTCCGGCTCCGTGTACCAGCTGACCGATGCGGCCCGGGGAGGCCACAGGACGTACGACCTGAACGGCGGCACCTCCGGCACCGGCACCCTGTTCACCGACGCCGACGACGTCTGGGGCAACGGCAGCACCTCCAGCCGCCAGACCGCTGGAGTGGACGCGGCCTACGGCGCCCAGGAGACCTGGGACTTCTACAAGAACACCTTCGGCCGCAACGGCATCCGCAACGACGGCGTCGGCGCCTACTCCCGGGTCCACTACGGGAACGCCTACGTCAACGCGTTCTGGTCCGACAGCTGCTTCTGCATGACCTACGGCGACGGCGCCGGCAACCAGCGGCCGCTCACCTCACTGGACGTCGCGGGCCACGAGATGACCCACGGCGTCACAGCGGCCACGGCCAACCTCCGCTACAGCGGGGAGCCCGGAGGCCTGAACGAGGCGACCTCCGACATCCTCGGCACGGCGGTGGAGTTCTACGCCGCCAACGGCAGCGACCCCGGCGACTACCTCATCGGCGAGAAGATCGACATCAACGGCAACGGCACCCCGCTGCGCTACATGGACAGGCCCTCCAAGGACGGCTCCTCGGCGGACTACTGGTCCAAGAACGTCGGACGGCTCGACGTGCACTACTCCTCCGGGGTCGCCAACCACTTCTTCTACCTGCTGTCCGAGGGCAGCGGAACCAAGACCGTCAACGGCGTGACCTACAGCAGCGCCACCTACGACGGGCTCGCGGTGCCCGGCATCGGCCGGGCCAACGCGGTGGCCGTCTGGTACAGGGCGCTGACCACCTACATGACCTCGCGCACCGACTACGCGGGGGCGCGGACCGCCACCCTGCAGGCCGCGGCCGACCTCTTCGGGGCGGGCAGCGCGACGTACAACACGGTGGCCAACACCTGGGCCGCGGTGAACGTCGGCACGCGCGTGAGCTGAGCCACACCCACGGGGAGCCGGGCGCTCGGGGGTCCGGCTCCCCGTCCGCAGGGCGGCAGATGTCCGTAAAGCGAACCAGCTGTTGCCCTCACAGGACGAATTCGGCCAACTTCTCGCCACGTACATGACACCAAGCCATGAACAGTGGCACTCTTCCCCCGGTCGGCTGTCAGTACGCCCACACCGCGCCGCTTCGTGCTGACACGCCCGGCCGAACTCCGCACGTCCCACCCGCACGGCTAGTTCCGCCCGGGCAGCACACCCCGTCTGCCCGGCTGTCCCCGGCCGCCAACCGCGGCCGACGCAGTAGGAGTCCGAGTGAGACGATCCCCCCGCAAGGCAGTCGCGGCCGCCAGCGTGGTCGCCACCGCCGCGTTCATCGCCGTCGGCATACCGGCCACGTCCGCCACGGCGAACGCCGCCCCCCACGCGAGCGGGCTCCGCACCGGAGCCCTCGAGGCGAAGCTCACCCCTGCCCAGCGCACCGCCCTGATCAAGAGCGCGAGCGGCAGCACGGCCGTCACGGCCCAGTCGCTCGGCCTGGGCAGCAAGGAGAAGCTGGTCGTCAAGGACGTCGTCAAGGACGCCGACGGCACGCTGCACACCCGCTACGAGCGCACCTACGCCGGGCTCCCGGTGCTGGGCGGCGACCTCGTGGTGCACACGCCCGCCAAGGGCGCCGGCACACTCGGCACGACGTTCAACACGAACAAGCGGATCACGGTCGCCTCGACGACGCCGAAGGTCGCCGAGTCCACCGCCACCACCGCCGCGCTCAAGACCGCCAAGGCACTGGACGCCAAGGCCCCCGCGGCCGACAACGCCCGCAAGGTGATCTGGGCCGGCCAGGGCACGCCGAAGCTCGCCTGGGAGACCGTGGTGAGCGGTCTGCAGGACGACGGCACGCCGAGCCGGCTGCACGTCGTCACCGACGCCGTCACGGGCAAGGAGCTGTACCGGTTCCAGGACGTCAAGACCGGCACCGGCAACACCCAGTACAGCGGCCAGGTGTCGCTCTCCACGACGCTGTCCGGCTCGACGTACCAGCTGAACGACACGACCCGCGGCGGCCACAAGACGTACAACCTCAACCGCGGCACCTCCGGCACCGGGACGCTGTTCACCGACGCCGACGACGTGTGGGGCGACGGCACCGGCTCCAACACCCAGACCGCCGGCGCGGACGCGGCCTACGGCGCCCAGACGACCTGGGACTTCTACAAGAACACCTTCGGCCGCAGCGGCATCCGCAACGACGGTGTCGCCGCGTACTCGCGGGTCCACTACAGCAGCGGCTACGTCAACGCCTTCTGGGACGACAGCTGCTTCTGCATGACCTACGGCGACGGCTCGGGCAACACCCACGCCCTGACCTCGCTGGACGTCGCCGGTCACGAGATGAGCCACGGCGTCACCTCTGCCACGGCGAACCTCACCTACTCGGGCGAGTCCGGCGGCCTCAACGAGGCGACCTCCGACATCTTCGGCACGGGCGTCGAGTTCTACGCCAACAACAGCACCGACGTCGGTGACTACCTCATCGGCGAGAAGATCGACATCAACGGCGACGGCACCCCGCTGCGGTACCAGGACAAGCCGTCCCGCGACGGCACGTCGCCCGACAACTGGTACTCCGGCGTCGGCAACCTGGACGTCCACTACTCCTCGGGCCCGGCGAACCACATGTTCTACCTGCTCGCCGAGGGCAGCGGCGCCAAGGTCATCAACGGCGTCAGCTACAACAGCCCGACCGCCGACGGCATCGCCGTCGCCGGCATCGGCCGCGCCGCCGCGCTGCAGATCTGGTACAAGGCGCTGACCACGTACATGACCAGCAGCACCAACTACGCGGCCGCCCGCACCGCCGCCCTGAACGCCGCCCAGGCCCTCTACGGCGCGGGCTCCGCCCAGTACGCGGGCGTGCAGAACGCCTTCGCGGGCATCGGCGTCGGCAGCCACGCGCCCGTCTCGGGCGTCACGGTCACCAACCCGGGCAACCAGAGCAGCACCGTCGGCACCGCCGTCAGCCTGCAGATCCAGGCCAGCAGCACCAACAGCGGCGCGCTGAGCTACGCGGCGAGCGGCCTGCCGGCCGGCCTGTCGATCAACAGCTCCACGGGTCTGATCTCCGGCACCCCGACCACCGCGGGCACGTACAACACCACGGTCACGGTCACCGACTCCGCCGCCAAGACCGGCACCGCCTCGTTCACCTGGACCGTCTCCACCCCCGGCAGCTGCACCTCGGCGCAACTGCTCGGCAACCCGGGCTTCGAGTCGGGCAGCGCCTCCTGGACGGCGACCAGCGGTGTGATCACCAACGACAGCGGCCAGGCCGCCCACGGCGGTTCGTACAAGGCGTGGCTGGACGGCTACGGCTCGACCCACACCGACACGCTCACCCAGTCGGTGACGATCCCGGCCGGCTGCAAGGCGACCTTCACCTTCTGGCTGCACATCGACTCCGCGGAGACGACCACCAGCACCCAGTACGACAAGCTGACCGTCACGGCCGGGTCGACCACCCTGGCCACCTACTCCAACCTCAACAAGGCCACCGGGTACACCCAGAAGTCCTTCAGCCTGAACTCCTTCGCCGGCTCCACCGTCACCCTGAAGTTCACCGGCACCGAGGACTCCTCGCTGCAGACGAGCTTCGTGGTCGACGACACCGCGGTGAACACCAGCAGCTGATCCCCGTCGGCTGACCGCACACGCCGGGCCCCGGCCGTCGTCAACGACGGCCGGGGCCCGGTCCCGTTCCCGGTGGAGGTCCGGCTCAGCGCAGCACGCCGGCCGTCATCCCCGCCGCCTCGGGCGGTACGGCGATGAGCCCGAGCTCCGCCACCGAGGCCAGCAGCCGGTGCATCGGCAGGACCCGCACGGTGTAGCCGAAGGGGCCCGTGCGGTCGAGGGTGAGCGGCCCCTCGTAGAGCCAGCGGCCCTCCAGGTCCGGCCGCCCGGCCGGTTTCAGGGAGACCACCGTCGGGTCGGCGATCCGGTCGGATTCGTCGACCCGGCCGGACACGACCTGCACGTCCACGTCCGCGGGCTCCAGGGCGCCGAGGGCCACCTGGACGCGCAGGGTGAGCGTGCTGCCCAGCTCCGGCGACCCTCCCACCGAGGCGCCGGTCTCCACGTGGTCGACGGCGACGCTGGGCCACTGCTCGCGCACCCGCCGCTTCCACGCGGCGAGTTCACCGGCCTCGGCGCCGCTCGCCAGACGGTGGGCTCCGGCTGCGGGCGCGTACAGCCGGGTGACGTACTCGCGCACCATGCGCCCGGCGAGCACCTTCGGCCCCAGCGTGCTCAGGGTGTGCCGGACCATCTCGATCCAGCGGACCGGCAGCCCGTGCCCGCCGCGGTCGTAGAACCGGGGCGCGACCTGGGTCTCGATCAGGTCGTAGAGCGCGGCCGCCTCGATGTCGTCGCGGCGGTCGGGGTCGCCGGCCGCGCCGAAGCCGTCAGCGGTGGGGATCGCCCACCCGTTGTTGCCGTCGAACCACTCGTCCCACCAGCCGTCCAGGACGGACAGATTGAGACAGCCGTTCAGCGCGGCCTTCATGCCCGAGGTGCCGCACGCCTCCAGCGGCCGCAGCGGGTTGTTGAGCCAGACGTCGCACCCGGGGTAGAGGTGCTGGGCCATGGCCATGTCGTAGTCCGGCAGGAAGACGATGCGGTGCCGGACCCTCGGGTCGTCGGCGAAGCGCACGAGCTCCTGCACCAGCCGCTTGCCGCTGTCGTCGGCCGGATGGGCCTTGCCCGCGACGACGATCTGGATCGGCCGGGTCGGGTGGAGCAGCAGCTCCATCAGCCGGTCCTGGTCGCGCAGCATCAGGGTGAGGCGCTTGTAGGACGGGACCCGGCGCGCGAAGCCGATGGTGAGCACGTCCGGATCGAGGACGTCGTCGACCCAGCCCAGCTCGGCCGAACCGGCGCCGCGCTGCCGCCAGGAGGCGCGCACCCTGCGGCGCACCTCCCGCACCAGCTGCTCGCGCAGCTCCCGTCGCAGTTCCCAGATCGCCGCGTCGGGGATGCGGGAGACGCTCTCCCAGGTGTCGGCGAGCCCGGTGGTCATCGCGTCCTCGGCGTTCTGGACGCCTGCCTGCTTGGCGCCGAGCCGGAACACCTCGGGCGCGACCCAGGTGGGGGCGTGGACGCCGTTGGTGATGGAGGTGATCGGCACCTCCTCCGGGTCGAAGCCCGGCCACAGCCCGGCGAACATCTCCCGGCTGACGCCGCCGTGCAGGGTGGAGACGCCGTTGGCGCGCTGGGCGAGCCGAAGCCCCATGACGGCCATGTTGAAGACGTTGGGGTCACCGCCGGGGTAGGTCTCCATCCCCAGCTCCAGCACCCGCTGGACGTCGACCCCGCGCAGCTCGCCGTCGTCGCCGAGGTGCCGGGCGACCAGCTCGCGGTCGAAGCGGTCGATGCCGGCGGGCACCGGGGTGTGGGTGGTGAAGACCGTCCCGGCGCGCACGGCCTCCAGGGCTGAGTCGAAATCCGGCCCTTCTCCGTCGGCCGTGAGCTCGCGGATGCGCTCCAGGCCGAGGAAGCCGGCGTGCCCCTCGTTGGTGTGGAAGACCTCGGGCTCCGGATGCCCGGTCAGCGCGCAGTAGGTGCGCACGGCGCGGACGCCGCCGATGCCGAGCAGCATCTCCTGGAGCAGCCGGTGCTCGCTCCCGCCGCCGTACAGGCGGTCGGTGACGTCCCGTTCGTTGGGGTGGTTCTCCTCGACGTCGGAGTCGAGGAGCAGCAGCGGGACCCGCCCGACCCGGGCCAGCCAGACGTGGGCGCGCAGGCTGCGTCCGCCGGGCAGGTCCAGGACGACAAGGACGGGGCCGCCGTCCTCGTCCCGCAGCAGGGTCAGCGGCAGCTCGTTGGGGTCGAGCACCGGGTAGTGCTCCTGCTGCCAGCCGTCCCGGGACAGGGACTGGCGGAAGTAGCCGTGCCGGTAGAGCAGGCCGACACCGATGAGCGGCACGCCCAGGTCGCTGGCGGCCTTGAGGTGGTCGCCGGCCAGGATGCCGAGGCCGCCGGAGTACTGCGGCAACGCGGCGGTGATGCCGAACTCCGGCGAGAAGTAGGCGACGGCGGAGGGAAGTTCCCCGGCCCCCCCGGCGCCCTGGTACCAGCGCGGGTTGCCGAGATAGTCGTGGAGGTCCTCGACGGCGGTACCGAGCCGGCGGAGGAACCTGCGGTCCTTGGCGAGGGCGTTCAGGCGGTCCTTCGAGACGGCGCCGAGCAGCCGCACCGGGTCGCCGGCCGCCGCTCTCCAGCCCTCGGGGTCGACGGACTGGAACAGTTCGCGGGTCTCGGTGTGCCAGGACCAGCGCAGATTCTGCGCGAGCTCCCCCAGCGGACGTAGTGGTTCGGGCAGGACGGTTCGCACGGTGAATCGACGAATAGCCTTCACATCTCCGACGGTAGCGGCATCTTTCGGTGCGGTGGTGACAACCGGGGGCCCAACACCCCGCGGCCGGCGGACGCCGCGCGCCGCCCGTACCCAGGCGTACCGGGACGCCCCGGGCGTCCCGCGGCCCCCGCACACCGCCCGGCGGACACCTCGTCAGCGTGTCGGGCGGCGGAGTACGCCGGCCGCAGCACAGCCGCCTGGCCGGGTGCACCGCGGAGGGTACGACGGGCGGCCCGCTCCGGGTCACGGGCGGCGGCCCGGCGCCCCGGCGGGCCGTGCGCGCCTCCCCGCCGGGCGGTGGCCGGTTGTCGGCGCATGGGCGCCGTCGCATCCGCCCGGCGCGCAACTTACGCGCCAGTACCCCTTCCCGGGGAGTATTCGACCGTCATCCAATGGGCAGGCTCACCCTTGCGCGACGCGGCGCCGAACCCTCCCACACCACAACTCGTATCCGCCCACCCGAGTGAACGCGGACAGGAGCGGTCATGCCCACAGGCAGGCATCCGAAGGAGCAGCTAAAAAGAGCGGAAGGTACCCGCCCGGCCACCGGCACGAACAGGTGAGGCGCAATGATCGGTCGTATCCCCGTCCTGGACGTCCGCCCGCTGGTCGACTGCGGCCGCCGCCCCGCCAAGGCGGTGGTCGGGGAGACCTTCCAGGTCACCGCCACGGTGTTCCGGGAAGGACATGACGCGGTGTCGGCGAACGTGGTCCTGCGCAATCCCGCGGGCCGCTCCGGCACCTGGACCCCGATGCGCGAACTCGCCCCCGGCACCGACCGGTGGGGCGCCGAGGTGACACCCACCTCCGAGGGCCGCTGGACGTACACGGTGGAGGCCTGGAGCGATCCGGTGGCCACCTGGCGGCACCACGCGGGCATCAAGATCCCGGCAGGCATCGACACCGAACTGGTCCTCGCCGAGGGGGCCGAACTGCACGAGCGTGCGGCGGCCGGAGTACCCAAGAAAGACGGCCGGGCCGTGGTGCTGGCCGCGGTCGACGCCCTGCGCGACGCGTCCCGGACGCCCGGCGAGCGCCACGCCGCCGCCCTGGGACCCGATGTGGTGGCGGTGCTCGCCCGCCATCCGCTACGCGATCTGGTGAGCGCCTCCCGGCCGGCGGCCCTCCAGGTGGAGCGGCCGCGGGCGCTGTTCGGGTCCTGGTACGAGATGTTCCCCCGCTCCGAAGGGGCGGTGGTGGATCCCACGGGCCAGGCGCCGCCGCGGTCCGGCACCTTCCGGACGGCGGCGCAGCGGCTGCCGGCGATCGCGGCGATGGGCTTCGACGTGGTCTATCTGCCGCCCGTTCACCCGATCGGAGCAGCGTTCCGCAAGGGGCCGAACAACACGCTCACCCCCGGCCCGCACGATGTGGGCTCGCCCTGGGCGATCGGCTCCCCGGAGGGCGGCCACGACGCCGTCCACCCCGATCTCGGCACGCTCGAGGACTTCGACTTCTTCGTGGAGCGGGCCCGCGAGCTGCGCCTGGAGATCGCCCTGGACTTCGCCCTGCAGTGCTCCCCCGACCACCCGTGGGTCGGCAAGCACCCCGAGTGGTTCACCCGCCGGGCGGACGGCTCGATCGCGTATGCCGAGAACCCGCCGAAGAAGTACCAGGACATCTACCCGATCGCCTTCGACGCCGACATGGCCGGCATCGTGGCGGAGACCGAGCGGGTGCTGCGGCACTGGATGGACCACGGGGTGCGGATCTTCCGGGTCGACAACCCGCACACCAAGCCGGTGGTCTTCTGGGAGAAGGTCATCGCCGACATCAACCGGACGGACCCCGACGTCATCTTCCTGGCCGAGGCGTTCACCCGTCCGGCGATGATGCACACGCTGGCCCAGATCGGCTTCCAGCAGTCGTACACGTACTTCACCTGGCGCAACGGCAAGCAGGAACTGACGGAGTACCTGACCGAGCTGTCCGGCGAGGCCGCGAGCTACATGCGGCCGAACTTCTTCGTCAACACCCCGGACATCCTCCACGCCTACCTGCAGCAGGGCGGCCGCCCGGCGTTCGAGGCGCGCGCGGTCCTGGCGGCGACCCTTTCCCCCACTTGGGGGGTGTACGCGGGATATGAGCTCTGTGAGAACGCGCCGGTGCGCGAGGGAAGCGAAGAGTACCTACACTCGGAGAAGTACGAGCTCAAGCCCCGTGACTGGGCGGCAGCCGAGGCCGACGGCCGTTCGCTGGCTCCGCTGCTCACCACGCTGAACCGGCTGCGACGCCGCCACCCCGCGCTCCAGCAGCTGCGCAACCTGCGCTTCCACCCGGTGAACAACGACGCGGTGATGGCGTACTCCAAGCGCTCGGGCGACGGCAGCGATGTCGTACTGGTGGTCGTCAACCTGGACCCGCACCACACCCAGGAGGCGACCGTCTCGTTGAACATGCCGGAACTCGGCCTCGCATGGCACGAGTCCACCCCGGTGCGCGACGAGCTCACCGGCGAGACCTACCACTGGGGCAGGGACAACTATGTGCGCCTCGAGCCGGGCCGTACGCCCGCGCACATCCTCACCCTGCGACCTACTCCATCGACAGGAGGGTCACCCACTTGATCGTCAACGAACCCGTACCTGACACGTTCGAAGACACACCCGCGAAGGACCGGGATCCCGACTGGTTCAAGCGTGCCGTCTTCTACGAAGTGCTCGTACGGTCCTTCCAGGACAGCAATGGCGACGGCATCGGCGACCTCAAGGGACTCACCGCCAAACTGGACTATCTGCAGTGGCTGGGCATCGACTGCCTGTGGCTGCCGCCGTTCTTCGCCTCGCCCCTGCGCGACGGCGGCTACGACGTCTCGGACTACACGGCCGTACTGCCGGAGTTCGGTGACCTGGCCGACTTCGTGGAGTTCGTGGACGCCGCGCACCAGCGCGGAATGCGGGTGATCATCGACTTCGTCGTCAACCACACCAGCGACCAGCACGAGTGGTTCCAGCAGTCCCGCACGGACCCCGACGGCCCCTACGGCGACTACTACGTCTGGGCGGACGACGACAAGCAGTACCAGGACGCCCGCATCATCTTCGTCGACACCGAGAGCTCCAACTGGACCTTCGACCCGGTACGCAAGCAGTACTACTGGCACCGCTTCTTCTCGCACCAGCCGGACCTCAACTACGAGAACCCCAAGGTGCAGGAGGAGATCCTGGCCGCCCTGCGCTTCTGGCTGGACCTCGGCATCGACGGGTTCCGGCTGGACGCGGTGCCGTACCTGTACCAGGAGGAGGGCACCAACTGCGAGAACCTGCCGCGCACCCACGACTTCCTCAAGCAGGTGCGCGAGGAGATCGACGCCCACTACCCCGACACCGTGCTGCTCGCCGAGGCCAACCAGTGGCCCGAGGACGTCGTCGACTACTTCGGCGACTACGCCAAGGGCGGCGACGAGTGCCACATGGCCTTCCACTTCCCGGTCATGCCGCGCATCTTCATGGCGGTGCGCCGGGAGTCCCGCTACCCGGTCTCGGAGATCCTGGCCAAGACCCCGGCCATCCCGCGGAACTGCCAGTGGGGCATCTTCCTGCGCAACCACGACGAGCTCACGCTCGAGATGGTGACGGACGAAGAGCGCGACTACATGTACGCGGAGTACGCCAAGGACCCGCGCATGCGGGCCAACATCGGCATCCGGCGCCGGCTCTCCCCGCTGCTGGACAACGACCGCAACCAGATCGAGCTCTTCACCGCCCTGCTGCTGTCCCTGCCCGGCTCGCCGATCCTCTACTACGGCGACGAGATCGGCATGGGCGACAACATCTGGCTCGGTGACCGCGACGCGGTGCGCACGCCGATGCAGTGGACCCCGGACCGCAACGCGGGCTTCTCCTCCTGCGACCCGGGCCGGCTCTACCTGCCGACCATCATGGACCCGGTCTACGGCTACCAAGTCACCAACGTCGAAGCCCAGATGAGCTCCCCGAGCTCGCTGCTGCACTGGACCCGCCGGATGGTCGAGATCCGCAAGCAGAACCCGGCCTTCGGCCTGGGGTCGTACACCGAACTGCCCTCCACCAACCCGGCGGTCCTGGCCTTCCTGCGCGAGTACAAGGACGACCTCGTCCTGTGCGTGAACAACTTCTCGCGCTTCGCCCAGCCCACCGAACTCGACCTGCGGGCCTTCAGTGGCCGGCACCCCGTCGAGCTGATCGGCGGGGTGCGCTTCCCCGCCATCGGTGAATGGCCCTACCTGCTGACTCTCGCCGGTCACGGCTTCTACTGGTTCCGGCTGCGCCGCGACACGGTGTAGGCGCACCCGCCGGGTGACGTCGACCCGGCGGCCCGGCACGGTTTCGTGCCGGTCCGCCGGGGCAGGCTCCCCCTGCCGAATCCAGCGTCATATCGGATGCTGTACGGGCCCTTGTCCCTCGTACGCCAAGTACGCCAATTGCTCCACGGCTCGGATGATATTCGTCCGACACGTCCCACTCGTCGGACCATCGCCGCAGCGCGCCCCTTCACTTAGGGAACCAGCAGGCCCGGCACCCGAGGAAAGGACGTCATGTCGGAGACCTCGTGGCTTCGCACTTCCACAGTCCGGCCGGGGACCACCGTGCCCCCCGCGCCGGGACTGCTCTCCGCACTCGGCCCGTTGCTGCGGGAGTGGCTGCCCCGGCAGCGGTGGTTCGCCGGGAAGGGGCGGCCGATCGGCGGCTTCGGACTGGTCTCGGCCACCGAGTTGCTGCCCGCCGACGGGCGACTGGGCACCCCCGGTCTGCTCCATCTCCTGCTCGACGTGCACCACGAGGCGCAGGAGCGCGTTCCCGGCGCCGCGCACGGCCAGCCGCCCGACACCTACCAGTTGCTGCTCGGCACCCGGGCACTGCTGCCGCCCGTGCTCGCGCCGGCGCTGATCGGGCACGCGGTCGGCGGACCTCTGGACGGCCTCACCATCTACGAGGCGCTGCACGACCCCCGTCTGACCTCCCTCCTGCTGGAGCGGCTGCGCGCCCCCGGTCGCACCGGGCATCTGCGCTTCGGCACCGAGCCGGGCGCGGTGATCCCGGCGGGGTCCGCGCCGCGGCTGTCCACCGCGGAACAGTCCAACAGCTCGGTCATCTACGGCGACAGCCACATCCTCAAGCTGTTCCGGCGGGTCGCCCCGGGCCCCAACCCCGACCTGGAGCTCTCGCTCGCCCTCGCGCGCGCCGGGTCCGCGCGCGTCGCGGCGCCCGCCGCCTGGTTCGAGGCGGTGGGCCTGTACGACGAACCCGCCACGCTCGGCGTGCTGCAGCGCTTCCTGCCCGGTTCAGCCGGGGCGTGGGAACTCGCCCTGCGGGCGGTGGAGGAGGGCACGGACTTCTCCGGCGAGGCGCACGCGCTGGGGTGCGCGACCGCCGAGGTGCACCTGGCGCTGGCGCGCGCCCTGCCGACGAGCACGCTGCGCCGCCCGCAGATCGAACTGCTCGCCGCCGCGATGGCCGGCCGGCTGGACGCCGCCGCGGCGGCGGTGCCGGCCCTGCGGCCGTACCGGGCGGCGCTGCGGAACGCCTTCGACGACCTCGCCGCGCTCGGCAGGAGCGGCACCGTGCTGGCCGCGCAGCGCATCCACGGCGACCTCCATCTCGGCCAGGCCCTGCGAACCGGGGCATCGCCGTCGCCCGCGGGACCGGGGGACTCCGGGGGATGGGTGCTGATCGACTTCGAGGGCGAGCCGGCCCGGCCGCTCCCCGAACGCCGCCGTCCCGCACCGCCGGTGCAGGATGTCGCCGGGATGCTGCGCTCCTTCGACTACGCCGCCCGGCACCACGACCCGTCGGCCCCCGGGGCGCCCGAGTGGGCGGAGACGCAGCGCGCCGCCTTCTGCGCGGGCTACGCGGAGGCCGCCGGGACCGATCCGAGGGACGAGCCCGTCGTCATACGCGCCTACGAGACCGACAAGGCCGTCTACGAAGTGCTCTACGAGGCCAGGCACCGACCCGCCTGGCTCCCCATCCCCATGGCCGCAGTGCGGCGCCTCGCGCAGCCGCTGCGCGACGGCACCCCCTGACCGGGCGCCCCCGCGCCCACCCGAGGAGGACCTGATCGTGACCGATCGCCAGCCGTTCCCCGACGCCACCCCCGGCCCGGGCGGGAACGGGCGGGCCCGCACCGCGCGTCCCGCACGCGGCACCGGATCCGAGGGCTCGGCGCCCCCGCCGCCCCCCGCCGCCCCGCAGGCCCCGCCGGTCTCGGCCACCCGGCCGCAGAAGGCCGCCGGAGCGAAGCCCGCGCGCGGGGGGAAGTCCGCGAAGTCCGGGGCCGGGCGTCCGGCCGCCGCGGGCCGCCCCCAGCCGGACGCGTCCGGCTCCTCCGAGGCCGTGGCGCGCGGCTACGACCCCGCCGGCTCCGAGCGGCCGCCCGCCTCGGGCACCGCTCCGCGCACGACCGCTCCCGCGGGGGTCGGCCACCAGGCGCGGCCCCCCGCCCCCGAGGTCGCCCCGGCCGCGGCGGCCGTCCCGGGCGACGTGCCGCCGGCCCCGGAGCTCGACCCCGGCGAGCGCCGCCGGCTGCTGGACGGCGCCCACCACGACCCGCACGGGCTGCTCGGCGCGCATCCCGTCACCGACGGTGTGGCCTTGCGCGCGCTGCGGCCGTACGCGCGGAGCGTGGCCGTCGTCAGCGGCGACGGGACGCGGACGGTGCTGCACGACGAGGGCGACGGGCTGTTCAGCGGCATGCTGCCGCCGGCCGCGGCCGCGGAGTACCGGCTGGCCGTGACCTACGACGGGGACGAGCGGGAGGTGCACGACCCGTACCGCTTCCTGCCGGCGCTGGGCGAGTTCGACCTGCATCTGATCCGTGAGGGGCGGCACGAACAGCTGTGGACGGCGCTGGGCGCCGAACCGATGACCCACGAGGGCGTCACCGGCACCCGCTTCACCGTGTGGGCGCCGAACGCGCGCGGGGTGCGCGTGGTCGGCGACTTCACCTACTGGGACGGCACCGCCTTCCCGATGCGCTCGCTGGGCTCGTCCGGCGTGTGGGAGCTGTTCCTGCCCGAGGTCGGCGAGGGACAGCGCTACAAGTTCGAGATCTGCGGGCCGGACGGGGTACGGCGGCTCAAGGCCGACCCGATGGCGCGCCGCACCGAGGAGCCGCCGGACACCGCCTCCGTCGTCACCGCCTCCCGCCACGAGTGGCAGGACGCCGACTGGATGGCCTCGCGCGGTTCCGTGCCCGTGCACGAGGCGCCCTTCTCGGTCTACGAGGTGCACCTCGCCTCGTGGCGGCCGGGGCTGTCGTACCGCGAACTGGCCGAGCAGTTGCCGGCGTACGTGCGCGACCTGGGCTTCACGCACGTGGAGCTGATGCCGGTCGCCGAGCACCCCTTCGGGGGCTCCTGGGGCTACCAGGTCACCTCGTACTACGCCCCGACCGCCCGGATGGGAACCCCGGACGACTTCAGGTGCCTGGTGGACGCGCTGCACCGGGCGGGCATCGGGGTCATCATGGACTGGGTACCGGCCCACTTCCCCAAGGACGACTGGGCGCTGGCGCTCTTCGACGGCACGAACCTCTACGAGCACCCGTGGCGCGGGGACCACCCCGACTGGGGGACGCTGGAGTTCGACTTCGGGCGCACCGAGGTCCGCAACTTCCTGGTGGCCAACGCGGTGTACTGGTGCGAGGAGTTCCACATCGACGGGCTGCGGGTGGACGCCGTCGCCTCGATGCTCTACCTGGACTACTCGCGCGAGGACGGCCAGTGGGCGCCCAACGCGTACGGCGGCCGCGAGGACCTGGACGCCGTCGCCTTCCTGCAGGAGATGAACGCGACCGTCTACCGGCGCTGCCCCGGCGTCGTCACCATCGCCGAGGAGTCCACCGCCTGGGACGGCGTCACCCGCCCCACCCACCACGTCGGCCCGGCCGGCTTCGGCGGTCTCGGCTTCGGCCTGAAGTGGAACATGGGGTGGATGCACGACTCGCTGGAGTACATCAAGCACGAGCCGGTGCACCGCAAGTACCACCACAACGAGATGACCTTCTCGATGGTGTACGCGTACAGCGAGAACTACGTCCTGCCGATCTCGCACGACGAGGTCGTCCACGGCAAGGGCGCGCTGGTGAGCAAGATGCCCGGCGACTGGTGGCAGCAGCGCGCGAACCACCGTGCCTACCTCGGCTTCATGTGGGCCCATCCGGGCAAGCAACTGCTCTTCATGGGACAGGAGTTCGCCCAGGGCGCGGAGTGGTCCCACGACCACGGGCCGGACTGGTGGCTGCTCGACGAGACCTACTCGGCGGCGGGCGACCACCGCGGCGTACGGGACCTCGTGCGCGACCTGAACACCGTGTACCGGGCCACGCCGCCGCTGTGGCAGCGCGACACCACGCCGGACGGCTTCTCCTGGCTCGACGGCGGCGCCGCGGAGGACAACGTCCTCTCCTTCGTTCGCCTCGACGCGGCCGGGGACCCGCTCGTCGCGGTCAGCAACTTCTCGCCGGTCGTCCGCCACGGCTACCGGATCGGGCTGCCGGACGGGGTGGAGGCACTGCGCGAGGTGCTCAACACCGACGCCGCCAGGTACGGCGGGGGCGACGTCACCAACCCCGAGCCGCTGAAGTCCGAGCCGGTGGGCTGGAACGGCCGGCGCCAGAGCGTGCAGCTCACGCTGCCACCGCTGGCGACGATCTGGCTGCGGCCCGCGTAGGCCCCGCCCAGGGCCGAGCGCCGCCGCGCGAACTCGCGCGGCGGCGCTTCGCGTTCCCGCCGAAGGGCGGCGCCCCGTCGAACGCGGGTGCCGCCCTTCGGGCTCGCCCGGGGTCCGGCCACCCCGTCCGCGGGGTGGGTGGGAGACCAGCGGGGAGAGGCGGGTGTCGAGGACGGGTGTCAGGTCGTCGGAACTGCGTCAGCGCCCGTCCCAGGACGCGTGACGGTCCCGGCGACACAGTGCATTACGTGCCCCCGCACGAAAGCGGGCCCCGCCGGGCGGAGGGGGATCCGCCCGGCGGGGCCGCTCGTGGGGTGACAGCGGGTCAGGCCGTCGTCACCGACTCCTTGCCGCTCCCGGCGGGGACGGGCTCGGGTGCCGTGCCGTGGCCGTCGTCGACGAGCGTGGTCTCGTCGAAGGGCAGCTCGCCGGCGAACACGCGCCGCGCCTGCTCGCGGTCGAACTCCTTGGTCCACGTGCCGATCAGGACGGTGGCGACCGCGTTGCCCGCGAAGTTGGTGACGGCGCGCGCCTCGCTCATGAAGCGGTCGATGCCGACGATGAGACCGACGCCGTCGACCAGGGCCGGCTTGTGCGACTGGAGTGCTCCGGCGAGGGTCGCCAGGCCGGCACCGGTGACGCCGGCGGCCCCCTTGGAGGCGACCATCATGAACAGGAGCAGGGTGATCTGCTGCCCGATGGCGAGCGGCTGGCCCATCGAGTCGGCGATGAACAGCGAGGCCATGGTCAGGTAGATCATGGTGCCGTCGAGGTTGAAGGAGTAGCCGGTCGGCACGGTGATGCCGACGACCGGGCGGCTGACGCCGAGGTGCTCCATCTTGGCGATCAGGCGGGGCAGCGCCGACTCCGACGACGAGGTGGAGACGATCAGCAGGAACTCCCGGCCCAGGTACTTCAGCAGCTGGAACAGGTTGACCCCGGCGAAGACCCGGAGCATCAGGCCGAGCACCAGCACGACGAAGATCAGGCAGGTGACGTAGAAGCCGAGCATGATCGTGGCCAGCGCCTTGAGGGCGTCCACACCCGCCGAGCCGACCACCGCCGCGATCGCGCCGAAGGCGCCGACGGGGGCCGCCCACATGATCATGGACAGGACGCGGAAGACCAGCTTCTGGATGTGGCCGACGCCGCGCAGGATCGGCTCGCCCGCCGACCCCATGGCCTGCAGGCCGAAGCCGACCAGCAGCGCCACCAGGAGGGTCTGCAGCACCTGCCCCTCGGTGAAGGCGGACACCAGGGTGACCGGGATGATGCCCAGCAGGAAGTCCGGCAGGTTCTCGGCCGGGGCGTCCTTGGCCTGGGCCTGGCCCGCGTCCTTCAGCGCGTCGGTCAAGTGGAGCCCGTCGCCGGGCTGGAGGATGTTGCCGACCACCAGGCCGATGGCGAGCGCGACGAACGACATCACCAGGAAGTAGCCGAGCGCGAGGCCGCCGACCTTGCCGACCTTGGCGGCCTGGCGGACCGAGCCCACGCCCAGCACGATCGTGCAGAAGATGACCGGCGAGATCATCATCTTGATCAGGTTCACGAACCCGGTGCCTATGGGCTTCAACTCGACGGCCGCGTCGGGCGCGACGAGGCCGACCACGGCGCCGGCGACCGCGGCGACGATCACCGCGATGTACAGGTAGTGGGTACGGTCCCTGCGGCCCTGGGTACGGCTCTGTACCGGCACTGACACCTTGGTCTCCTCGGTCCACCCGGGCGCCGTCCCTGGCGCCCGCGATCGGGTAGGTCCCGGTGACTATGCGCCCGCCCAGTGAGCCAGGTCACGTTTGCGTTCATTGAGTTCGCGGAAACTGTGCACACTGGTGGGCATGCCGCTCCTCGACCGCCTCCGCCGCCCCCGGCCGCGCCGCCGCCCGCGCAGCCTGGCGGGGCAGCTGTTCGCGATGCAGGTGGTCATCGTGGCCATGGTGGTCGCGGGCATCGCGGTGCTCGTCTACGTCAACGCCGCCGGTCGCGCCGAGGACGCGGCGCGGGACCGGGTCACTGCGGCCGCGCGGGCGGTGGCCGACGCCCCCTCGGTCGCGGCGGCGATCCGCGGCGAGGACCCCAGCGCATCGCTCCAGCCCTACGCGGAGCGGGTCCGCCAGGACACCGGTGTGTCCTTCATCACCATCATGAGCCCGGACGGCATCCGCTGGACGCACCGCGACACCACCCAGATAGGCCGTCCCTTCCTCGGGCACATAGGGCCCGCTCAGCGCGGCGAGACCTTCACCGAGACCTACACCGGCACGCTCGGCGCGTCCGTGCGCGTCGTCACCCCGGTCCGCGACGGCGCCCGCATCGTCGGGCTGGTCAGCGTCGGCATCACGGTCGAGACCATCACCGACCAGGTGCGCGGCCAGCTGACGGTGCTCATCGGGATCGCGGCCGCGGCCCTGGCGGTCGGCGGCCTCGGGACCTACCTGGCCAACGCCCGGCTGCGCCGCCACACCCACGGCATGGCCGCGGACGAGCTGAGCCGCATGTACGACTACCACCAGGCGACCCTGCACGCGGTGCGCGAGGGCCTGATCCTGCTGGACGCCGACCGCCGGGTCGCGCTGTGCAACGACGCCGCCCGCGAACTGCTCGGCCTGCCCGGGGACGTGGTGGGCTCGTACGTCGCCGAACTCGGGCTGCCCACCTCGCTGACCGGGGCGCTGCTGGCGGCCGAGCCGCGGGTGGACGAGGTCCATCTCACCGCGGAGCGCGTGGTGGTGGTCAGCACCTCGCCGGTGCTTGGCGGCGAGCGGCGCGGGACCGTGGTCACCCTGCGGGACCACACCGATCTGCAGGCCCTCACCGGTGAACTGGACTCCGTGCGGGGCTTCGCCGAGGCGCTGCGCTCGCAGGCGCACGAGGCCTCCAACCGGTTGCACACGGTCGTCTCGCTCATCGAACTGGGCCGCTCCCAGGACGCGGTGGAGTTCGCCACCGCCGAACTGGAGCTGGCCCAGGCGCTCACCGACCGCGTGGTGGCGGCGGTCGGGGAACCGGTGCTGGCCGCGCTGCTGCTGGGCAAGGCGGCGGAGGCGAGCGA
Source organism: Streptomyces sp. NPDC001070 (assembly GCF_053598835.1). Lineage (NCBI taxonomy): Bacteria > Bacillati > Actinomycetota > Actinomycetes > Kitasatosporales > Streptomycetaceae > Streptomyces > Streptomyces sp. NPDC001070. The sequence continues at coordinate 111,105 of NZ_JBSFLB010000004.1, forward strand.
GCGGGGCGTGGAGCTGACCGTGACCGAGGACAGCCGCATCGACGACGGTGTGCTGCCCGCCTCGCTCACCTCGCGCGACCTCGTCACCATCCTGGGCAACCTGATCGACAACGCCTTGGACGCGGCCGTCGAGGGCGCCGGCCAGGACGCCGCCCGCCCCCATGTCGAGGTCACCGCCCGCGCGGACGGCGGCGAGTTGCTGCTGCGGGTCGCCGACAGCGGGCGCGGGGTCGACCCGTCGGTGGCGCGCGAGGTCTTCCGGCGCGGCTGGACGACCAAGAGCCAGGGGCGCGGCCTCGGTCTCGCGCTGGTCGAGCAGACCGCCCGGCGCGCGGGCGGCGGCGTGCACCTGGACCGCGCGGCGAGCGGCGGCGCGGCGTTCACCGTACGGTTGCCGCTGCGCGGGGAGGTGCGGGCATGATCAAGGTGCTGGTCGTCGAGGACGACCCGGTGGCGGCGGACGCCCACCGGCTCTACGTCGAGCGGCTGCCCGGTTTCTCGGTGACCGCCGTGGCCCACTCCGGCGGTGCGGCGCTGCGCGCCCTCGAACGCCACCAGGTGGACCTGATCCTGCTCGACCTCAACCTGCCGGACGGGCACGGGCTGCAGGTGGTGCGCACGCTGCGGGCCGCCGGCCACACCGCCGACGTGGTGGCCGTGACCTCGGCCCGCGACCTGGGCGTGGTGCGCCAGGCCGTCTCCGTCGGGGTGGTGCAGTACCTGCTGAAACCGTTCACCTTCCCCACCCTGCGCGACCGGCTGGAGCGCTGGGCCCGCTACCGCGACGAACTCGCCGGCGGCGAGGCCTCGGGCCAGGACGAGGTGGACCGCGCCCTTGCGGCGCTGCGCAGTCCGGAGGGCTCCGTGCTCCCCAAGGGCCTCAGCGGCCCCACCCTGGAGGCGGTGACCACCGCGCTGCGCGAGGCGGAGGAGGGTCTGTCGGCGAACGCGGCCGCCCAGGCCGTCGGGGTCTCGCGGATCACGGCCCGTCGCTATCTGGAGCACCTGGTGGAGACCGGCCGTGCCGTCCGCGCCCCGCAGTACGGGCAGGTCGGCCGGCCCGAGCTCACCTACCGCTGGGCGTCGCGGCACCGTACGTGAGTCCGCCGCGCGCGCCCGCCGGACCGCGCGGCGCGTGACCGGACGCGTGCTCAGAAGACCGACTCCGCCTCCTGCATGCGGTCCTCCGGCACCCGCTTGAGCACCATCACCGCGTCGGCCAGCGGCACCAGTTCCACGGCGGTGCCCCGCAGCGCCGTCATGCAGCCGAAGGCGCCCTTGTGGGCGGCCTCGACGGCGTGCCAGCCGAAGCGGGTGGCGAGCACGCGGTCGTACGCGGTGGGGACGCCGCCGCGCTGGACGTGGCCGAGGATGACGGGGCGGGCCTCCTTGCCCATCCGCTGTTCGAGCTCGCCGGCGAGCCGGGTGCCGATCCCGGCGAAGCGCTCGTGGCCGTAGGCGTCGATCTCGCCGTGGGCGTACGGCATGGTCCCCTCGGCGGGGTGGGCGCCCTCGGCGACGCAGATGACGGCGAACTTCTTGCCGCGGGCGAAGCGCTCCTCGACCATGGCGACCAGGTCGGCGGGGTCGAAGGGCCGTTCCGGGAGGCAGATGCCGTGCGCGCCGCCGGCCATGCCGGACTCCAGGGCGATCCACCCGGCGTGCCGCCCCATGACCTCGACGACCATGACGCGCTGGTGGGACTCGGCGGTGGTCTTGAGGCGGTCGATGGCCTCGGTGGCGACGGTGACGGCGGTGTCGAAGCCGAAGGTGCGGTCGGTGGCGGAGATGTCGTTGTCGATGGTCTTGGGGACGCCGACCACCGGCATCCCCGCCTCGGCGAGCAGCCGGGCCGCGGTGAGCGTACCCTCGCCGCCGATCGGGATGAGGACGTCGAGTCCGTAGTCGGCGCACACGGTGCGCCAGTTGTCGGCGGCCTCGTGGAGGCGGGCGCGTTCCAGGCGGGAGGAGCCGAGGATGGTGCCGCCCCGGGCGAGGATGCCGCTGACGGAGTTGAGGTCGAGCGGACGGTAGCGGCCCTCCAGCAGGCCCTTGAAGCCGTCCTCGAAGCCGATGACCTCGTCGCCGTGGTAGGTCAGCGCCCGGTGGGTGACCGAACGGATCACGGCGTTGAGCCCGGGGCAGTCGCCGCCGGCGGTGAGGACTCCGATGCGCATGGCGCTCCACGCTCCCTCCGGTCGCGTGTACGGTCGCCTTTTTCGCATCGTAGGTCCGCACCGCACCCGCCGCGCGTCATACGCACACCGAACGGTAATGTCAAGAGGTATCCACCACCCGTCTGGGTGGATCCCGCCGGGCAGGAACGGAGAGAGCGCGTGACGCGCAGCGTGTACGTAACCGGGATCGGCAGGGGGGACGGCCGGCAGGTCGTCGAGCTGGGCGTGATGGAGCTGCTGACCCGGCAGGTGGACCGCGTCGGGGTCTTCCGGCCGCTCGTCCACGACACGCCCGACCGGATGTTCGACCTGCTGCGCAGCCGCTACCGGCTGACCCAGGACCCGGCGACCGCCCACGGCCTGAGCTACGAGAAGGCGGCCGCCCTCCAGGCCGAGCAGGGCCGGGACGCGCTGATCGCCCACCTGGTCGACCGCTACCACCTGGTGGCCCGGGACTTCCCCACCGTGCTCGTCCTGGGCTCGGACTTCCACGAGACCAACATCCCCGGCGAGCTGGGCGTCAACGCGCGGCTGGCGAACGAGTTCGGCGCCTCCGTGATCCCCGTGGTCGGCGGCCGTGACCAGACCGCCGACTCCGTCGTCGACGAGGTCCGCAACGCGCATCAGGCGTACACCGGGCTGGGCTGCGACATCGTCGCCATGATCGCCAACCGGGTGCCGCGCGAGGCGCTGGAGGAGGCCGCGACGCGGCTGCGCCGCCGGCTGCCGGTCCCCGCGTACGTGCTGCCCGACGAGCCCGCGCTGTCGGCCCCCACGGTCGCCCAGGTCGTCGAGGCGCTCCACGCGGAGGTGCTGCTCGGCGACCACAGCGGCATGTCCCGGGACGTGATGAACTTCGTCTTCGGCGGTGCGATGCTGCCGACCTTCATCCGCGCGCTGACCCCCGGCTGCATGGTGATCACCCCCGGCGACCGGGCGGACCTGATCATCGGCTCGCTGGCGGCGCACTCCGCCGGCTCCCCGCCCATCGCCGGCATCCTGCTCACCCTGGACGAGGTGCCCGGCCCCGAGATCATGGCGCTGGCGGCCCGGCTGGCCCCCGGCACCCCGGTCATGTCGGTGCCGACCGGCAGCTTCCCGACCGCCGCCGAGCTGTTCGCCCTGGAGGCCCGGATGGGCGCGGCCACCCCGCGCAAGGCGGAGATCGCGCTCGGGCTCTTCGAGAAGCACGTGGACCGTGCCGAGCTGAGCGACCGGCTGTCGGTGGTCCGCGGCGAGCGGGTCACCCCGATGATGTTCGAGCACGAGCTGATCGAGCGGGCCCGCGCGGGCCGCCGCCGGGTGGTCCTCCCCGAGGGGACGGAGGAGCGCATCCTGCACGCGGCCGAGGTCCTGCTGCGCCGGGACGTCTGCGACATCGTCCTGCTCGGCGACGAGGACGCGATCCGCAAGCGGGCCGGCGAGCTCGGCATCGACCTGGACGTGCCGGGCTGCACCCTGACCGACCCGCAGACCTCGCCGCTGCGCGAGAACTTCGCCGAGCTCTACGCCGGGCTCCGCGCCCACAAGGGCGTCAGTTACGAGCTGGCGTACGACATCGTGGCCGACGTCTCCTACTTCGGGACGCTGATGGTGCAGCAGGGGTTCGCCGACGGCATGGTCTCCGGCGCCGTCCACTCCACGGCGGCGACGATCCGCCCCGCCTTCGAGGTCATCAAGACCGCGCCGGGCGCGGCGATCGTCAGCTCCGTCTTCTTCATGTGCCTGGCCGACCGGGTGCTGGTGTACGGCGACTGCGCCGTCAACCCGGACCCGGACGCCGAGCAGCTGGCCGACATCGCGATCCAGTCCGCCGAGACCGCCGCCCAGTTCGGGGTCGAGCCGCGGGTCGCGATGCTGTCGTACTCGACCGGCACCTCCGGCTCGGGCGCCGACGTCGACAAGGTGCGGCGGGCCACCGAACTGGTCCGGCAGCGGCGTCCGGAGCTGATGGTCGAGGGCCCGATCCAGTACGACGCGGCGGTGGACGCGAAGGTCGCGGCCACCAAGCTGCCGGACTCGAAGGTCGCGGGGAACGCCACCGTGCTGATCTTCCCGGACCTCAACACCGGCAACAACACCTACAAGGCGGTGCAGCGTTCGGCGGGCGCGGTGGCCGTCGGCCCGGTGCTCCAGGGCCTGCGCAAGCCCGTGAACGACCTGTCGCGCGGCGCGCTGGTCCAGGACATCGTCAACACCGTCGCCATCACGGCCATCCAGGCCCAGGGCGACCGGTGACCGGCCACAACAGGGAAGGCACAGTGACCGCAACCCGCGTACTCGTCCTCAACTCCGGCTCCTCGTCGGTGAAGTACCAGCTGCTCGACATGGCCGACGGCAGCCGGCCGGCCGCCGGGATAGTCGAGCGGATCGGCGAGCCGGGCGGGGTCACGGACCACGCCGAGGCGCTGAAGACCATCGCGGAGGAGCTGGCCGGCCGCGGCCTCGGCCTGGACTCCCCCGAGCTGGCCGCGGTCGGGCACCGCGTCGTCCACGGCGGCACGCGTTTCACCGAGCCGACACTGATCGACGACGAAGTGCTGGCCGCCGTCGAGGAGCTGGTGCCGCTGGCCCCGCTCCACAACCCGGCGAACGTCACGGGCATCCGGGTCGCCCGTGAACTGCGCCCGGACCTGCCGCAGGTCGCGGTCTTCGACACCGCCTTCCACGCCACCGTCCCCGAGTACGCCCACCGCTACGCGATCGACCGGGGGATCGCCGACGCCCACCAGGTACGCCGCTACGGCTTCCACGGCACCTCGCACGCGTACGTCTCCCGGGCGGCCGCGCGGCTGCTCGACAAGGACCCGGCCGAGGTCAACGTCATCGTCCTGCACCTGGGCAACGGCGCCTCCGCCTCCGCCGTGCGCTGCGGGGAGTGCGTGGAGACCTCGATGGGCCTCACCCCGCTGGAGGGCCTGGTGATGGGGACCCGCTCGGGCGACCTGGACCCGGCCGTCGTCTTCCACCTCGCCCGCGTCGGCGGGATGTCGGTGGCGGAGATCGACACCCTGCTCAACAAGGGCTCGGGCCTGCTGGGCCTGTGCGGCGACAACGACATGCGGGAGATCGCCCGCCGGATGGCCGAGGGCGACGCGGCGGCCCAGCTCGCCTTCGACATCTACGTCCACCGGCTGCGCAAGTACGTGGGCGCCTACACCGCCGTGCTGGGGCGGGTCGACGCGATCGCCTTCACGGCGGGCGTCGGCGAGAACTCGGCGGCGGTCCGCGCGGCCGCGATGCGCGGCCTGGAGGGCCTCGGCATCGAGCTGGACGCGGTGCGCAACGCGGTGCGCGGCAGCGCGGCGCGCGTGGTGTCGGCCGAGGGCAGCCGGGTGGCGGTGGCGGTCGTCCCCACTGACGAAGAACTGGAGATCGCACAACAGACGTACTCGCTGGTGACCGGCCGGTGACTCGTCGCGGCCACCCGCAGGCTCTAATCTATGGCCGCCGTCCGCACCGTCCATGCCTCCCCCGCACGGGATAATTCCGGAGCGGAACAAACCCGATAGGATCGTCCTCATGCGCCGAGCGAAAATCGTCTGCACCCTGGGTCCCGCCGTCGACTCCTACGACCAGCTGAAGACGCTGGCCGAGGCCGGAATGAACGTGGCCCGCTTCAACTTCAGCCACGGCTCCCACGCCGACCACGAGGAGCGCTACCAGCGGGTGCGCAAGGTCGCCGAGGAGACCGGACGTGCCATCGGCACGCTGGCCGACCTCCAGGGGCCCAAGATCCGCCTGGAGACCTTCACGGACGGTCCCGTGGAACTGGTCGCCGGTGACGAGTTCGTCATCACCACCGAGGACGTGCCCGGCGACAAGACCATCTGCGGCACCACCTACAAGGGCCTGCCCGCCGACGTCCGCGCCGGCGACCCCGTCCTGATCAACGACGGCAACGTCGCGCTGCGTGTGATCGAGGTCGAGGGCCCGCGGGTCCGCTGCCTGGTCGTCGAGGGCGGTGTCATCTCCGACCACAAGGGCATCAACCTGCCCGGCGCCGCGGTGAACGTCCCCGCCCTGTCCGAGAAGGACGTCGAGGACCTGCGCTTCGCACTGCGCATGGGCGTCGACATGGTGGCGCTCTCCTTCGTCCGCGACGCCAAGGACGTCCGCGACGTCCACCGCGTCATGGACGAGGTCGGCCGCCGCGTGCCGGTCATCGCCAAGGTCGAGAAGCCTCAGGCGGTGGACAACATGGAGGACGTCGTCGCGGCCTTCGACGGCGTCATGGTGGCCCGTGGCGACCTGGCGGTGGAGTACCCGCTGGAGAAGGTCCCCATGGTGCAGAAACGGCTGATCGAGCTGTGCCGCCGCAACGCCAAGCCGGTGATCGTCGCGACCCAGATGATGGAGTCGATGATCACCAACTCCCGTCCGACCCGCGCCGAGGCCTCCGACGTCGCCAACGCGATCCTGGACGGCACGGACGCGGTCATGCTGTCCGCGGAGTCCAGCGTCGGCAAGTACCCCGTCGAGACCGTGAAGACCATGTCGCGGATCATCGAGGCGGCCGAGGTCGAGCTGCTCAAGCAGGGGCTGTGGCCGCTCAACGGCCGCAAGCCGCGCACCCAGGGCGGCGCCGTCGCCCGCGCCGCCGCCGAGCTCGCGGACTACCTGGACGCCAAGACCCTGGTCGCCTTCACCAAGTCCGGCGACACCGCCCGCCGGCTTGCCCGCTACCGCGTGCCGCAGACGGTCGTGGCGTACACGACCGACGAGTCGACCCGCAACATGCTGGCGCTCACCTGGGGTGTGCAGACCACCATCGTGCCGCACGTGAACACCACCGACGAGATGGTGGAGATCGTCAACCGGGAGATGCTGAAGCTCAGCGACTACACCGAGGGCGACACCGTGATCATCACGGCCGGCTCTCCTCCCGGTGTCCCCGGCACCACCAACCTGGTGCGGGTCCACCACCTGGGTCACCGGGCCGTCTGACGGACCACCGGGGCCACCGGCCCCACCGCGTCACCGGGTCCGCCCGGTGACGCGGAAAGCGGCGGAGGGCGCCTCCCCCTTGCGGGGACGGCGCCCTCCGCCGCTTGATGCGGCTCCCGGAGAGGTCCTGCGGGGTCCTGCTCAGTCCGCGGTGTTGTACACGTGCATGCCGGGGACCTTCAGCGTGCCGCCGAACTGGGCCGCCTGCTTGACCGTGACGTTGGTGAAGAAGGCGGCCGGCACGTTGAGCGGCGGCGGGGTGTCGGGTGTGAACTCGATCGGGATGAGCCCGAAGAGGTTGCCCTTCAGCGACTCGGTGTACATCGTCACCGTGCCGTTGCGGATCGTGGAGGTGCTGCCCTTGCGGGCGTCCACGTGGCCGACGGTGCCGTTCGGCCCCACGACCTCCTGCTGCAGGTCCTTGATGTCCACGCCGGAGGCGGTGAACTTCAGCACCTTCTTGACCTTGCCGCTCCAGGTCTTGACCTCGACGATGCCCTTGTAGTCGAGCCCGGTCAGGGTCAGCAGGCTGCTGTGCAGGACCCACGGGTCGTCCGGCAGCAGCGACTGCGTCTCCTGGTAGGCGGCGTCCGCCAGGGCCTGGGCGTCGTGGGTCGGGCACGGGAACGGGGTCTTGCCGTCCGCCGACACGGCCGGGGACTCCGTTGCCTTCGCGGTGGTCTCCGAGGCCGCCTTGGTGGCCTCCGAGACGGCCTTCTTCACCGTGTCGGTGGTGTCCTCGACGGTCTTCCCGACGGTGCCCTTGGTGGCGCTCGGCTTCGGGGCCGCCGAAGTGGCGCCCGGAGCGGGCGTCGCGCTCGCCGAGGGGGTCGCGGCGGCGGACGGCTCGCTCGACTTGTTGAGGCCCAGCAGGTCGCCCAGGGCGTCGCCGACGCCCAGCGGGTCCAGCGGGTTGGTCTGCTTGGTCGCGGACGCCGATGGGGCGGGCGCCGTCGTCGCGGAGCCTCCGGAGGTCGATCCGGACGAACCGCCGCCGGTGTCGTCGCCGTTGCCGCCCTGGTCGCCGGAACCGGAGCCCGAGGAGGTGTCGTGCGACGAGGAGCTCGCGGACGGGCTCGGGGTCGCGGTCTTGGTGCCGCCGCCCGACGGGGTGCTCGGCGTCGCGGACTCCGACGGCTCGTCGGGCTGCTCCACGCACTTCGTACCCGAGAACGGGTTCTTCGGCAGTTCGTCGGCAGAGGCCAGCCTCGGCGTCAGTCCCATGCCCATCAGGACCGCCGTCGGCATCGCGGCCAGGGCTATCGCCTTGCCCGCGGGCATCTGCAGCTTGGTCAGCAGCGACTTCCTCGGGGCCGCGTGCCGCGGCCCCGTTCTCTCACGGGTGCCGCTGCCGGCGGCGATCCCGGTGGAAGCGGGCTGAACCTCATCACCCCGCACTGTGCCTCCCGTTCGCGTCTACGGTCTGCTCGGCGCTGTCCACCGGGTACTGCGGGGCGGTCTCGCCCTGGACCGTGTGCGGCTCGGCCGGGTGCTCGCCGTAGGCAGCCGCGTACGGGGAACCGGGCGGCGGCACGTAAACGGCGTCGCCGTCGTCGCCCTTGCCGCTGTCGGGCAGCTCCGCCGGGTCCGCCCCGCCCTCGGCGGGCGGTGCGCCCGGGGCCCAGGAGACGGCGAGGGCGCCGCCGATGAGGCCCAGCAGGAAGCCCATCAGGAAGCCGCCGAAGTTGGAGACCACCAGCGACACCAGGGCCAGCAGGATCGACGCGACGCCCGAGAAGACGCGCACCGCCGACTGGAACCACATGGTCAGGCCGAGTACGACCAGCAGCACGCCGATGATCAGCGAACCGGACCCGGCCGTGGTGGCCATGGTCAGGCTCAGCGCGCCGAGCGAGAGATGGGCGTACGGGAAGTACGCGATGGGCAGTCCGGCCAGCAGGGTCAGCAGGCCCGCCCAGAACGGCCGCTGCCCGCGCCATACGCGGAAGCGGAACCGCCAATAGCCGAACCGGCCCCTCAGTCCGTGTGTCTCGGCGCTCATGGAAAACAGCTCCCTGGGACTGGCGTTTCTAGAAAGAGTCGGGGGTGAGGAAGGTGAGGGGCATCCCGTGCCCCCCACCCCCTCTGGTCAGGCTAGAAGCACTCGTACTTCTGGCCGGAGCCCATCTTCACCGACATGCTCAGCCCGCTGAGCTTGAAGGTGCCCGCGCTGGTCGCCCACGCGGTCTGCTGCACACCGGTGAGGTGAGCCTTCCGGGCCTCCTGCGCGAAGGAACCGGGGTCGGCCTTGTCGCCGGCCTTGATGCCGGGGCCCTGCTGGGTGTCACCGGCGGCGACACCGATGTTGATGTCGGTGAACTCCGCATCGGCGTCGAGCTGGTCGAGGTCGATGTAGAGGTTCTTCGCCTCGACCTTCTTGCCGTCGTTGCCGGCACCCAGCTTCAGCGTGACGTCGCCGATCGGCGTCGGCACGACCACGGACTGGCACAGACCGGTGATCGTGGCCGAGTCGAACGCGGAGACCGCGACCGGGATCGGCTTGCCGCCGTGCTGGACGTCGATGGCTCCGTACTGGACGAAGCCGTCACCCTGCAGGTCCTGGGCCTGGACCTTGAACTGCTGGCCCGAAACGCTGAACGAAGCGGCGAGCGCGCCCTGACCCAGGGCCACGCCTATCGCCGCGGTGGCCGCGACGCTGGGCACCATGACAACGGCGAACCGCTTCCATCTGGTACCGCCGCGGATGAGCGACTCCATGACTTTCCTCCTTCTCGGACGTACATCTCCGGCCGGAATCGTGGGGATTGCGGCGGGATGGGAGAAGTGCTACGTCCTCGGGAAGGAGAGCGCCGTATCGACGGCCGTCACGCGGGTAAGAGCGGACGGCGCTGTCCGAGATATCGGCGATCACCCCCGAGCGACAACCACATGGCCACGCTCTCGCGCAACCTGCTGGACAGGCCCCGCCGGATGGCAGAGACCCCCCTGTCCTCGGGCCGCGTTCACTGCTGGCACAGTTTCGGCGCCCCGGCCCGGTGGGGACCCGTTTCGACGATCGGCCGGCTGGATGCCGGCTCCTCGGCAACGGACCGAGCTTGGCCGATCGTGGTCCATTCGGCGCCGCTGCACAAGGGGCGTCGTTACTAGCGGGTAACGGTGCGATAACCCAGGAGGTATGGTCTGGACCATAATCGCTACGGAGCGTAGTCACGATGAGGGTGTGAAATTCACTCATCGGGTGATAGATCCGGACAGAGCCTCGTCACTCTCTTACCGGAAGTAACAGCGGCCGCGCTTCATCAAGATTTGGTAAAGCGCGGCCGGTCCTGCTTCAGGCTCGAAATGGCTTTCGAGGCGTGGCCACTTTACGTGATCAGGTCAGAACAGCACCCGCGCCAGCGCCGCACGGGCGGCCGTCACCCGGGGGTCGTCGGGCCCGATCACCTCGAACAGCTCCAGCAGCCGCAGCCGCGCGGTGTCGCGGTCCTCGCCCGCGGTGCGCCGCACGGCGTCCACCAGCCGGCCGAAGGCGTCCTCGACATGGCCGCCGACCAGGTCCAGGTCGGCCACCGCGATCTGCGCCGCCACGTCCGACGGATCGTCCGCCGCGGCCTTGCGGAGGGCCTGCGGGTCGGCGCCCTGCACCCGCTCCAGCAACTCGGCCTGGGCCAGGCCCAGCTTCGCCTCGATGTTGCCAGGGTCGTCCGACAGCACGTTCCGGTACGCCTGGATCGCGCCACCCAGGTCCCCCTGGTCCAGCGCGTCGTGCGCGGCCGACAGGGCGAGCTCCTGCGGGGAGGGCGGCCGCTCCTCGGCCTCCGGCACCTCGGCGCCGTCCTCGGCCGGGACGCCCATGATGCCGAAGCGCTGCTCGGCGACGGCGACCAGCTGGTCCAGCACCTCACGGATCTGGTCCTCGGGCGCGGCGCCCTGGAAGAGCGGCATGGCCTGGCCGGCCAGCACCGCGAACACCGCGGGGATGCCCTGCACGCCGAACTGCTGCACCAGCAACTGGTTCGCGTACACGTCGATCTTCGCGACGACGATCCGGCCCGCGTACGAGGCGGCGAGCCGCTCCAGCGTCTCCTGCAGCTGCACGCTGGCGTCCGCGCGGTCGGTCCAGAAGTGGACAACGACCGGGACCTCGGTGGAACGCTGCAGGACATCACTTTCGAAGGTGGCCTCGGTGACCTCGGTCACCAGGGCGGGGGCGGGTACTCCCCCTTGGCGGGCGGCTTCCGCGCGGGCCTGCTCGGCCTTCGCCTTGGCCTCTCCGGCCGCCTTCACCGCGGCGAGGTCGACCACGCCGCTCATGGACATGTTCCGTGGCTGCATGAGACCAATCCTCCCCCCTCGTCGCGGTTCCCGGGGAATCGCCCCCCTAAAGCGCCGCAATGGCGCGAAACGATGACGCAAAAGCTCGGCGCGAGTCCCCACTCGCGCCCGGTGGCTGCCACTCTTTCGATACGACTCGTAGCGTAACTGTATGGTCGCGTCGGACGCAACGGGGATAGGGTTCCCAGCCATGTGCGCGCGCGAAACAGGCAAGCGGACCGGACGCCCCCGCAGTGCGGAGGCCGACCGGGCCATCCTGGACGCCGCACGGCAGGCCCTGGTCGAGCAGGGCTGGGGCAAACTCACCATGGGCGACGTCGCCGCCCGCGCGAAGGTCGCCAAGACCACCCTCTACCGGCGCTGGGCGAACAAGAACGAGCTCGTCGTGGACGCGGTCGCGGCGCTCTTCGACGAACTGGAGCTGCCCGACCGCGGCAGCCTCCAGGCGGACGTGGAGGGCGTGGTCCTGCAGTTCGCGGCCCTGCTGGAGCAACCCGCCACCAAGACCGCGCTCATGGCGGTGGTCGCCGAGGCCACCCACGACGAGGCGCTGCGGCAGCGGATCCGCGAGGCGATCGTCGACCGGCAGAAGCGCCTGGTCATCGAGGGCCGCAGGCGGGCCCAGGAACGCGGCGAGATCCCGCCGGACGACGGCGACCCCGCGTCCCAGGTCGACCTGATCTTCGACGTCATCGCGGGCGCCGTCGTGCACCGCGCCCTGGTCAGCTGCGAGCCGGTGGACGCGGACTGGGCGGCCCGCTTCACCGCCGTGCTGCTCGGCGGCCTCACGGCGGCCGCGACGGCGACGGTGACGGCGACGCCAACGCCAACGCCAACGACCCATCCGTAACCCGGAGTTCGGCTTCTCTTTTCTTGCCGAGGCCTCAACACCCCTTGCCTGCATGGCATGTCATCGTCATGCTTACCGGCGGGTTCATCTACTCGCATAGATAACCCGGCGGCCGGCATTGGCCGTTGTTCGGCGTTCCCCGGTTCCACCATGTCAGCGCGTCCATTGATCGCTCGCCCCCAGGAGGATCGATCCACGTGAGACACCCTCACACCGGTCGGCGCGGCGCCATCGCCACCATCGCCGCCTCGCTGATCGCCCTGACGGCCGCCCAGAGCGCCACCGCGCTCCCCGCGACCGCCGCCCCGCGCGCCCACGCCCCGTCGTCCGCCGTCACGGTGGCGGAGGACCAGGCCGCACGCGCCATCGCCGGCTCCCTCTCCGACACCACGTGGCGCGCCCGCGTCCGCCACGCGGCACTGGCCTCGGACGAGGTGGCCGTGACCGAACTCGCCGGGCCGGGGCTGCGCCCCGCGCTCGCCGACGCCGACCGGCGGATAGCCGCCGCCAAGGGCCTCGGCCCGGGTGTCGGTTCCCTGCTGCGGCTGCGCCTCGGGGACGACTCGATGCGCGGGGCACTGGCCTCCGGCGTCACCCCGTGGGTGGCCGCGGCCAGCTCCGACGAGGACGTCCGCACCGTCACGGCCTACGACAACCGGGGCCGGGCCCACCGCCTCGACGCCCGCAAGGCGCCGTCGCACCCGGTGTACGTCGTCGACATCGACGGCTCCAAGGCCCTGGCCGCCGGTCTCGACGTCCTCCAGGGCGAACTGGGCCGGCAGGGCCTCAACCCGCCCGCGACGCGCTCCATGGCGCCCTCCAAGGCCGCCGCCGCGGCCGACGCGGGCTTCTGGACCACGCGCATCACCCAGGTCCGGCTCTCGGACGACGAGGAGCCCTGGATCAAGGGCGACGCCGAGATCTACACCCTCGTCACGGGCTTCGGCCAGGACGGCACCGTGCGCGTCGACCCCGTCGACATGCCGTACCTGGACAACGACGGGACGACGTACTACCCGAACCAGATCCTGGTCAACTGGTCGCTGTACAAGTACAACCTCGCCGACGCCGTGATGATGGAGGACGACGGCAGCACGAACTACCGCGACCTGGCCAAGGCCATCGCGACCGTCCTGCTGACCATCGCCGACCAGGGCACCTACATCCCGCTCGTGAACGCCGTCCTGGACGCCATCCCGGACGACTGGTGGACCGACGACCCCGACTACGTCGACTCCTGGTACACGCTGGCGCAGAGCGACAACGGCACCCGCTACGGCGCGCGCGGCAACGGCTGGATGACCGTGCAGCCGTACTTCGTGCAGCAGTTCTGACCGGATCCCGCTCCCTCGCGTGAGACGGCGGGGCCCGGCGGGAACGTGATCCGTTCCCGCCGGGCCCCGTCCCGTCGTCAGAAGCGCGCGGGCTCCGTGTAGCTCCCCCACTCGTCGCGCAGGGCCCCGCAGATCTCGCCGAGCGTGGCCTCGGCGCGCACCGCGTCGAGCATCGGCTCGATCATGTTGGTGCCCTCGCGGGCGGCGGTCAGCATCGCGTCCAGCGCCTTGCGGACGGCCGCGTCGTCGCGCCCCTCCTTGCGGCCGGCGAGCACGCGGACCTGCTCGCGCTCCACCTCGTGGCTGACCCGCAGGATCTCCAGGTCGCCCGTGACGGAGCCGGTGTGGCAGTTGACGCCGACGACCTTCTTGTCGCCCTTCTCCAGGGCGCGCTGGTACTCGAAGGCGGCCTCGGCGATCCGGCCGGTGAAGTAGCCGTCCTCGATGCCGCGCAGGATGCCGGAGGTGATCGGGCCGACCGCGTGCCGGCCGTCCGGCACGGCGCGGGCGCCCAGCTCCTTGATCTTGTCGAAGATCTTCTCCGCGTCGGCCTCGATGCGGTCGGTCAGCGCCTCGACGTACCAGGAGCCGCCCAGCGGGTCGGCGACGTTGGCGACGCCGGTCTCCTCCATCAGCACCTGCTGCGTGCGCAGCGCGATCTCCGCAGCCTGGGCGCTGGGCAGCGCCAGCGTCTCGTCCAGGGCGTTGGTGTGCAGCGAGTTGGTGCCGCCCAGGACCGCGGCGAGGGCCTCCACGGCCGTGCGGACGACGTTGTTGTACGGCTGCTGCGCGGTCAGCGAGACGCCCGCCGTCTGGGTGTGGAAGCGCAGCCACTGCGCCTTGTCGGTCTTCGCCCCGTACACATCGCGCATCCAGCGGGCCCAGATCCGGCGCGCGGCGCGGAACTTGGCGATCTCCTCGAAGAAGTCCAGGTGCGCGTCGAAGAAGAAGGACAGGCCCGGCGCGAAGGTGTCGACGTCCAGCCCGCGCGACAGACCCAGCTCCACGTAGCCGAAGCCGTCGGCGAGGGTGTACGCGAGCTCCTGCGCGGCCGTGGAGCCGGCCTCGCGGATGTGGTAGCCGGAGACCGACAGCGGCTTGTACGCGGGGATGCGGACCGCGCAGTGCTCCATCAGGTCGCCGATCAGGCGCAGGTGCGGCTCGGGGGCGAAGAGCCACTCCTTCTGCGCGATGTACTCCTTGAAGATGTCGGTCTGCAGTGTGCCGTTGAGCACACCGGGGTCGACGCCCTGGCGCTCGGCGGCCACCAGGTACATGCAGAAGACCGGGACCGCGGGGCCGGAGATCGTCATCGAGGTGGTGACGTCGCCGAGCGGGATGTCCTTGAAGAGGACCTCCATGTCGGCGGCGGAGTCGATGGCGACGCCGCAGTGGCCGACCTCACCCAGCGAGCGCGGGTCGTCGGAGTCGCGGCCCATGAGGGTGGGCATGTCGAAGGCGACGGACAGGCCGCCGCCGCCCGCCTCCAGGATCATCTTGTAGCGCTCGTTGGTCTGCTCGGCGTTGCCGAAGCCCGCGAACTGGCGGATCGTCCATGTGCGGCCCCGGTAGCCGGTCGGGTGCAGACCTCGCGTGAAGGGGTACTCGCCGGGCCAGCCGATCCGCTCGAAGCCCGGCACGTCGGCACCGGCCGGCGGGCCGTACACCGGCTCGACCGGGTCGCCGGAGAGCGTGCTGAAGTCGGCCTCGCGCTTGCGCGCGGCGTCGTAGCGCGCCTGCCAGCGGCTGCGCCCCTCCTCGATGGCTGCAGCGTCCATGCCGTGTCTCCGCCTCTCTCGCCTACCGGGCACGTCCCCGTACCACGAGGATGGCCCCTACAAGGCGAAAATACTAGGACGTCCTAGTATTTGTCGACGGCGAGTCCTCCCGTCCACCGAGGGAGGGGAGGAAGTCGCAGGTCAGGCAGGCCTCAGACCTTGACGGGTTCACCCGCGGGGGCCACCAGCGGGGCGACCTCGCGGCTCACCTTGCGCTCGACGAAGAACGCGGCGGTGGGGATGGTCCCGGCCAGCAGCACCCACGCCAGCTTGCCGAGCGGCCACTTCGCCTTGGAGCCCAGGTCGAAGGCGAAGACCAGATAGAGGACGTACAGCCAGCCGTGGGCGATGGCGACGACCCGGGTGAAGCCCGCGGCGCCGTCGACGTCCAGCACGTACTTGGCGACCACGCCGATGGTCAGCAGCACCAGCAGCACACCCGTCACGTAGGCGAGCGCGCGGTACCGGGTCAGAACACTCTGCTTCATGCGGACGAGCGTAACCGGTGCCATTCCGGCACTTCCCCCCGGCCCGCCCGTGACGCCGGCTACTCCTCGAAGTCCCCGGCGGCTATGCGCAGGGGCCGCAGGAGGGCGAAGATCTCCGCGCACTCCTCGTCGTCGTACGCGCCGAGCCCGAATTTCATCCCCATGAGGTCGTCGGTGGCCGCCTCGCACACCTCACGGCCCTTGGCGGTGATGGAGGCGAGCGTGCCGCGCCCGTCGTTGGGGTTGGGCCGCTTGGCGACGAAGCCGGCCGCGACCAGCCGGTCGACGGTGTTGGTGACCGAGGTGGGGTGCACCATGAGACGTTCGCCGATCTTGGACATCGGCAGCTCGCCCTCCTTGCTGAAGGCGAGCAGCACCAGGGCCTCGTAGCGGGCGAAGGTCAGCCCGTAGGGCTTGACGACGGAGTCGACCTGGGACAGCAGGATCTGCTGTGCGCGCATGATCGACGTGATCGCGACCATCGACGGCACGCGGCCCCAGCGCCGCGTCCAGATCTCGTCGGCGCGGGCGATGGGGTCGAAGGGCAGGCTCAGCGGCTTCGGCACAGGCCCGAGCCTACCCGTCGGTCACATGGTGGGCAGCCGCGTCTCGCGGGGCGGGACACCGCAGCTCACCGGGACCGCGGTGCCGGTGATCATACGACCGGTCTCCGTCACACGTATTACCGCAGTGTTTCAGCCACTCCGGCCCGGGATCGCGACCGGAAACCCGCCCTTCCCGGGGAGGGTTTCCCCTACTCGTGCGGCGGGATTGTCACCCTTTGGGCCGGGACATGGCCGCATGGGTCCGGCCCGCCGTCGCGCGAACCGGCCAAACGATGAAATGCACCTGTCATTAACCCGCCGTTCGGTGCGAGGCTCCTTGCCGCGCGGAACACCGCGTCCCCCACACCGCTCCGGGCACCCACCTGCCCGGAGTCCTCGCCCGCCGCCCCCACGCGACGGGACCCAAGGAGTCACTTTGCGCAAGAAGCTGGCATTCGGCAGTCTCGCCGCCGCCTCGGCGCTCCTCGCCGGCGGTCTCCAGTCCTTCGCCGCGACCGCCCAGAGCGCCCCCACCGCCCCGGCCCTCGCCGCCTCCCACGCGAAGGCCCTCTCCGACGCCCGCGGCCAGGCCGCCGGACTGGCCGGGAGCCTCGGCCTCGGCGACCGGGAGCAGCTGACGGTCAAGGACGTCGTCGTCGACCCGGACGGAACCCGCCACCTGCGCTACGACCGCACCTACGCGGGCCTCGAGGTGCTCGGCGGCGACCTGGTGGTGCACCAGAGCAAGGGCGGCGCCACCAGGTCCGTCTCGCGCGCGGTCACCGCGAGCATCGCGCCCGCCACCCTCACGCCCGCCGTCTCGGCCGCCGCGGCCCGGGAGAAGGCCGCCGCGACCGTCAAGGGCCTGCTGAAGACGCCGCTCGTCAAGGGCGAGGAGCCGCTGAAGGCGGTCGGCAAGGCCGCGGCGCCCGAGAAGGTCGTCTGGGCCGTCAGCGGCACGCCGCGCCTGGCCTACCGCACCGTGGTCCACGGCACCCAGGCCGACGGCACCCCGAGCGAGCTGAACGTCATCACCGACGCCGCCACCGGCGCCGTGATCCAGCGCTACGAGGGCGTCCAAACCGGCAGCGGCACCGGCGTCCACGTGGGCTCGGTCCCGCTGACCACCACCAACTCCGGCAGCACGTACACGCTCAAGGACGCGAGCCGCGGCGGCATCTACACCACGGACCTCAACAACCGGACCAGCGGCACCGGGACCACCTTCTCCGACAGCGACGACGTCTGGGGCAACGGCTCCCCGTCCAACCGCCAGTCGGCGGCCGTGGACGCCCAGTTCGGCTCGGCGGCGACCTGGGACTACTACAAGAACACCTTCGGCCGCTCCGGCATCCGCAACGACGGCAAGGGCTCCCTGTCGCGCGCCCACTACGGCAGCAACTACGTCAACGCCTTCTGGGACGACGGCTGCTTCTGCATGACCTACGGCGACGGCTCGGGCAACACCCACCCGCTGACCGCGCTCGACGTCGCGGGCCACGAGATATCCCACGGCGTCACCAGCGCCACGGCGGGCCTGACCTACTCCGGCGAGTCCGGCGGCCTCAACGAGGCCACCTCAGACATCTTCGGCACCATGGTCGAGTTCTACGCCAACCTCGCCTCCGACACCCCCGACTACCTCATCGGCGAGAAGATCGACATCAACGGCGACGGCAGCCCGCTGCGGTACATGGACAAGCCGTCCAAGGACGGCGCCTCCGCCGACTACTGGTCGTCCTCGGTGAAGAACCTCGACGTCCACTACTCCTCGGGTGTGGCCAACCACTTCTTCTACCTGCTCTCCGAGGGCAGCGGCGCCAGGACCATCAACGGCGTCAGCTACAACAGCCCGACGAAGAACGGCTCCACCGTCACCGGCATCGGCCGCGCCAAGGCCGCCGCCATCTGGTACCGCGCGCTGACGGTGTACTTCACCTCGTCCACCAACTACTCCAAGGCCCGCACCGCGACCCTGAACGCGGCCAAGGACCTGTACGGCAGCGGCTCCGCCGAGTACAACGCGGTCGCCGCCGCCTGGACCGGGGTCAACGTCAGCTGACCCAGGCCCGGTCGACCCGACCGGCGCCCCGATCACTCGTGGTGCTGCGGACCGCCCCATACGGTCCGCAGCACCACGAGCACGTACGGGCTCCGTCCACCGGCGTCACACGCGGCCGGCACCGGCCCCGCGCACCCGCGCCAGCACCACGCACACGCACACCGTCCCCACCGCGCCCGCCACCGCCGACACCACATGCGGCGCCGCGAACTCCGCCGCCGCACCCGCCGCGGCCATCCCCAGCCCCTGGATCGTCATCAGCCCCGCCGACTGCAGCGTCATCGCCCGCCCCCGCGACCCCTCCGGCACCGCCGCCACGAACCACTGGTCGAGCCCGAGGGTGTAGGCGGCCGTCAGGCCCGTGGTGAACATCGCCGCGACGCCCAGGGGGAGCGAGGGGCGAAGGGCGAAGAGGGCGTACGGGAGCAGGGAACAGGCGGCAAGGGGGACGGTGATACGGGCGCGGGCGGCGGGGCCGAGGAATGCGCCCGCGAGGAACTCGCCCAGCACGGTGCCGACGGGCATGGCGGCCATGAAGAACCCGAGTCCGGGGGTGCCCGCGCCGATGGAGTCGGTGTACGGGGCCGCGAGCGCCTCCGGGACCACCACGAACAGCGGCTGGATCCAGCCGAGCAGCAGCAGCGAGCGCACCCGGCGGTCCCGCAGCAGGCGTCCGCTGCCGCCCTCGGTCCGCTTGCCGCCCCCGCCGCGCGCGGGGCGCCGCCGGGTGCCGAGGCGCAGCAGCAGGGCCGAGCCCAGGAAGGCCGCCATGGTGATCGTCAGCGCGGCACGGGGCGAGACGAGCACCAGCAGGAAACCGCCGACGCCGAAGCCGACGATCTGCGCGCCCTGCGCGACCATGCGGATCAGGGACCGGCCCAGCACAAAGGTGTCGCCGGGCAGGATGTCGGCCAGGCTCGCCGCCCGGGTGCCGGTGAACACCGGGGCGATCATCGCCATCACGCACCGCAGGCCCAGCAGGACGGCGATCGGTGTTCCGGGCAGCACCATCCCGGCCGCGCACACCGCGCACAGCAGGTCGCACACGACCAGGACCCGGCGCGGCGGGAAGCGGTCGGCGACACCGGCCAGCAGCGTGCCGCTCACCGCGTACGGCACGAAGCCCACGGCGAAGGTGAGCGCGGTCAGCAGCGGGGAACCGGTGAGCCGGAACACCAGTACCGACAGCGCGATCTCGGCGACCACGGTGCCCTGCAGCGACAGCACGTGCGCCGCGAAGACGGCCCGGAACTCCCGTACGGCGAAGACCGCGCGGTAGCCGCGCCCGGCGGGCGGGGCGGCCGCGGGGGTGCTGGTGTTCAGCGTCATGGGCGCAGCCTCGTCGCCCGGGCCCGCCGGGGCGTAGTGTTTCGGCTCCAGCCGAAAGCCGAGCGGAGCGGGGGGCGCGCCGATGCCGTTCCACATGCGCTTCGGACCGGACGACCTGCTGCGCTGCCGGTTCGCGATCTCGCCGCTGTGGGAGACCGAGGGGGCCGTCCGCACCCTGAAGGAGGCCCGGCTGCAGGCGTATCACGTGCCGTGGCTGCGGCAGACCCGTGAGGCGGCCGGGGGTCTCGACCTCACCCCGCTGTGGCTGCTGATGCCGCGCCCCGGCCACAGTCCCGACTTCCTGTGCCCGCCGCCGGAGGGTCCGCTCGCGGCCATCGAGGACGAGCTGGCCCGGGTGCGGGCCACCGACCCCGAGGTCGCGCGGCAGGACCTGGCCCGTTCCCTGGCGGACACCCCGGGCGCGGCGGACACCCCGCAGGGCCGGGCGATGCTGGCCGATCCGGCACGCGCGGTGCGGGAACTGGCGGACCTGTACGAGCGGGCCTGGGAGGCGCTGGTCGCGCCCTACTGGCCCCGGCTGCGCGCCGTGCTGGAGGCCGACATCGCCTTCCGCGCGCGCCGGCTCGCGGACGGCGGGCTGACCGGCCTGTTCGCCGATCTCCACCCGTCGTTGAGCTGGGCGGACGGCACGCTGACGCTGCACAAGCCGACGGAGCACGACCGCGACCTCGGCGGCGACGGCCTGGTCCTGGCCCCCAGCGTCTTCGTCTGGCCGGACATCGCGGCGGGCTTCGACCCGCCCTGGCAGGGCACCGTCGTCTACCCGGCGCGCGGCATCGGCGGCCTGTGGCAGAGCCCGCGGGCCGCCTCCGACGCCCTGGTCCGGCTGCTCGGCGCGAACCGCGCGGCGATCCTCGGCGGCCTGGGCGAGCCGGCCACCACGACCGCGCTCGCCCACCGCCACGGCCTCGCCCTGTCGTCGGTGTCGGCGCACCTGTCGGTGCTGCGCGAGGCCGGCCTGCTCACCTCACGCCGCTACGGCCACCAGGTGCTGTACGAACGCACCCCGCTCGGCACCGCGCTGGCGGGCGGCTGACGCCGCCCACGCCGGCGGGGGCGCTACCGCGCGAGGTGCCGCTCGACGGTCTCGACCTTGGAGGTGAGCCCGTCGGTGACGCCGGGCCGGATGTCGGCCTTGAGGACCACCGAGACGCGCGGCGCGCGAGCCTCGACGGCGGCCACGGCGCGCTTGACGACGTCCATGACCTGGTCCCACTCGCCCTCGATCGAGGTGAACATGGCGTCGGTGCGGTTGGGCAGCCCGGACTCGCGGACCACGCGCACCGCGTCGGCCACGTACGCGCCGACGTCCTCGCCGACGCCGAGCGGGGTGACGGAGAAGGCGACGATCACGCCTGGGCCGTGCCTTCCTTGAGGTCCTTGATGTCCTTGAGCTCCTTGCGCGCGCGGGCCGCGATGACGCTGTCCTCGGCCTCGCGGCGCAGCCTGCGCTCGGCGACGAATCCGCCGAAAGGCAGGACGGACAGCACGAAGTAGAGCGCGGCGCGGCCGAGCGGCCACTTGGCGCGGTTCCAGGCGTCCAGCCAGAACAGGACGTAGAGCACGAAGAGGATGCCGTGGATCGTGCCCATGACCGGGACCGCGTTGAAGTCCGTGGTGCGCTTGAGCACCGAGCAGACCAGCAGGAGCAGGAAGGACACCGCCTCTGGGGCGGAGACCAGGCGGAGCCGGTTCAGGGCGGAGGCGGTCTTGATGTCCACGGGACCTCACTAACGGGACAGGGACTGCGGCGGGCGTCGACGTCGATGATCAGGTTGTTTGTGAATGCGATCACAAATGCTCCACCCATTATCACCCGGTCCTCCCGCCGCCCCGCCCCCGGGGTCCCCGGGGAAACAGGTGAACCATCGGCGCGCGGACGGCGTCCCCTTCCTGGAGAAGCGACAACCCGGCCCCTCGAGGAAGAAGCGGGATGAAGTTCGACTGGGACCGCCGGCACTGCGCCCGGCGCGGGCACATCACATACGCGCCCGACGAGGCGCATCTGCGGGAGCGGCTGCGCGCCGACACCGCGCTGGGCGAGGTGTGGCGCTGCCTGCGCTGCGGCGACTTCGCCCTGGGCGAGCCGCACGGCTCCGGGCCGGCCGACCGGGCCCCCGAGGTGCCGCGCGGCCGGGCGCTGCGCGATCTGTTCATCCTGCGCTTCCTGGCGGTGGAGCGGCTGCTGCGCGGGGTGTTCATCGTGCTGGCGGCCTGGGCGGTGTGGCGGTTCAGCAACTCGCAGGACTCGGTGCGCCGGTTCTTCGAGGAGAACCTCACCGTCCTCCGGCCGGTCTTCGAGCACTTCCACTACGACCTCGACCACTCCCCCGTCGTCGACACCATCCGCCGCACCTTCGAGTACAAGCACTCGACACTGCTGATCGTGGCGGGCGCACTGCTGGCGTACGCGCTCATCGAGATCGTCGAGGCGGTCGGCCTGTGGGCCGCGAAGCGGTGGGCGGAGTACCTGACGGTCGTCGCGACCGCCGCCTTCCTGCCGCTGGAGATCTACGAGCTCACCGAGAAGGTGAGCTACCTCAAGATCGGCACGCTTGTCCTCAACATCCTCGCCGTCCTGTACATCCTCCTATCCAAGCGGCTGTTCGGGCTGCGCGGCGGCCACGCGGCCTTCGAGGCCGAGCGCCGCGGCGCCTCGCTGCTGGAGGTCGAGGAGGCGGCGGGCGCACCGCACGAAACCGGCGAACCCCATGTGACGAGGACCCTGGTGACGGGTTCCTCCCGGACGGATACGGTCTGACCCGTGGCTCAGTTTCGATTGCAGGGCAGCAAGGTGCTCGCCGTGGACATGGCCGGCGACGCCGTCAAGGCGAAGAACGGTTCGATGGTCGCGTACGACGGCCAGATGAACTTCAAGAAGATGTCCGGGGGCGGCGAGGGCCTGCGCGGCATGGTGACCCGGCGGCTCACCGGCGAGTCCATGGAGGTCATGGAGGTGCGGGGGCAGGGCACCTGCTACTTCGCCGACCGTGCGAGCGAGATCAACCTCGTGCGCCTCAACGGGGAGAAGCTGTACGTCGAGGCCAGCAATCTGCTCGCCACCGAGGCGGCGCTGCGCACCGGCACCACCTTCACCGGGCTGCGCGGCGCCTCGCAGGGCAACGGCCTGTTCACCACAACGGTGGAGGGCGTCGGCCAGGCGGCGATCACCTCCGACGGCCCGGCGGTCGTACTGCGGGTCTCCCCCGGTATGCCGCTGCAGGTGGACCCGGGGGCGTACGTGGCGCACACCGGCAACCTGCAGCAGCACTTCCAGGCCGGCATCAGCTGGCGGACGATGATCGGCGAGTCGGGCGGCGAGTCCTTCCAGATCCGCTTCGAGGGCGACGGCCTGGTCTACGTCCAGCCGAGCGAGCGCAACACCATCGGGGGGCAGGTCTGATGCCGTTCACCCGCATCAACTCGAAGATGGTCGAGGCCCAGGTGCTGCCCGGCCAGCGGCTGTTCAGCCAGCGCGGCGCGATGCTCGCCTACCGGGGGAACGTCACCTTCACCCCCAACGTGCAGGGCGGCCAGGGCGGCATCGGCTCGATGATCGGCCGCCGGATCGCGAACGAGGCGACCCCGCTGATGACCGTCGAGGGCCACGGCTCGGTCATGTTCGGGCACGGCGGCCACCATGTCCACTGCATCGACCTCACCGGCGACACCCTGTACGTGGAGGCGGACCGGCTCCTCGCCTTCGACGGCTCGCTGCGCCAGAGCACGATGTTCATGGGTTCCCAGGGCGGCGTCATGGGCGTCATCCGCGGCCAGGTGACCGGCCAGGGGCTGTTCACCACGACCCTCCAGGGGCACGGCGCGGTCGCGGTGATGGCGCACGGCGGCGTCATCGAGCTGCCGATCACCCCGCAGCGCCCGGTGCACGTCGATCCGCAGGCGTACGTCGCGCACCGCGGCGACGTGCGCAACAAACTGTCCACCGCGCTCGGCTGGCGCGACATGGTGGGCCGCGGCTCCGGCGAGGCGTTCCAGCTGGAGCTGTCGGGTCATGGCACGGTCTACGTACAGGCGAGCGAGGAGAAACTGTGAGCACCGGACCGGTCGTCCACGACCCGTACACCCTGCCGGTCGACGACAACGTCAACCCGTACTCCTTCTGCGTCGACCTGAAGGGCCAGTGGTTCCTGCAGAAGGGGAAGATGATCGCCTACTACGGGCAGATCAACTTCCACGGCATCGGCCACGGCGCCCTCGACGGCCTGATCCGCAGCAACTTCCACTCCCCGCTGCACGCCTCCGACTGGGTGGTCGCCGAGGGCCAGGGCAAGATGCTCCTCGCCGACCGGGCCTTCGACGTGAACTCCTACGACCTGGAGGACGGCAACCTGACCATCCGGTCGGGCAATCTGCTGGCCTTCCAGCCGGGCCTGTCGCTCAAGCAGTCGATCATCCCGGGCTTCCTCACCCTGATCGGGACGGGCAAGTTCGTGGCCGCCTCCAACGGCGCGGTGCACTTCGTCGAGCCCCCGATCCGCGTCGACCCCCAGGCCCTGGTGGGCTGGGCGGACTGCCCGTCCCCCTGCCACCACTACGACCACGGGTACATGCGCGGCGTGCTGGGCGGACTGCGGGCGCTGACCGGCATCGGCGGCACCTCGGGCGAGGAGCACCAGTTCGAGTTCGTGGGCGCCGGGCAGGTGCTGCTCCAGTCCACGGAGCTCCTCATGGCCGAGCAGGCCACCGGAGCGGTTCCGCACGAGCCCGGCGTGCCGGGCGGCGGGGCGGGCGCCCCCGGCATGCAGCAGGGCGTGCCGCGGCTCCCCGGACAGCTGGGGGATCTGCAGCGCCGCTTCGGTCTGTGACGTCACGGACACGTTCCGGGACCCCAATTAATCCGGATTTCAACTTTCTAGGTATAATTCCCGGCATGGAGACAGAGACCGGCACCATCTGGCTGACCGCCGACGAGCAGCGCACCTGGCGCATCCACCTGGAGGCCAGCAAACTGCTGACCCACCAGCTCGAACGGGACCTGCAGCCGTTCGGTCTGACCTACAACGACTACGAGATCCTGGTCAATCTCTCGGAGTCGCCCGAGCACCGCATGCGGATGAGCGACCTGGCCCGCGCCACCCTGCAGTCCAAGAGCCGGCTGTCGCACCAGATCAGCCGCATGGAGACGGCGGGCCTGGTCCGCCGCGAGAACTGCGAGTCCGACCGGCGCGGGCTGTACGCCGTCCTCACCGAGGAGGGCTGGGAGACCATGCGCAAGGTCGCCCCGCACCACGTCGCGGCCGTCCGGGAGCACTTCATCGACCTGCTCCCCGCCGAGGAACTCGCGGCTCTCCGCAAGGCCCTCACCCCGGTCGCGGATCACCTGCGCGCGGTGCGCGGCAAGGCCTGACCGGACCCCGCGCGGCCTGTGGGCCCGCGCCCGGCGGCGCGGGTCTCACGGGCGCGGTCCGCTGCCCGTCTCCGTGACCGTCAGCAGTTCCCGGGCCCACCGGGCCCGCCCCAAGGCATACCCTCCGGAACGGGGGCCGTGGTCTCAGCCCTGCTCCGTTAGGCCCGCCACCAGATCGTCGGCGGCGGCGTACGGGTCCAGCTCGCCCGCGACGATGCGGTCGGCCAGCGCGCCGAGGCGGCGGTCGCCGTGGAGGTCGCCGATGCGCTCACGCAGCGCGGTGACGGCGATGTGCTCGACCTCCAGGGCCGCGCGGCGCCGCCGGCGCTCGGCGAGCACGCCGTGCTCCTCCATCCAGGCACGGTGCTTCTCCAGGGCCTCGACGACCTCGTCGACGCCCTCGCCGCGGGCGGCCACCGTCTTGACGATCGGGGGGCGCCAGTCGCCCGGTCCGCGGGCCTCGCCCAGGCCCAGCATGTGGTTGAGTTCGCGGGCGGTCGCCTCGGCACCGTCCCGGTCGGCCTTGTTGACGACGTACACGTCGCCGATCTCGAGGATGCCGGCCTTCGCCGCCTGGATGCCGTCGCCCATGCCGGGGGCGAGCAGCACCACGCAGGTGTCGGCCTGGGCGGCGATCTCCACCTCGGACTGGCCGACGCCGACCGTCTCCACGAGGATCACCTCGCAGCCGGCCGCGTCGAGCACGCGGATCGCCTGCGGCGCGGCCCAGGCGAGACCGCCCAGATGACCGCGGGTGGCCATGGAGCGGATGTAGACACCGGGGTCGGAGGCGTGGTCGCTCATCCGGACCCGGTCGCCCAGCAGGGCGCCCCCGCTGAACGGCGAGGAGGGGTCGACGGCCAGCACCCCGACCCGCTTCCCGGCCCGCCGGTACGCCGAGACCAGCGCGGACGTCGACGTGGACTTGCCGACGCCCGGGGATCCCGTCAGGCCGACCACGTACGCGCCGCCGGTCAGCGGCGCGAGCGCGGCCATCACCTCACGCAGCTGCGGGGACGCCCCCTCCACCAGTGAGATCAGCCGGGCGACCGCCCGCGGGCGGCCCTGCCGCGCCTGCTCCACCAGGGTGGGGACGTCCATCGCTACGCTCCTCGTCTTCAGGGCTCGGTTCACCTCCGGTTCGCTCAGCCGTTGTCGACAGTCGACCGCGCTCGCCTGCTCGTTCCTCGCAGGCTCCGCGCTCCCCCAGCCACCGCTGGGAGGTGCCCCGACTTCTCGACCGCGGCCGCTCACCTTCGGCTCGCTCGCCGTTCGTGCTGCTACTTGCCCGGTACGCGGATGATCAGGGCGTCGCCCTGGCCGCCGCCACCGCAGAGGGCCGCCGCGCCCACACCGCCGCCGCGGCGCTTGAGCTCCAGGGCCAGGTGGAGGACGATGCGGGCGCCGGACATGCCGATCGGGTGACCGAGAGCGATGGCACCGCCGTTGACGTTCACCTTTTCAGGTGTCACGCCCAGGTCCTTCATGGACTGCACGGACACCGCGGCGAACGCCTCGTTGATCTCGATGAGATCCAGGTCGCCGACCGACAGGCCGTCCTTCTTCAGGGCGTGCGCGATGGCGTTGGACGGCTGCGACTGCAGCGAGTTGTCCGGGCCGGCCACGTTGCCGTGGGCGCCGATCTCGGCGATCCACTCCAGGCCCAGCTCCTCGGCCTTCTCCTTGCTCATCACGACCACCGCGGCGGCGCCGTCGGAGATCTGCGAGGAGGTGCCGGCCGTGATCGTGCCCTCCTTGCTGAAGGCGGGGCGCAGCTTGCCGAGCGACTCGGCGGTGGTCTCGGCGCGGATGCCCTCGTCCTTGGCGAAGACCACCGGCTCGCCCTTGCGCTGCGGGATCTCCACCGGGGTGATCTCGGCCTCGAACAGGCCGTTCTTCTGCGCGGCGGCGGCACGCTGGTGGGACAGCGCGGCGATCTCGTCCTGCTCGGCGCGGCCGATGCCGAGGCGCGTGTTGTGCTTCTCGGTGGACTCGCCCATGGCGATGTTCTCGAAGGCGTCGGTGAGACCGTCGTACGCCATGGCGTCCAGCATCTGGATGGCGCCGTACTTGAAGCCCTCGCGGGACTTCGGCAGCAGGTGCGGCGCGTTGGTCATCGACTCCTGGCCGCCGGCCACGACGACGTCGAACTCACCCGCGCGGATCAACTGGTCGGCGAGGGCGATGGCGTCCAGACCCGACAGGCAGACCTTGTTGATCGTCAGTGCCGGGACGTTCATCGGGATGCCGCCCTTGACCGCGGCCTGACGGGCCGGGATCTGCCCGGCACCCGCCTGGAGCACCTGGCCCATGATCACGTACTGCACCTGGTCGCCGCCGATGCCGGCCCGGTCCAGGGCGGCCTTGATGGCGATGCCGCCGAGCTCGGCCCCGGAGAAGGTGCGCAGCGAGCCGAGCAGCCGGCCCATGGGGGTGCGCGCACCCGCGACGATCACGGACGTTCGTGCCTGGCTGGTCATGACGCGGCCCCTTTGCACGGAGGGTAGGTTAACGATGGTTTTTCGAGGGTGCTGTCAATGTACTGAGGGGTGGCGCCGGCGGTCACCGGGCAGACGGTGTGATCGCGCGCACGTTGCGTGACCACGCGGACCGGCGGTCCACTGGAGTCATGCTGACGCGAATCGACCACATCGGCATCGCCTGCTTCGACCTCGACAAGACCGTCGAGTTCTACCGTGCCACGTACGGCTTCGAGGTGTTCCACACCGAGGTCAACGAGGAACAGGGCGTGCGTGAGGCCATGCTCAAGATCAACGAGACCTCCGACGGCGGGGCCTCCTACCTCCAGCTGCTGGAGCCCACCCGCGAGGACTCCACCGTGGCGAAGTGGCTGGCCAAGAACGGCGAGGGGGTGCACCACATCGCCTTCGGCACCGAGGACGTGGACGGCGACGCCGCGGCCGTCAGGGAGAAGGGCGTGCGGGTCCTCTACGACAGCCCGCGCATGGGTTCCATGGGGTCGCGGATCACCTTCCTGCACCCCAAGGACTGCCACGGTGTACTGACCGAGCTCGTCACCTCGGCCAAGGACCACTGACCGGAGACGACTCGCCCCGGTAGAGTGGCGGGGCGACCCCGGGGTGGGCTGGGGTACCTGCCCGCGCTTCGGCGTGGGATCGGACACAATTCTCCGTAAGGCTCCGCGGTGAACGGGGCCCCGGGGAATCTCACTCGGTTGGCGGGTGGGTACACCAGGAGACGGATGGGACCGCGGAGTGCGGGGCTACGACCGCTACGAGGTTGAGGACGACCACCTCTCGCAGTTCGAGGCCGAGATGGAGCGGCTTCGTAAGGAGCGGGACAAGGTCGTCCAGCATGCCGACGACCTCGGCTACCAGGTCGAGGTGCTGCGCGCCAAGCTGCACGAGGCGCGCCGCAACCTCGCGAGCCGTCCTGCCTACGACAACATCGGCCTGCAGGCCGACCAGCTGCTGCGCAACGCCCAGATCCAGGCCGACCAGCTGCGCGCCGACGCCGAGCGCGAGCTGCGCGAGGCGCGCGCGGCCACCCAGCGGCTGCTCCAGGAACAGGCCGAGCACCAGGCCCGTGTGGAGGCCGAGTGGCACGCCGAGGCCGTCGCCCGGCGCCGTCGGCTGGACGAGGAGCTGGCCGAGCGCCGCACCAACGTCGAGAGCCACGTCAACGAGAACGTGGCGTGGGCCGAGCAGTTGCGCGCCCGCGCCGAGTCCCAGGCCCGGCGGCTCATGGAGGAGACCCGCGCCGAGTCCGAGTCCGCACTGGCCGCCGCGCGCGCGGAGGCGCAGCGGATCGCCGAGGGCGCCCGGGACCGTCTGGAGTCGGAGGCCTCGGCCGCCCGTGCCGAGGCCGAGCAGCTGCTGCGCCGGGCCCGCGCCGACGCCGAACGGCTGCTGAACGCCGCGGCCACCCAGGCCCAGGAGGCCACCACCCAGGCCGAGCAGCTGCGCGCCTCCACGCAGAGCGACACCGACAGCGCCCGCACCCAGGCCGGTGAGCTGTCCCGCGCAGCCGAGGAGAAGCTCCGCGAGGCCGAGGAGAAGCTCCGCGAGGCCCAGAGCGAGGCCGACCGGCTGCGCGAGGAGGCCTCGGCCAACGCCGCCAAGCGGCTGGCCACCGTCGACGCCGACAACGAGCAGCGCACCCGTACGGCCAAGGCCGAGGTCGCCCGGCTGGTCGCGGAGGCGACCAAGGAGGCGGAAGCGGCCAAGGCCGAGGCCGAGCAGATCCTCGCCGACGCCAAGGGCGAGGCGGACCGGCTGCGCAGCCAGGCCCAGGAGACCGCCAAGTCGGAGGCGGCCGAGGACGTCGCGGCGGCCCTCGCCAAGGCGGCCCGCACCGCCGAGGACGTCCTCAACAAGGCCACCGAGGACGCCCGGGCCACCACCCGCGCGGCGAGCGAGGAGGCCGAGCGCATCCGCCGGGAGGCGGAGACCGAGGCGGACCGGCTGCGCGGCCAGGCCGAGGAGTCGGCCGAGCAGTTGCTGGGCACGGCCAAGGACGACACCAAGGAGTACCGGGCCAAGACGGTCGAGCTGCAGGAGGAGGCCCGCAGGCTGCGCGGCGAGGCCGAGCAGCTGCGCGCCGAGGCCGTCGCCGAGGGCGAGCGCATCCGCGGCGAGGCACGGCGCGAGGCCGTGCAGCAGATCGAGGAGGCGGCCCGGTCCGCCGAGGAACTGCTCACCAAGGCGAAGACCGACGCAGCCGAGCACCGGCAGAAGGCGACCGCGGACTCCGAGAAGGTCCGCACCGAGGCGATCGAGCGCGCCGCGGGCCTGCGCCGGCAGGCCGACGACCTGCTGGAGCGCGCCCGGGGCGAGGCCGAGCAGCTGCGCGCCGAGGCCGAGCAGCAGGCCGGACAGGTGCGGGAGGACGCCGAGGCCGCGGGGCAGGTGCTGCGCGAGGAGGCCGAGCGGTCCGCGCAGCGGCTGCGCGACGAGGCCGAGGCCGACCTGGTCCGGCTGCGCGAGGAGGCCGAGCGGCGGATCGCCGCGGCCGAGGAGGCGCTGCGCGAGGCCCGTACCGAGGCGGAGCGGCTGCGCCGCGAGACCGCCGAGGAGGCGGCCACGCTGCGCACCGAGGTCGCCGAGCGGGTCCGGGCGCTGCAGGAGCAGGCCGAGCAGGAGACGCTGCGGCTGCGGGACGAGGCCGCGGCCGACGCCTCGCAGACCCGGGCCGAGGCCGAGCAGTTGGCGGTACGGCTGCGGGGCGACGCCGCCGCCGAGGCCGAGCAGCTGCGCACCGAGGCGCAGGAGACCGCCGACCGGGTCCGGGGCGAGGCCCAGGAGACCGCGGGACGGCTGCGGGCCGAGGCGGCCGAGGCGCTGTCCGCCGCCCAGGAGGAGGCCGCGCGGCGCCGCCGGGAGGCCGAGGAGCTGCTGAGCGCGGCCCGCGGCGAGGCGGAGCAGGAGCGGGCGCAGGCCGGCCGCGAGGGCGAGGAGCTGCTGGCCACCGCCCGCAAGCGGGTGGAGGAGGCCGGCAGCGAGGCGGAGCGGCTGGTCGCCGAGGCCGAGCGGCACGCGGCCGAGCTGGTCGGCGCGGCAGAGCTGACGGCCCAGCAGGTGCGGGAGTCGGTCAACGGGCTGCACGAGCAGGCCGAGGAGGAGATCTCCGGACTGCGTTCGGCCGCCGAGCACGCCGCGGAGCGCCTGCGGTCCGAGGCCCAGGAGGCCGCGGACCGGCTGCACGCGGACGCCACCGCCGAGCGCGAGCGGGCCACCGAGGACGCGCAGCGGCTCCGCCGTGAGGCGCAGGAGGAGGCCGAGGAGGCCAAGCAGCTGGCCGACCGCACGGTCGGCGAGGCGATCGAGGAGGCCGACCGGCTGCGGGCGGAGACCCGTGAGGAGGCCAACCGGCAGCGGGTGGAGGCCGCCGAGCAGGCCGACCGGCTGCTCACCGAGGCGATCGAGGAGGCCGACCGGCTCCGCGCCGACGCGGCCGCCCTGGCCGAGGAGTCGATGGCCAAGGCCGAGCGCGACGCCGAGCGGCTCGGCATCCTCGCCAAGGACGCCCTGGACTCCGCCGAACGCGACGCCGAGGAGCGCCGCCGCGCCGCCGAGGAGGCACTGGGCGGCGCCGAGGCGGAGGCCCGCCGCATCCTGGACGAGGCGCGCGACGAGGCCAACAAGCGGCGCACGGAGGCGGCCCAGCAGGCCGACCAGCTGATCACCAAGGCCCGCGCCGAGGCCGAGCGCCTGGGCATCCTGGCCAAGGACGCCCTGGACTCCGCCGAACGCGACGCCGAGGCGGCCCGCTCGGAGTCCGACCGGATGCGGGACGAGGCGCGCGAGGACGCCAACAAGCGCCGCGCCGAGGCCGCCGGGCAGGCGGACGAGCTGATCTCCAAGGCGCAGGCCGAGGCCCTGAAGATCGGCACCGCCGCGGAGGAGCAGGCCGACACGATGGTCGGCGCCGCCCGCAAGGAGGCCGACCGGATCGTCGCCGAGGCCACCTCGGAGAGCAACGGCCTGGTCGAGCGGGCCCGTACGGACGCCGACACGCTGCTGGAGGAGGCCCGCCGGGACGCGACCGCCATCCGGGAGCGCGCGCAGGAGCTGCGCCGGCGCGTCGAGGCCGAGGTCGAGGAACTGCACGAGCGGGCCCGTACCGAGTCCGCCGCCGCGATGAAGTCGGCGGGCGAGCGGGTCGACAAGCTGGTCGAGGCGGCGACCGAGCAGCTGGAGAAGGCCGAGGCCAAGTCCCGTGAACTGGTCGCGGACGCCGAGGCCAGGGCCGAGGAGACCAGGTCCACCGCCAGCGCCGAGGCGAGCAAGGTCCGTATCGCCGCGGTGAAGAAGGCCGAGGAACTGCTCAAGGGTGCCGAGCAGAAGAAGAACGAGGCCGAGCGTGAGGCGGAGCGGCTGCGGAGCGAGGCCCGCGTCGAGGCCGAGCGCATCGTGACCGAGGGCAAGAAGGAGCTCGAGGTGCTGAGCCGGCGCCGTCAGGACATCAACGCGGAGATCACCCGCGTGCAGGATGTCCTTGAGGCACTGGAGTCATTCCAGCAGCCGATCGACGGGGGAAAGAGCAACAGTCAGAACGCCACACAGAACGGTAAGAACGCGGTCGCTGCCGGTGCAGCGGCCGGTACGGCCCGGACAGGGAGCAAGCGGTCCGATGATGCGCCACTCGATTGAGCGGTCATTGTGCACAGTTACTGGACAGTGACTGTAAGACACGCCGCTTGGGCCCCTAGGATTCCCCCTATCACCCCACCCGGTCTGAATTGACAGGAACCCCATGAGCGACACTTCCTCCCCCTTCGGCTTCGAGCTCGTGCGGCGCGGATACGACCGCGGGCAGGTGGACGACCGCATCACCAAGCTCGTCGCCGACCGTGACAGCGCACTGACCCGGATCAACGCGCTGGAGAAGCGCATCGAGGAACTCCACCTCGAGACCCAGAGCGCGCAGGCACAGGTCAACGACGCCGAGCCGTCCTACGCCGGTCTCGGCGCCCGCGTCGAGAAGATCCTCCGCCTCGCCGAGGAGGAGGCGAAGGACCTGCGCGACGAGGCCCGCCGCGCCGCCGAGCAGCACCGCGAGCTGGCCGAGTCCGCCGCCACCCAGGTGCGCAACGACGCCGAGTCCTACGCCGCGGAGCGCAAGGCGAAGGCCGAGGACGAGGGCGAGCGCATCGTCGAGAAGGCCAAGGGTGAGGCCGGCCAGCTGCGCGCCGACGCGCAGAAGGACGCGCAGGCCAAGCGCGAGGAGGCGGACGCCCTCTTCGAGGAGACCCGCGCCAAGGCGGCCCAGGCCGCGGCCGACTTCGAGACCAACCTGGCCAAGCGCCGCGAGCAGTCCGAGCGCGACCTGGCGTCCCGTCAGGCCAAGGCCGAGAAGCGCCTCGCCGAGATCGAGCACCGCGCCGAGCAGCTCCGCCTGGAGGCCGAGAAGCTGCGCACCGACGCCGAGCGCCGCGCCCGCCAGACGGTGGAGACCGCGCAGCGCCAGGCCGAGGACATCGTGGCCGACGCGAACGCCAAGGCGGACCGCATCCGCAGCGAATCCGAGCGCGAGCTGGCGGCGCTCACCAACCGCCGCGACAGCATCAACGCCCAGCTGACCAACGTCCGCGAGATGCTGGCCACGCTGACCGGTGCGGCGGTCGCCGCGGCCGGTGCCCCCGCCGACGACGAGCCCGTCTCGCGCGGCGTCCCGGCCCAGCGCTGACCGTCCTCCGGAACATCCGGCGCATCTGAGCCCCCTGCCTCCTCGGCGGGGGGCTCAGCCGTGTCCGGGGCGCAAGCGGGGGCGTGGATTCCGCGTGCATTGCGCGCCGCGGCCGAATACTGTATCCGGCATGATCGAGCTGCAGGGGCTGACCAAGCGGTACGGGGACAAGACCGCCGTGGACCACCTGACCTTCCAGGTACGACCGGGGGTGGTGACGGGCTTCCTCGGGCCCAACGGCGCCGGCAAGTCGACGACGATGCGGATGATCCTCGGACTGGACAATCCCACCTCCGGGGACGTGCGGATCGACGGCAAGCACTATGCGCAGCTCGGCGATCCGCTGACGTACATGGGCGCGCTGCTCGACGCCAAGGCCGCGCACGGCGGCCGCACCGCGTACAACCACCTGCTCTGCCTCGCCCAGGCCAACCGCATTCCGCGCCGCCGGGTCGACGAGGTCCTGGAGACCGTGGGTCTGACGGCGGTGGCCAAGCAGCGCAGCGGGGGCTTCTCGCTCGGCATGGGCCAGCGCCTGGGCATCGCGGCGGCGCTGCTCGGCGACCCGAAGATCCTGATGTTCGACGAGCCGGTCAACGGCCTCGACCCCGAGGGCATCGTCTGGATCCGCAATCTGATGAAGGGACTGGCCGCCCAGGGGCGGACGGTCTTCGTCTCCTCGCACCTGATGAGCGAGATGGCCCTCACCGCCGAGCACCTGATCGTCATCGGCCGCGGCAAGCTGCTCGCCGACACGTCGATGGCCGAGTTCATCGAGCAGAACTCCCGCTCCTACGTCCGCGTCCGCACCCCGCAGCCGGAGCAGCTGCTCGACGCGATGACGGAAGCCGGGCTGACGCCGGTCACCGGCGCGGACGGTTCGATCGAGGTCCAGGACGCCGACCCGGCGAAGATCGGCGAGCTGGCCGCGGAGAAGCGGCTCGTGCTGCACGAACTCAGCCCGCAGCGCGCCTCCCTGGAGGAGGCCTTCATGCGGCTGACCGCCGAGTCGGTCGAGTACCACGCGGGCATCCCCGGACAGCCGGTGGACGAGGCCGTGGCGGCGGCGACCGCCGCTCCCGCAACCGCGCCCGGGTCGGCCTGGGGGGCCGACTGGCAGAACAAGAAGGGGAAGTCCTGACATGGCGGCACCGAGCGCGGTTCTGCAGTCCGAGTGGACCAAGGTCAAGTCGGTCCGCTCGACGGTGTGGACGCTGGCGTCCGCACTGCTGGTCACCATCGTCATCAGCGGCCTGCTCTGCCTGCTGATCAACTCGCAGTGGAAGAACACCAGCGATCAGGACCGGCTGGGCTTCGATCCGACCTCCGCGAGCTTCTCCGGACTGATCCTGGGCCAGCTGGCGCTGATCGTCTTCGGTGTCCTGGTCGTCACCGGTGAGTACAGCACCGGCATGATCCGCACCTCGCTGGCGGCGGTCCCGCAGCGGGCCGCGTTCTACACGTCCAAGGTCGTGGTCACCGGCGCGCTGGCCCTCGTCGTCGGCATGGCCACCAGCTTCCTGACCTTCTTCATCGGCCAGGCGCTGCTCGGCTCGCACAGCACGTCCATCTCCGACAAGGGTGTGCTGCGCGCCGTCGTCGGCGGCGGTCTCTACATGACGCTGATGGTGCTCTTCTCCGTGGGCGTCGCGATGATGCTGCGCAGCCCCATGCTGTCGCTGGGCATCCTGATGCCCTTCTTCTTCCTGGTCTCCACGATCCTCGCCAACGTCCCCAAGGCCAAGACCGTCGCCCGGTACTTCCCCGACCAGGCCGGCTCCAAGGTCATGCAGGTGGTCGCGGTCAACGACGAGCGCCCCTACGGCCCCTGGGGCGGCATCGGGATCATGGCGCTGTGGGTGGCCGCCTCGCTCATCGGCGGATACCTGGTGCTGAAGAAGCGCGACGCGTGAGACGTACGGACTCCGTGACCGAATCCGGCGCCGTCACCCCGGAACCGGCGGAGCCCCGCTAGCCTCCTAATCCTCATGGGGGCGAGGGCCGCCCCGAGGACGGTTCGTCGAGGGGCGGAGCATGATCGAGGCAGTCGGCCTCACCAAGACCTACGGCAGCAAGACAGCCGTGTACAACCTGTCGTTCCAGGTACGCCCCGGCATGGTGACCGGCTTCCTGGGGCCCAACGGCTCCGGGAAGTCCACCACGATGCGGATGATCCTGGGCCTGGACACCCCGACCGCGGGGCGGGTGACCATCGGCGGCCAGCCCTTCCGGCAACTGCCCAACGCCCCGCGCCGGGTGGGCGCCCTGCTGGACGCCAAGGCCGTGCACGGCGGGCGCAGCGCCCGCCAGCACCTGCTGTGCCTCGCCCAGCTCTCCGGGATCCCGGCCCGCCGGGTGGACGAGGTGCTGGGCGTGGTGGGCCTGCAGGAGGTCGCCGGCAAGCGCTCCAAGGGCTTCTCGCTCGGCATGGGGCAGCGCCTGGGCATCGCGGCGGCCCTGCTGGGCGATCCCGAGGTGCTGCTCTTCGACGAGCCGGTCAACGGCCTCGACCCCGAGGGCATCCACTGGGTGCGCCATCTGATGCGCAAGCTCGCCTCGGAGGGACGTACCGTCTTCGTCTCCTCGCACCTGATGAGCGAGATGGCCCTCACCGCCGACCACCTGATCGTGATCGGCCGCGGGCAACTGCTCGCCGACATGAGCGTGAAGGACTTCATCGCCGGCAACTCCACCGCGTTCGCCGTGGTGCGCACCCCGGACGTGGCGGCGGACCGCGAGAAGCTGACGAAGGCGCTGTCCGACGCCGGCGCGCAGGTGCAGCAAGAGCAGGACGGCGCGCTGCGTGTGACCGGCCTGGAACTGCCCCGGATCAGCGACCTCGCGTACGAGGCCGAGGTGCGGCTGTGGGAGCTGTCGCCCCACCAGGCCTCACTGGAGGAGGCGTACATGCGGCTCACCAACGGCGCCGTCGACTACCGCTCCACCGCCGATCCGCGGCAGGGCCTGCAGCAGCCCGCCGGGGCACCGGCGCCCGGCGGCGGCTGGGGAATGCCGCCGCAGGCGCCGTATCCGCAGCCCGTTCCGCAGCAGCCGCCGTACGGGTACGGTCACGGGCATCCGCAGCCGCACCCCCCGCAGCAGCCCTACGGCGCTCCGCCGCAGCCGGCACCGGGCGCGGGTCCGGCCGCGCCCATGAACCCGTACGCGCAGCCGCCGGTTCCGCCCGGTGTGCCCCTGCCGCCGACCGCGCCCGCCCCGCAGCCGACCCAGCCCGCCGAGGACGCCCGATGACCGCCCCCGTCTCCAGCCCGGCCCCGCAGTTCTCCTCCGCCATCCCGGTGCAGAGGACCCATCTCGGCCACGCGCTGAAGTCCGAGTGGACCAAGATCCGTACGGTCCGCTCCACGATGTGGACGCTCGGCGTGATGCTGGTGGTGATCCTCGGCATCAACCTGCTGGTGGTCGCGCTGGCCTCGGCCGAGAACGTCTCCGATCCGGTGCTCGGCTTCGGCCTGTTCGGCGTGCTGCTCGGCCAGCTCTGCGTCATCACGCTCGGCGTGCTGGTGATCAGCTCCGAGTACGGCACGGGCATGATCCGCACGACGCTCACGGCCTGCCCGCAGCGCGGCCGGGTGTTCACCGCGAAGGCGATCGTCTTCTTCGCGCTGAGCTTCACCGTCACCACCGTGGCCTGCGCGCTCACCGCGCTCATGAACTACGCCACCTTCGGCGGCAGGACGGTGGGCCCGGGCACCTACGTCGGCGCCCGGCTCGTCGTCGAGGACGGGGCCACCACCGCCAGCGGCACCCAGTGGCTCGGCGCCACCGTCGGCGTGGGCCTGTACGTGGCCCTGCTGGGGCTGCTGTCCCTGGCCGTGGGCGCGCTGCTGCGGCACTCCGCGGGCGCGATCACCACGATGATGGGCGTGGTCCTCCTGCCGCTGATCGTCGCGATCTTCATGCAGTCGGACAACCTCCGCAAGGTGCAGGAGAAGCTGGTCGAGTACTCCTCCCCCAACGCCATCGCGTCGCTCTACCAGATGCCGATGCTGGAGAACGGCGACGCCGACGGCGTGCGCCAGCTGGTCGCGCTCGCGATCATCACCGCCGTCGCCCTGGCCGGTGCGTACGCGGCGCTCGCCAAGCGCGACGTCTGACCCGCAACGGGCATTCCCGCCGCGCGGTCAGTACCGCGGGGCGTTACGGGACCGCTGGAGCCGTGCGCTCCGGCGGTCCCTCGCGTTCCAGCAGGAGGTGTGCCAGTGGCGCCGGTCCGCCACGCCGCCGTGCTCCGGCCAGGCCACCAAGTGGCCCACGCCCGGGGGGATTTCCTGGTCGCAGCCGGGGCAGCGGTAGTGCTTGCCGCCGGAGCTCCCGGCCAGTGGACGGACGAGCCACTGCTCGCCCTGCCAGCTCTCCACGCGCTCCGCTCCGCGGGCCGGGCCGGCCTCGGGACGTTCCTCGGCTCTGCCGGCGGCGCCTCGCGGGCGGTTTCGGCGCGGGGACACGGGCACACACCTCATGCGGATCAGGGGACTTCGGGCCGCTTTCCAGCGTACGCGTAGCGCGCACCGGGCCGGGTACCCGGTCGGGGAACCCCCTATTCCGGCCATCACCTCGAAAATCATGAAATCGCGGCGGCCGGACCGTGCCTTTGGCACGTGTCAGGCGTTATTGCCGGTAGGGGAGTCGTGTCGGCCACCGAGGAAGGTGTGAAGCGCGATGCGTGTCGGTACTTTCGTCCTCGCCGCCCAGTTCCCGGGGCAGGGACCGGGGGAGGCACTGCACCGGGCGGTGCGGTCCGCCGAGGCGGCGGAGAGGGCCGGGCTGGACTCCGTATGGCTGGCGGAGCACCACTTCGTGCCGTACGGCGTCTGCCCGTCGGCGGTGACGCTCGCCGCGCTGCTGCTGGGCCGGACCCGGCGGATCGGGGTCGGGACGGCCG
This sequence comes from Streptomyces sp. NPDC001070, assembly GCF_053598835.1. Lineage (NCBI taxonomy): Bacteria > Bacillati > Actinomycetota > Actinomycetes > Kitasatosporales > Streptomycetaceae > Streptomyces > Streptomyces sp. NPDC001070. Next base: position 149,375 of record NZ_JBSFLB010000004.1, read on the forward strand.
TGAGCGTGCTGCCGACCGCGCATCCGGTGGCGCTCGGCGAGCAGGCGGCGCTGCTCCACATCACCTCGGGCGGCCGCTTCACACTGGGCGTCGGGCGCGGCGGGCCCTGGGTGGACCTGGAGGTCTTCAAGGCCGGACTGGCCGCCTTCGAGAGCGGTTTCCCCGAGTCGCTGGACCTGCTGCTGCGCTGGCTGCGGGAGCCCCGCGTGGGGGCCTCGGGTGAACGATTCGCCTTCCGCGAGGTCGATGTCGTACCGCGGGCTGACGAGTTCGAGGAGCCCAGCGGGCCGCCGGTCGTCGTCGCCTGCACCTCGCCGGGGAGCGTGCGGCTCGCGGCGCGCAGGGGCCTGCCGATGCTGCTCGGCATGCACTGCGGCGACGAGGACAAAGCGGCCATGGTCGCAATGTGGCAGGCCGAGGCGCGCGATGCGGGGCTTTCACCCGAAATGGTGGCCGCGGCGGAACATGTCTCCGCGGGGGTCGTACAGATCGCGGACCGCCGCGCCGACGCCGTCGAATCCCTCACCAAGGCGATGCCCGGCTGGCTCCAGCGGGGCCTCGCCGCGCACCGCACGGTCGACGGCCGGCCCCGGACGATGCGCGATCCGCTCGCCTACACCGAACTCCTCTGCGAGCTCCATCCGGTGGGCCCGCCGGCGTTGTGCGCCGACCGGCTGGCGGCCACCGCCGAGCGGACCGGGATCAGCCGCTTCGCCCTGCTCGTCGAGGGCTCCGGCGACCTCGCGGCCACCGAGGAGAACGTGGCACGGCTCGGCCGCGAAGTGCTCCCGCAATTGGCCTGATTGAAACATCAAAGAGCAGTGGTGCGACCAACGGCGGGAGCACCCTGCCCGGTTCAGCAGTCCCGCAGCTCCGGGGACTGGTTCAGCAGCTGGGCCCGTACGGAGGTGAAGGTGGCGTAACGCTCGTCGACCGCCGGGTCCAGCGGGAACACTGCGACCCGATGGCAGTTCTGGAACGCCAGCCGGACACCGAAGTGCCTTTGCAGGGCCCCCCGGATCGCATCACTCGCCAGGGCGCGGAGCAGCTGCCCGCGCGCGTGCTCGTCCGGCGGGGGTACCTGGTTGTCGGCGAACTCGCCACCGTCCAACTTGAGTTGTGCCGCCAGAGAGCTGATCATGTCCCATGCGTAAGGCAGGGAAGTCCGGACGCAGTCGACGAATTCCCGTTCGTCGACCTCGCCTCGCTCGGCCTGTTCGAGGAGGGCCGGTGAGACGTCGAGCGACATGAGTACTCCTCTCGTGACCCCCCTGTCCGAGGAGTCAGACGGACTACGGAGAGAAGCCGCCCAGAGTTCTCCCGCACGACGGCTCCCACCCACAACCGTAGGCGGAGAGGTCCCATGACACTAGGCGGGAGCGCTCACAACAGGCCATTTTCCAACCGCGCCCGGTAGCGAGTAGCGTTGCCGACCATGCGTCTCGTCATCGCCCGCTGCTCCGTGGACTACGCGGGCCGGCTCTCCGCCCATCTGCCGTCGGCGACCAGGTTGCTCCTGGTCAAGGCCGACGGCAGCGTCTCCGTCCACGCCGACGACCGTGCCTACAAGCCGCTGAACTGGATGTCGCCGCCCTGCACCCTCAAGGAGGGCGACGACGGGGTCTGGACGGTCACCAACAAGGCCGGCGAGCAGCTGATCATCACCATCGAGGAAGTGCTGCACGACTCCTCGCACGAGCTCGGGGTCGACCCGGGGCTGATCAAGGACGGCGTCGAGGCCCATCTGCAGGAGCTGCTGGCCGACCGCATGGAGGTGCTCGGCGAGGGCTGGAGCCTCGTCCGCCGCGAGTACCCGACCGCCATCGGCCCCGTGGACATCCTGTGCCGGGACGCGTCCGGGGCGACCGTCGCGGTCGAGATCAAGCGGCGCGGTGAGATCGACGGCGTCGAGCAGCTCACGCGCTACCTCGAGCTCCTCAACCGGGACCCGCTGCTGGCCCCCGTGAAGGGTGTCTTCGCGGCCCAGGAGATCAAGCCGCAGGCCCGGGTCCTCGCCACGGACCGCGGCATCGACTGCGTCGTCCTCGACTACGACGCGCTGCGCGGCATCGAGGACGACAAGCTCCGCCTCTTCTGACCTTCCGGGGCTCCCGGCGTGCATCCCGCCCGGGGAGCACCGCGGCGCGGCACGGCGGTCGGAGGACCACCGCGGCCGCGCCGCGAGGGGTGACGCTCAGGCGATCGTTCCGGACGCGGAGGACGCGTCGGCCGGGGTGCCGGAGTCCGTGGTGGTGACCGCGGTCTCGGACGGCCCGCCGGCGCTGGTGGTGCCGCTGGGCTGCGAGGTGTCCGTGGGATCCGGCGTCGTCGAGGGCGACGGGGGCTCACTGCTCGGCGGGGTCGTCGACGGCGTCGACGACTTGGTCGGGGTGTTCGAGGGCTTCGGATGTCCGGGCTTCGTGCTGCCTCCGGGCTTCTGCGTCGGCGACGACGCGCCGCCGCCCGGCTGCTCGGTGTCCCCGCCACCCGCGCCCGGGTCGACCGCACCGCCCGTCGTGCCCGGCGCGCCGCTTGCCCCCGGCGTGGTGCCGCTGGCCGAGGGGCTGGGCCGCTGTGTGGAGCCGGGGCTCGTCATGTCCTCGGCCGGGAGGCCGTCGTCCGCGTTGTCCTCCTGGGCGGACTCGACGGGCTTGACGTTCATGGGCGTGTTCTGGTCGCCGCCGGAGGCCGTCGTGCCGAGCGTGACGATCGTGCCGAGCACGGCCGCCAGGAGCGCGCCCGCGCCGGCTGCGACGAGGTTGCGGCGAGAACCGGTGACGGCGAGCCGGCGCGGGGCGGCGGCCGCCGCGGCAAGGCTCTTGCTGATGACCGTCGTGGGCGCCTCGGAGAGGTCGGTACCCGTCGCGGGGGTCTCGACGCCGGCCGGGCCCGTGGCGGAGAAGGGACCGCCCGCGCGGTCCACGACGAGCGCGAGGGTGCGGCGCCCCACCGTGGTGCCCTGGCGGTCCGCGAGGGCACCGCGCAGGGCTATGGAGGCCTCCAGTTCGCTGCGGGCCCGGTCCAGGTTGCCGAGGCACAGCGCGAGGACACCGAGCTCGTGGAGGAAGTAGGCCTCCTCGGCGACCTCCCCGGCGATCCGGGCCGCCTCCTGGCCGACGCGCAGTGCGCGCTCCCAGGCGCTCCAGTGCATCGCGGCGGCGAAGACGGGCGCCACCGTACGGGCGAGGAGCACCGCGGCGCTCGTGTGGCCGCCGTCGCGGGCGGCCGCCAGGGCGGCCAGGATGGCCTCCGCCTCGGCGGCGACGCGGCCCGGGGTGACCGAGGGGTGCCCGGCCCACCAGGCATAGTGCTGGGCGGCGGCCAGCGCCTGCGAGGAGCCCTCCGAGGCGGCCTCCGCGGCAAGTCCCTCCGTGGCGGCCAGCTGCCGGATCACGCCCGCCGCGAGGCGGTGGTGCGCGGCGACGGGAACGGCCAGCCCGACGGCGACGATCTCGCCGAGGGCGGCGTCGCCGTGGGTGTCTCCGACGAGCGCGGGCAGGTGCGACTGGTGCGGGCACTCGCCGCCGAGCGCCACGGCGAAGCGCAGCGTCTCCTGCGCCGAGGCGCCCAGGCGGGAGGCCAGCAGCACGGCGGGCGCGGCGCTCTCCGCGAGCGAGGGCAGCGGCACGTGGGACGGCGAGGGAACCGGCTCGGCGTCGAAGGGCGCGTCGACGGGGAGTTCGTCCTCCGGATCGACGTCGCCCCAGACGGACTCGTCGGCCGCGAGGATCTCCGCACCGAGTGCGTCGCGCTGCCGCAGCAGCGCACCGGCCTGGACGAAGCGCAGCGGCAGGCCCTCGGACTCGAACCACAGGTCGGCGGCCCAGGCGGTCTCCTCCTCCACCAGGGACCGGCCCGCGGCGAGCTCCAGCAGCTCCAGGCAGGCGACCCGGGTCAGTCCGGGGAGGAAGACCTCCTCGACCTGGGAGTCCGAGGCGGGGGCCGGCACGTCGGGCGTGGCGGACATCACGAAGGCGCACTCCGGCACCGCGGCGAGCACCTCCTCCAGGGCGGCGCCGCCGAAGTCCAGGTCGTCCAGGACGACGACGGCGCCGACGGCGCGCAGCAGCTCCAGCAGCCGGCTGCGGTCGGGGCGGTAGTTCTCCGCGTCGTAGACGGTGCCAAAGATCTCCTGGAGCAGGTCGCTGGGGGTCCGCCGGTAGCCGGAGAGCCGGATCACGCCGTCGGGGGCGAGGTCCGTGCAGGCGGTGGCGACGGCGTCGAGCAGCACGCTGCGGCCGGCGCCGGAGGGCCCGGTGACGCGCACCGAGCGGCCCCGGGAGAGCAGCCGCACCAGGCGCTCGCACTCCTCCTCGCGCTCCAGCAGGGGGAGTTCGGGCGCGCGCGGCCCCGGCGGCACCGAAGGCCGGGCGGCGGCCGCCAGCGCGGCACGCTCCTCGGCCCCGCGCCGTACGGGCGTGGGCAGGTCGCCGGGCGGCAGGGAGCTGACCTCGCTGCCGTCGACGGGGTTGAGGGTCAGCCTGCAGTCGCCCACGACGAGTTCGACCACGCGCGGCGCGTCGCTGTCGGCCGTGCCCGCCCCGACCTCGAGGGCGAGCGGATCGCGCGGCGGCCGCGTGGCACGGGGGGACGATGTGGTGCCGTCCCCGTCGCCCGCGGACGCGGTCGCGTCGGCAAAGCTCGTGGAGTCCTGTTGTGCGCCGTACTCGTCGCCGGTCATGTCGGGTCCGTGTGGGTCCATTAGTCTCCGCCCCCATATGCGTCGCAGCGGGGCCCCACCGGGCCCGCGGTACGCCGTTGGACCGGTCCGGCTCCCCTCCTCGGCGTACGGGGTGAGGCACGCCGGAACCGAACCCTAAACCTTCCCACAGTCTGCGCGAAGCCCAGGGCGGCCATGCCGCCCTTGCGTCCGAGTCTGTCCGGGGATGCCAGTTCCGTATCGGCACGCCCGGTGGGTGCTCTAGGTCCGCGGCAGTGCTTCTGCCGCGATCCCCCCCTCGATGACCAGGATGCGGTGCAGCCGCGTGGCGACCAGCAGCCGCTGCATCTGCGCCGGTACGCCCCGCAGGACCAGACGCCGGTCCGCCCGGCCGCAGCGGCGGTGCGCCCCCATGATGACCCCCAGGCCCGTCGCGTCCCACGAGTCGAGTTCGGTCAGGTCGAGCACGAGGTCGCCGTGGCCGCCGTCCACCGCGGTGTGCAGGACCTTGCGGGCGTCCGCCGCGGTGCGGACGTCGAGGCGGCCCCCGACGACCAGCTCGGCGTGATCGCCCCTGATGTGCATTACGCCTCCCCGTGGAGTGAATGGGTGGAAACTGCCGTGGTTCTACGTAACTGACGGTCCGTCGTACGAAGAGGTTGCCGTCTGTGAGCGAACCGATACCGAATTCACCCTTGCGAGTGACAGGAGGCGTCCGAGGGGCCCAGCCCGCCGGTCACCTGCACCGGGCCGGGCCCTCCGGGTTGACGCTCCGTCAGTACCGGTAGAAGCCCTCGCCGCTCTTGCGGCCGAGCGCGCCCGCGTCGACCATGCGCCGCATGAGCTCCGGCGGGGCGAACTTCTCGTCCTGGGACTCGGTGTAGATGTTGCCGGCGGCGTGCAGCAGGATGTCGACGCCGGTGAGGTCGGCGGTCGCCAGCGGGCCCATCGCGTGGCCGAAACCGAGCTTGCAGGCGATGTCGATGTCCTCGGCCGAGGCGACCCCCGACTCGTAGAGCTTGGTGGCCTCGACGACCAGCGCCGCGATCAGCCGGGTGGTGACGAAGCCGGCGACGTCGCGGTTGACGACGATGGTCGTCTTGCCGATCTCCTCGGCGAAGGCCTTGGCGCGGGACAGGGTCTCGTCACTGGTCTTGTAGCCGCGGACCAGCTCGCACAGCTGCATGAGCGGGACCGGGGAGAAGAAGTGGGTGCCGACCACGCTCTCCGGGCGCTCCGTCACCGCCGCGATCTTGGTGATCGGGATGGCGGAGGTGTTGGAGGCGAGGACCGCGTCCCCCTTGGCGATCTTGTCGAGGGCCCGGAAGATCTCCTGCTTGACCTCGATCTTCTCGAAGACCGCCTCGACGACGATGTCGGCGTCGGCGGCCGCGTCGAGGTCGGTGGTGGTGGTGATGCGGGCGAGCGCGGCGGCCGCGTCCTCGGCGGCGAGCCTGCCCTTGGCGACGAACTTCTCGTAGGACGCCTCGATCCCGCCCTTGCCCCGGGCCAGCGCCTCGTCCGTGATGTCACGCAGGACGACCTCGTAACCCGCCTGAGCGGACACCTGCGCGATGCCGGAGCCCATCAGGCCGGCTCCGATGACGGCGAGCTTCTTCGCCACGGCACACACCTATCTTCTCGATGCTATTGCCGGGACCTTAACGTCGCTTCACAGCGGAGCGCAGCAGGAAGAGAGGCGGGTCACCCTGTGTCCTTCGTCGCACAGTTGAGGGCCGCGGCGCCCAGTTGCTCCCGTACCGCGTCCAGTTTGACCCGGACCGCCCCCGGAGTCGGCTTCCGGCTCCCCCGTCGCGGGCCCGGCGCGGAGCGCGCCCGGGACGCGTCCTGACTACGCTCGACACATGGTCAATCTGACGCGCATCTACACGCGGACCGGGGACGACGGCACCACCGCCCTCGGCGACATGAGCCGCACGGCCAAGACCGACAGCCGCATCTCGGCCTACGCGGACGCGAACGAGGCGAACGCGGCGATCGGCGTGGCCCTCGCGCTCGGCGCGCTCCCGCAGGAGGTCGCGACCGTCCTGGTACGGGTCCAGAACGACCTGTTCGACGTGGGCGCCGACCTCGCCACGCCGGTCGTCCCCGACCCCAAGTACCCGCCGCTGCGCGTCGAGCAGTCCTACGTGGACCGGCTGGAGGCGGACTGCGACCGCTTCCTGGAGGAGCTGGAGAAGCTGCGCAGCTTCATCCTCCCCGGCGGCACTCCGGGCGCCGCGCTGCTGCACCAGGCGTGCACGGTCGTCCGCCGCGCCGAGCGCTCCACGTGGGCCGCGCTGGAGGAGCACGGCGAGACGATGAACCCGCTCACCGCCACCTACCTCAACCGGCTGTCCGACCTGCTGTTCATCCTGGCCCGTACGGCCAACAAGGAGGTCGGCGACGTGCTGTGGGTGCCCGGCGAGAACCGCTGACCCAGGGGCGCCCACATGCCGCCAGGCTCCCCCACGCCCGTCCGGGGCCGCTTCGTCGGCGCTGATGAGACCCGGCTGCATCCTTCGGCGTACGCGACGGGTCCGACCACCGGCCGACGCGCCCCGTCCGCGCCGCGTGCTGGGATGGGCCCATGACGACCACCGCCGGCCGGCGTCCGCACCGCGACGACGTGCTGATCGCCGTGTCGGGGCTCGCGGGCGGCCTCGCGATGTGGGCGTTCGGGCTGTACACCCACTCGGGGAACCGCCCGGCGGGCGACCACCGCTGGCTGCCGCTGCTCCCGCTCGTGATCATGGCCGGATGTGAACTGCTGCGGCGGTCCGCGCCCCGCCTCGCGATCGTCGTCGGCACGCTCACCTTCTGCGCGGACTTCGTGATCGGTTCGCTGCTGGTGACCGTGCTGATGTTCACCGACCTCGTGTACGCCGCCGTCCTGTACGGGCCGAAGCGGCTGACCCGGGTCGTGCCGGTCGCCGGCGTGCTCACCACGGCCGCGGTCACCGCCACCGCCCTGGCCCTGCGGCCGGTCGCCGAGTCCCTGCTGATCGGTGTGATCGGTGCCCTGGTCTCGGTGGCCCCCGCCTGGACGGGCGTGGTCGTGCGCCGGCACCGGGACGAGGCCGCACTCGAACGGCTGCGGGCGGAGCAGACGGCGCTCCTCGCCGAACTGGACCGCCGGGAGGCGGTGGGCCGCGAGCGGGCCCGGATGGCCCGCGAACTGCACGACATGGTTGCGGGACACCTGTCAGCGATCGCCATCCACTCCACCGCCGCGCTGTCCCTGGACCGCCACGAGGGCCCCGCCCGCCAGGCGCTGGAGGTGATCCGGGAGAACAGCGTGGACGGCCTGTCCGAGATGCGCCGGCTGATCGGGCTCCTGCGCGACTCGGCGGGCGAGGACGGCGAGCCGGCCCCCGTCCCGCGGCTGGCGGGCCTGGACGCGCTGCTGGTGCAGATGCGCGCGGCGGCACCGCACTCGGCCTTCGTCCTGCGCGACAGGCGGCCGGAGGACGCCGCCCCGCTGCCCGCGCCGGTGGAGCTGGCGGCCTACCGGATCGTTCAGGAGTCCCTGACCAACGCCCTCAAGCACGCGTCCCCGGGCGAGGTGCCCGTCCTGCTGGAGCAGGACGCCCGGGCGCTGACGGTCACCGTGGCATCCCCCTGGGCGCACGGTGCGGGCGGCGCCGGGACCCGGCCCGACAGCCCACGGGCCCCCGGCTCGGGCAGCGGTCTGATCGGGATGCGGGAACGCGCCGAACTGCTCGGCGGGACCTTCGAGGCGGGCCGGGAGGGGACGACATGGAGGGTACGGGCGGTGCTGCCCATGGAGGGGAACGCGTGATCCGGGTGGTCGTCGCCGAGGACCAGTCCGCGGTACGGGCGGGGCTGGTGCTGATCCTGGGCTCGGTGCCCGACATCGAGGTGGTCGGTGAGGCCGCCGACGGGGAGGCCGCGGTCCGCGCCGCCCGCGAGCTGCGCCCCGACGTGATCCTCATGGACCTCCAGATGCCCCGGCGGGACGGGGTCTCCGCGACCCGCGAGATCGTCGCGGAGCAGCTGGCCGACATGCTCGTCCTCACCACCTTCGACCTGGACGAGTACGTCTTCGGGGCGCTGCGCGCGGGCGCCGCCGGCTTCCTGCTGAAGGACACCGAGGCGGACCGGCTGATCGAGGGGGTGCGGCTGGTGGCCCGCGGCGAGGGGATGATCGCGCCCGCGGTGACGCGCCGGCTGATCGGGGAGTTCGCCCGCCCGAGTCCGGCGCCGCGTGCCGGGGCCGATCACGCCGCGCTGGAGGGGCTGACCCCACGGGAGCGGGAGGTGCTGGTCTGCGTGGGCGAGGGGCTGTCCAACGCGGAGATCGCCGCGCGGCTGGAGATGGCGGAGGCGACGGCGAAGACGCACGTCAGCCGCATGCTGGCCAAGCTGGAGCTGCGCAGCCGGGTGCAGGCCGCGGTGCTCGCGAAGGAATTGGGACTGTCGGCACGCTCGTAGGGCCGACACGCACGGCCCGAACCGGGCGACGCGGACTCCGTCCGGGGGGACCCCCACCAGCGGGGGCACTTGGTCTTCTCAGGCCACGTTCACCCGCTGGCCGGGCGGGGCCGCCTCCAGCCAGGCGAGGAATCCCGTGAGGGCGTCGTCGCTCATGGCGAGTTCCAGGCGTACGCCGCGGTGCTCGCAGACCAGGACCACCGCGTCGGACAGGAGCGCCAGCTCCTCCTGGCCCTCCGGGAGACGGCGGTGCAGCACCTCGATGGCGGAGCGTTCCAGCACCCGCCGCGGTCGGGGCGCGTAGGAGAAGACCCGGAACCACTCGATCCGGTCACCGCTGTAGCGTGCCACGCCGTACGCCCAGCCCTTGCCGGAGGGTTCGCCGGTGCCGGTGGGCGGCATCCGCAGGCTGCAGTCGAACGTGCCGCCGGGCCGCTGGATCAGCCGGCGCCGCAGTCCGAAGACGAAAAGCCCCAGCAGCGCCACCGCCACAAGGGCCCCGCACACCTGAAAAGCGAGGATCACGCCCACCGACCTCCTCGCTCCATGTCACGAATAGGGATACTGCAGCCGCGGGACGCCCGCACGGACCTCCCGCGGCTCATGGCCCACTGGGCCGGGTACTCAGCGCGAACCGCTGGTGGCCGCGATCAGCCGGACCTCCGCGCGCCGCTCACCGGCGGCGTCGGCGTCGGCCTTGGCGCGCTCCAGAGCCCGCTCCGCACGCTGGACGTCGATCTCGTCGGCGAGCTCGGCGATCTCCGCGAGGACCGACAGCTTGTTGTCCGCGAAGGAGATGAAGCCGCCGTGCACCGCCGCGACGACGGTGCCGCCGTCGCTGGTGCGGATCGTCACCGGACCGGACTGGAGCACGCCCAGCAGCGGCTCGTGGTTCGGCATGACGCCGATGTCGCCGGACTCGGTGCGTGCGACGACAAGTGTGGCCTCGCCGGACCAGACACTGCGGTCCGCTGCGACCAGCTCGACGTGCAGCTCAGCCAAGATGGCTCCTCGGGTCGGCACCCACCGCCGTCCGGCGGGTGCATAAAACAAAGGATAACGGGGGTGCGGCAAGGGGGCGGACACAGGGTCCGCCCCCTGCCACGGTGAGCCGTCAGGCTACGGGCGTCAGCTGACGCCGAGCTCGCGGGCGTTGCGCTCGAGGTCCTCGATGCCACCGCACATGAAGAACGCCTGCTCAGGGAAGTGGTCGTACTTACCGTCGGCGATGGCGTTGAAGGCGGCGATCGACTCGTCCAGCGGGACGTCGGAGCCGTCGATACCGGTGAACTGCTTCGCCGCGTGGGTGTTCTGCGACAGGAAGCGCTCGATACGGCGGGCGCGGTGGACGGTGAGCTTGTCCTCCTCGCCCAGCTCGTCGATACCGAGGATCGCGATGATGTCCTGGAGGTCCTTGTACTTCTGCAGGATCCCCTTGACGCGCATGGCGCACTCGTAGTGGTCCGCCGCGATGTAGCGGGGGTCCAGGATGCGGGACGTCGAGTCCAGCGGGTCCACCGCCGGGTAGATGCCCTTCTCCGAGATCGGACGGGACAGAACCGTCGTCGCGTCCAGGTGGGCGAAGGTGGTCGCCGGCGCCGGGTCGGTCAGGTCGTCCGCGGGGACGTAGATCGCCTGCATCGAGGTGATCGAGTGACCACGGGTCGAGGTGATGCGCTCCTGGAGGAGGCCCATCTCGTCCGCGAGGTTCGGCTGGTAACCCACCGCGGAGGGCATGCGGCCGAGCAGCGTGGAGACCTCGGAACCGGCCTGGGTGAAGCGGAAGATGTTGTCGATGAAGAACAGCACGTCCTGCTTCTGCACATCGCGGAAGTACTCCGCCATGGTCAGACCGGCCAGGGCGACGCGCAGACGGGTGCCCGGGGGCTCGTCCATCTGGCCGAAGACCAGGGCGGTCTTGTCCAGAACGCCGGACTCCTCCATCTCCTGGATCAGGTCGTTGCCCTCACGGGTGCGCTCGCCGACGCCGGCGAACACGGAAACGCCCTCGTGCAGCTTGGCCACACGCATGATCATTTCCTGGATGAGGACGGTCTTGCCGACACCGGCGCCACCGAACAGACCGATCTTGCCGCCCTTGACGTACGGGGTCAGCAGGTCGACGACCTTCAGGCCGGTCTCGAACATCTCCGTCTTGGACTCGAGGTCCTCGAACTTCGGCGCCCTGCGGTGGATCGCCCAGCGCTCGCCGACGTTGGCGTTCTCCTCGGGGACGTTCAGCACCTCACCGAGGGTGTTGAACACCTTGCCCTTGGTGAAGTCGCCGACCGGAACGGTGATGCCGTCGCCGGTGTCGACGACCGGGGCCTGGCGGACCAGGCCGTCGGTGGGCTGCATGGAGATGGCGCGGACCAGGCCGTCGCCCAGGTGCTGGGCGACCTCGAGGGTCAGCGTCTTCTTCTTGCCGGCCTCGGCCGGGTCGGAGACCTCGACGGTGAGGGCGTTGTAGATCTCCGGCATCGCGTCGACGGGGAACTCCACGTCGACGACCGGGCCGATGACCCGGGCGACGCGGCCCGTGGCAGCGGCCGTCTCAACAGTGGTGGTCATGATTAGTCACTCCCCGCAGACGCGTCGGCCAGGGCGCTGGAGCCACCGACGATCTCGCTGATTTCCTGGGTGATTTCGGCCTGGCGGGCCTGGTTGGCAAGCCGCGTGAGCGTCTTGATGAGCTCCTCGGCGTTGTCGGTCGCCGACTTCATCGCGCGGCGGCGGGCGGCGTGCTCGGAAGCGGCACCCTGCAGCAGCGCGTTGTAGATCCGGCTCTCGACGTACCGCGGCAGCAGTGCGTCCAGGACGCCCTCAGCCGACGGCTCGAAGTCGTACAGGGGGAGGATCTCCCCCTCCTTGCGGGCCTCGCCACCGGTGGCGTCGGCGAGGGAGAGCGGCAGCAGCCGCTTCTCCACCGGCGCCTGCGTCAGCATCGACACGAACTCCGTGAAGATGATGTGCAGCTCGTCCACGCCGCCCTCGGCGGTGTCCCGGAGGACCGCCTCGATCAGCGGGTCGGCGACCGACTTGGCGTCCGCGTAGGTCGGCTTGTCGGTGAACCCGGTCCACGAGTCCGCGATCGGGCGCTCACGGAAGCCGTAGTACGCCACGCCCTTGCGGCCGACGATGTAGTGCACGACCTCCTTGCCCTCCGAGCGCAGCCGCTCGGTGAGCTGGTCGGCGGCCTTGATCGCGTTGGACGAGTAGCCGCCGGCCAGACCGCGGTCGCTCGTGATGAGCAGCACCGCGGCGCGGGTCGGGTTCTCGGCCTCCGTGGTCAGCGGGTGGTTCGTGTTGGAACCGGTCGCGACCGCGGCCACCGCGCGGGTGAGCTCATCGGCGTACGGGGACGAGGCGTGGACCTGGCGCTGGGCCTTGACGATCCGGGACGCGGAGATCATCTCCATCGCCTTCGTGATCTTCTTGGTCGCGGTGACGGACTTGATGCGGCGCTTGTATACCCGAAGCTGGGCGCCCATGCTCAGCCCTCACCCAGCAGCTTGCCGTCCGAGGTCTCGAACTGCTTCTTGAACTCCGCGACCGCGTCGGTCAGGGCCTCGATGGTGTCGTCGCCGAGCTTGCCGGTCTCGGCGATGCTCAGCAGCAGGTCCTTCTTCTCGCGGCGGAGGTAGTCCAGCAGCTCGCGCTCGAAGCGGCGGATGTCCTCGACGGGCACGTCGTCCAGCTTGCCGGTGGTGCCGGCCCAGATGGAGACGACCTGGTCCTCGATCGGGAACGGCGCGTACTGGCCCTGCTTCAGCAGCTCGACCATGCGCTTGCCGCGCTCCAGCTGCGCCTTGGAGGCCGCGTCCAGGTCGGAACCGAAGGCGGCGAACGCCTCCAGCTCGCGGTACTGGGCGAGGTCCACGCGCAGACGGCCGGCGACCGACTTCATGGCCTTGATCTGCGCCGAGCCACCGACTCGGGAGACCGAGATACCGACGTTCAGCGCCGGGCGCTGGCCCGCGTTGAACAGGTCGGACTCCAGGAAGCACTGGCCGTCGGTGATGGAGATGACGTTGGTCGGGATGAACGCCGAGACGTCGTTGGCCTTGGTCTCGACGACCGGCAGACCGGTCATCGAGCCGGCGCCCAGCTCGTCGGAGAGCTTCGCGCAGCGCTCCAGCAGGCGGGAGTGCAGGTAGAAGACGTCACCCGGGTAGGCCTCACGGCCCGGCGGGCGGCGCAGCAGCAGGGAGACGGCGCGGTAGGCGTCGGCCTGCTTGGACAGGTCGTCGAAGACGATCAGGACGTGCTTGCCCTGGTACATCCAGTGCTGGCCGATGGCCGAGCCGGTGTACGGGGCGAGGTACTTGAAGCCGGCCGGGTCGGACGCCGGGGCCGCCACGATCGTGGTGTACTCCAGGGCGCCGGCCTCCTCCAGCGAGGCGCGCACGCCCGCGATGGTGGAGCCCTTCTGGCCGACGGCGACGTAGATGCAGCGGACCTGCTTCTTCGGGTCGCCGGAACGCCAGTTGTCGCGCTGGTTGATGATCGTGTCGATCGCCAGGGCGGTCTTGCCGGTCTGGCGGTCGCCGATGATCAGCTGACGCTGACCGCGGCCGATCGGGGTCATCGCGTCGACGGCCTTGAGGCCGGTCTGCATCGGCTCGTGCACGGACTTACGGGCCATGACGCCGGGAGCCTGGAGCTCCAGGGCGCGGCGGCCGTCGGTCTCGATCTCGCCGAGGCCGTCGATCGGGTTGCCGAGCGGGTCGACGACGCGACCCAGGTATCCCTCGCCGACGGCGACCGAGAGCACCTCGCCGGTGCGCTGCACCGACTGGCCCTCCTCGATGCCGCTGAACTCGCCGAGGATGATCGCACCGATCTCGCGCTCCTCGAGGTTGAGGGCGAGACCGAGGGTGCCGTCCTCGAACTTCAGCAGCTCGTTCGCCATGGCCGAGGGCAGACCCTCGACCTTGGCGATGCCGTCGCCGGCCAGGCTGACCGTTCCGACCTCCTCGCGCGAGGCCGCGTCCGGCTTGTACGACTGGACGAAGTTCTCCAGCGCGTCCCGGATCTCCTCCGGCCGGATCGTGAGCTCCGCCATCTGGGTTCCCTGCTCTCCTTGTTGGGCCCGAAGTATTCGCTACGGCCCAACTCGGGCCGCTGATACTGCTCTTTGAGTTGGTGGCTGGTTCAGCCGGCCATCCGCCGGCTCGCCTCTGCGAGGCGGTCCGCGATGGTCCCGTCGATGACCTCGTCGCCGACCCGAACCGTGATGCCGCCGAGGACCGCGGGGTCCACGTCGAGGTTCAGGTGCACCTGCCGGCCGTAGATCGTGGCCAGCGCGGCGCCGAGGCGCTGCTTCTGCCGGTCGCTCAGCGGTACCGCCGAGACCACGACCGCAACCGTGCGGTTACGGCGCGTCGCCGCCAGCTTGGACAGGGCGTCGATCCCTGCCTCCAGGCTACGGCCTCGCGGGTGCGTCACCAGACGGACCGCGATCCGCTCGGTGACCGGGTCGACCCGGCCGCCCAGCAGCGAGTGCAGCAGGGCCGCCTTGGCCCGGGCACCCGCGGCGCGGTCGGTGAGCGCCGCCCGCAGCTCGCTGCTGCCGGAGACGATCCGGCCGAAGCGGAACAGCTCGTCCTCGACGTCGTCGAGGTGGTCGGCACGCTCCGCGGCGATCAGGTCGGCGCCGTAGGACAGCTCCTCCAGCGCGTCGGTCAGATCACGCGGCTGCGACCAGCGGCTGCGGACCATGCCCGCGACCAGGTCGAGCGTCTCCTCGCCGACCTGTCCGCCGAGGACCGCCCGGACGAGGCCGGACTTGGCCTCACCCTGCTGCGCCGGGTCGGTCAGGGCCCGGCGCAGCGAACGCTCGCGGTCGAGCAGCCCCGTGACGGCGGCCAGCTCCTCGGCGAGCTTCGCCGCGTCGACGGACGTGTTGTCCGCCAGTGCGTCGAGACGCTCGCGCGCGGCGGCCAGTGCCTCGCGGCTCGCTCCGTTCATCGCGCGGCCTCGGCCTTCTCCTCGAGCTCGTCGAGGAAGCGGTCGATGACACGGCTCTGCCGGGCGACGTCCTCGAGGGACTCACCGACGATCTTGCCGGACAGGTCGACAGCGATCTTGCCGACGTCCTGGCGCAGGGCCTGCGCGGCGGACCGGCGGTCGGCCTCGATCTGGGCGTGACCGGCGGCGATGATCTCCTCGCGCTGCCGCTGGCCTTCCGCACGCATCTCGGCGATGAGCGCGGCGCCCTGCTCCTGCGCCTCCTGGCGCAGACGCGCGGCCTCGTGGCGGGCCTCGGCGAGCGACTGCTTGTACTCCTCGAGGGTCCGCTGAGCCTCGGCCTGTGCGGCCTCGGCCTTCTCCATGCCGCCCTCGATGGCCTCGCGACGCTCCTCCAGAACCTTGTTGATGTTCGGGAGCAGCTTCTTGGCGAGGAAGAAGAAGACGATGGCGAAGGCGATGAGACCGATGACGAGCTCTGGAACCGGCGGGATGAGCGGGTTCTCCGGCTGCTCGGCCGCCAGCTGTGCCAGGGCGTTCACATCAGTGCCTTCCGTCGAAAGGGGTTGGTCTCGTCAGCCCGGAGTCAGGAGGTCGGGTAGACGAACGGCATGACCAGACCGATCAGGGCGAGCGCCTCACAGAAGGCGAAGCCGAGGATCTGGTTGGCACGGATCAGACCGGCGGCCTCGGGCTGGCGGGCGAGGGCCTGCGTACCGTTGCCGAAGATGATGCCGATGCCGACGCCGGGGCCGATGGCCGCGAGGCCGTAGCCGATGGAGCCCAGGTTGCCGAGGATCTGGGTAGCGGCGAGGTTCACAGCGGACATGCTGTTTCTTCCTTCTCTTTCACGGACCGGTGGGGGTTGGCCACCGGACAATCGGGGGCTGAGCGTTGCGTGGGCGCTCAGTGGTGCTCGGCGAGCGCGCCCTGCACGTAGGAGCAGGCCAGCAGGACGAAGACGTACGCCTGGACGGCCTGGATGAAGAGCTCGAAGGCGGTCATGACGATGACCATCACGAACGAGACACCGGCATAGGCGATGCCGATCCCGTTGAGCAGGTACCAGCTGGCGATGGTGAACAGCAGCAGCAGGACGTGACCCGCGAACATGTTGGCGAAGAGTCGCACCGCGTGGGTGAACGGCCGGACGATCACGTTGGAGAGGAACTCCAGGCCGACGACCATCGGCAGGACCGCGCCGAGGTTCTTGTCGTAGCCGGTGATGTTCTTCCAGCCGCCGACGAAGCCGTGCTTCTTGAAGGTCAGCGACATCCACGTGATGTAGACGATCGCGGCGAGCGCGGCCGGGTAGCTGATGATCGCCGTCACGGGGAACTGGGCGATCGGGATGATCGACCACAGGTTCATGATCCAGACGAAGAAGAACAGCGAGACCATGAACGGCACGTACTTCTCGCCGTCGCGCTTGCCGATCGTCTCGTAGACGATGCCGCGGCGCACGAAGTCGTAGCCGGCCTCGGCGACCATCTGCAGCTTGCCGGGGACGATCTTCGGCTTGGCGAAGGCGACCCAGAAGAAGCCGACGATCACGATGCTGCCGAGGAGCGCCAGCAGCATCGTCTTGTTGAAGTAGACGCTGCTGTCCGCGTCGCCGATCAGCGGCTTGAAGAGGAAGGAGTGCAGGCCGGGGGCCGGGAAGCCGCACCCGTCGAAGATGTGGCAGTTCGTCTCGAAGGCGAGCGTCGTTACATCACTCACCGAGAGCTCCTTCAGCGTGGCGCATGGGTACGGCAACCTCTACGTGTCGGCGCGGCACTCGGCCACGGAACGGCACTGGACTGGTCTTACGGATGTGGGGGCGGCGGGTGGGCGCTGAGCCGAAGGGCTGTTGCGAAGGCATGACTGCCACCCGCGCCAGCTCTGCCGCAGTTGAGACCGGACGATAGCAAACGAGCGGAAGTTCGCTCGCACCGGCCCCGCTGTTCACGGTGAAGTTCCGGCGGATCCGGGCTCCACGTACAGCATCTTGGTCTTCATATGAGCACGGGCCTGGGCGGCGATCCACACCAGGGTCGTGCCGAGCAGGGTGAAGGCGAACACCTGGGTGTCGAACAGAGTCGTGTGCTTGAACACCGCGAGCACGATGGCGAGCAGCAGCAACTGCACGGTGTAGAGCATCAGCCCCATCGCCTGGAACAGCGTGGGATAGGAACGGGCGGTGCGCTGAAGCACCGTCAGACCGATTCCCATGAACGCGATCACCACCACCGCGCCGAAGGCCGCGCCGATCGCGCCCTTGCCACCCGCGAGTGCCGTGGCGACAGCGACCGCGATCACCCCCGCGGCAGCGGCGGGCACGGCGCAGTTCAGGAGCGTTCGGACGTCGTTGGACTGCATGGCGGCAGCTCCTCCGGCGAGGTTGGAAGTACAGGGGTCGTCGAGGACGAGCGTAGCCCGGCGGCGGGAACACGCCTCACGCCGGAAGACCATCGCACTAGGGTCTTTCGGCTTGATTCCGGGTTCTCGTGAACGGTATCACAATCTATTTGATGAGGTCTTTACCCGGTTCGTGTGTGACCTGTCACACGCGAGGAGTACAACCCGCGACGTCTGACTGACGGCGGGGCACGGCTGTGCTATCGGGTGCCCGCCCTACGGCCGGCTGCCCGTACCCCTTCCGGCGTCCACCAGGGACCGTGCGCTGAGCGCCGTCGCGCCGTTGACGCCGGGGGCCTCCCCCGCGGCGATCGTGGCCTGTGCGGCCGCCTGCGCCGCGGCGTGCGCCTCGATCCGGGTACGGCGGTACCTCGGCGGCACGAACGCCTCCGCCCAGCGCGGGGCCCGCGGCCTGAAGCGCGGCATGAGCAGGGCGATCAGCCCCATCGCGCTCAGCATGACGATGCCCAGCACGATCCACAGGCTGGAGGAGTTCACCGAGAAGGCGACCGCGCCGAAGGAGATCAGCGCGGACCAGAAGTACATGATCCACACGGCCCGGCTGTGCGAGTGGCCGATGTCCAGCAGTCGGTGGTGCAGGTGCCCGCGGTCGGCCGCGAACGGCGACTGGCCGTTCCACGTGCGGCGCACGATGGCCAGCACCAGGTCGGCCGCCGGGATCGCGATGAGCGTCATCGGCAGCAGCAGCGGCATGTAGACCGGCACCATGAAGTGCGTGGTGTCACGGGTCGAGCCGGTGAGGTTGGTGATGGCGTCGGGGTCGGTCTGGCCGGTGATGGAGATCGCGCCGGAGGCCAGCACCAGGCCGATCAGCATCGAGCCCGAGTCCCCCATGAAGATCCGCGCGGGGTGCAGGTTGTGCGGCAGGAAGCCCAGGCACATCCCGATGAGGATGGCGCTGAACAGCGTCGCCGGGGCGGCGGCCTCGATGCCGTAGCCGTACCAGATGCGGTACGCGTACATGAAGAACGCGATCGCGGCGATGCACACCATTCCGGACGCCAGTCCGTCGAGTCCGTCGACGAAGTTGACCGCGTTGATCGTGATCACGACCAGGGCCACGGTCAGCAGGGTCGACTGCACGGGGGTGAGCGAGACGATGCCCTTGCCCGGGATCGGCAGCCACAGCACGGTGAGTCCCTGGAGCACCATCACGCCGGCCGCGATCATCTGCGCGCCCAGCTTGATCAGGGCGTCCACGCCCCACTTGTCGTCCAGCACGCCCAGCAGCCAGATCAGCCCGGCGCCGGACAGCAGCGCCCGTGGTTCGTTGGACAGCTCGAAGACGCTCTTGAGGTTCGTCAGATGGGCCGCCACCAGCAGGCCCGCGCACAGACCGCCGAACATGGCGATGCCGCCGAGGCGGGGCGTGGGTTCACGGTGGACGTCACGATCGCGGATCTCGGGCATGGCGCCTGCCGCGATGGCGAACTTCCGCACCGGCCCCGTGAGGAGGTAGGTCACGGCGGCCGCCACGCACAGGGTCAAGAGGTACTCGCGCACGGGCACACCCTATTCGCGTCCGGGTGGCTGCTGTAAACACAGACAGAGACTCACAGCGGGTACCCAGGGTTGCACACGCCACTCCCGGGGCCGCTCCGGGCCCCCTGTGAACCGCGTCTCAGTCCGGGTACGGAGGGAATCCCTCCACGAGTTCCGCGACCTCGTTGGCCAGCCCGCGCTCCTCCCGCAGCGCCCGCACGATCAAGCCCGCGACCTGCGACATCTGCTCCTCGCGCATGCCCTGGGTGGTCACCGACGCGGTGCCCAGGCGGATGCCGGAGCCGGCCGCGCACGGCTCCGTGTCGTACGGGAGCGTGTACTTGTCCAGCACGATCCCGGCGGCCGCGCACAGTCCGCGGGCGCGCATCCCGGTGACCCCGAGGGCCGACACGTCGGCGGCGATCAGATGCGTGTCCGTGCCGCCGGTGGCGATGCGCAGGCCCTGCGCGGCCAGCGCGTCGGCCAGGGCGCGGGCGTTGGCGACCACCTGGTGGGCGTACAGCGCGAACTCCGGGCGCGCCGCCTCGGCGAAGGCCGCCGCCTTCGCGGCGACGGCGTGCATGTGGGGGCCGCCCTGTGAGAACGGGAACACCGCCCGGTCGATGCGCTGGGCCAGGTCCGCCCCGCACAGGATCAGCCCGCCGCGCGGACCGCGCAGCGTCTTGTGCGTGGTGGCGCAGACCACGTCCGCGTAGGGCACCGGATTGGGCGCGGCACCGCCGGCGACCAGGCCGAGCGTGTGCGCGGCGTCCACGATCAGATACGCGCCGACGTCGTCCGCGATCTCCCGGAAGGCGGCGTAGTCGATGTGCCGCGGGTAGGCGATGCCGCCGCAGACGATCGCCTTCGGGCGGTGCTGGTGGGCGAGGACGCGCAGCCGCTCGTAGTCGATCAGGCCGCCCTCCTCGAAGGTCTCGCCCCGCGTCACCCCGTAGCCGGCGATGTGGAACCAGCGGCCGGAGAAGTTCGACTCGGATCCGTGGGTGAGGTGGCCGCCGTGGGCCAGCGACATCGCCAGGATGGTGTCTCCCGGGACCAGGAGGGCCGCGTAGGCGGCCAGCACGGCCGAGGAGCCGGAGTAGGGCTGCACGTTCGCGTGCGCGGCTCCGAACAGCCGCATGGCCCTTTCCACGGCCAGCCGCTCGGCCAGGTCCACCAGCTCGCACCCGGCGTGGTGGCGGTGACCGGGGTAGCCCTCGGCGTACTTGTTGGCGAGCGGAGAACCGAGCGCCGTCAGGACGGCGGGGGACGTGAAGTTCTCCCCCGCGATCAACTGCAGGCACGAGGCCTGCCGCTGGGCCTCCCCGAGGAGGATGTCGGCCAGCTCGGGATCATGGGCGCGCAGCATGTCGAGGCCGGCGCTTCCGGCCGGGAGCGTGGGCGTGAGTATGTGGGGTGAAGACGCTTCCGCGGTGGGCATGGCGGCGCTCCCGGGGGCGGCTGGGCAGGGACTCACCTGCCACTGTTGCACCCTTGTGGACATTTCGCGCCGCGTTGTGCTCCACCGGGGGTCGGGATTTCGCCGGGGCCGCGCCGCTCCGCCGGGGCGCCCGCCCGGACCGCCCCGGCCCACCGTGGCGAAACCTTTCCGCCCGGCGGGTCAGGCGGTGGGCGCCGGCACCCCGGTGAGCGCGGTCAGAACGGGGTCCAGCGCGTCGTGGATCTCCTCGCCGATGGAGCGGAAGAAGGTCAGCGGGGCGCCGTACGGGTCGTACACCTCGTCCGCGTCGGCCGTGGGGGCCAGCAGCCACCCGCGCAGCGCCGCGGCGGCGCGCACCAGGGACCGCGCGCGCTCGGTCACGCTGCCCTCCGGCAGGGTCGCCGGGTCTATGGCCTTCACCAGCCGGGTGAACTCCTTGAGCGTGAAGGTGCGCAGGCCCGCCGCGTGCCCCATGGAGATCACCTGGGCGCGGTGGTCGCGGGTCGCGGTGAGCACGAGATCGGCGTCGATCACATGGTCGTCGAGGAGTTCGCGCCCCAGGAAGCCGGTGGGGTCGGCGGCGTACTCGGCGAGCACCGTCGCGGCGTGCGCCTCCATCGGCGCGCCCTCGTGCCCCCAGGTGCCGGCGCTCTCGACGATGATCCCCGCGGCGCCGTCGCCCAGCCGCAGCGTCAGCTCATGCCGGGTCAGCCGCTCGGCGATCGGCGAGCGGCAGACGTTGCCGGTGCAGACGTGGAGGATGCGGAACGGACGCTCGCCGTGATCCCACTGCCCGGGTATGGGCGGTGTCAATTGCCGACCTCCAGGTCGGGTACGACCTCGCGGAGCTGCTCCGCGCTGATCGCGCCCGCCCGCAGCAGCACGGGCACCTTGCCGGTGACGTCCACGATGGAGGACGGCACGGCCGCGGGCGTCGGGCCGCCGTCGAGGTAGACCGCGACGGAGTCCCCGAGCATCTCCTGCGCCGCGTCGCAGTCCTGCGGCGACGGGTGACCGGTGAGGTTGGCGCTGGAGACGGCCATCGGGCCGGTCTCGGTCAGCAGCTCGATGGCGACCGGGTGCAGCGGCATGCGCACGGCGACGGTGCCACGGGTGTCCCCCAGGTCCCACTGGAGGGACGGCTGGTGGCGGGCGACGAGGGTGAGGGCGCCCGGCCAGAAGGCGTCGACCAGCTCCCAGGCCTGCTCGGTGAAGTCGGTGACCAGGCCGTGCAGGGTGTTCGGGGAGCCGACGAGGACGGGCGAGGGCATGTTGCGGCCCCGGCCCTTGGCCTCCAGCAGGTCGCCGACGGCCTCGGTGTTGAAGGCGTCCGCGCCGATGCCGTAGACGGTGTCGGTGGGCAGCACCACGAGTTCGCCGCGGCGTACGGCGGACGCGGCCTCGCGCAGTCCGGCAACCCGGTCCGTCGCGTCCGAGCAGTCGTAACGCCGTGCCATCAGCAGACCTCCATGACGTGCGGCGCCGTGGTCACGGCGTCGCCTTGCGGGCAGTGGTGAACCGGGGACGGTTGTTGAGATCGGGGTGGTCGGCGGCATCCGCCCAGCCGGCCTCCTCGGTGAAGATCCAGGGCACCTGGCCGCCCTGGGTGTCGGCGTGCTCGATGACGACGACCCCGCCGGGCCGCAGCAGCCGGTGCGCGGTGCGCTCGATGCCGCGGATGGTGTCCAGGCCGTCCTCACCCGAGAACAACGCCATTTCGGGATCGTGGTCGCGGGCCTCCGGCGCCACGTGCTCCCATTCGGTGAGCGGGATGTACGGCGGGTTGGAGATCACCAGGTCCACCTGGCCGTTGAGGTCCTGGAAGGCCTCCAGGGCGTCTCCCTGCCGCAGGTCGACCTTGCTGCCCTGGACGTTCTTGCGGGCCCAGACCAGCGCCTCGTCGGACAGCTCCACGGCGTGCACGCGGCTGCGCGGCACCTCCTGCGCCAGGGCGAGCGCGATGGCGCCCGATCCCGTGCACAGGTCGACGATGAGCGGCTCGGCGACGTCCATGGCGCGCACGGCGTCTATGGCCCACCCGACGACCGACTCGGTCTCCGGGCGCGGCACGAAGACCCCGGGGCCCACCTGGAGCTCCAGGTAGCGGAAGAACGCACGGCCCGTGATGTGCTGCAGCGGCTCGCGGGCCTCACGGCGGGCCACGGCCTCCCAGTAGCGCGCGTCGAAGTCGGCGTCGGCGACGGTGTGCAGCGCGCCTCGCTTCACCCCGTGCACGTACGCCGCGAGCTCCTCGGCGTCGAACCGCGGCGAGGGCACACCGGCGTCGGCCAGCCGCTGGGTCGCCTGGGCGACCTCGGCGAGCAGCAGGTTCACGTTCTCCGCCTCCGGTTCAGCTTCCGTCGCCCGCGGCGGCCAGCTTGGCCGCCGAGTCGGCGTCGACGCAGGCCTGGATCACCGCGTCCAGTTCGCCGTCGAGGACCTGGTCCAAGTTGTACGCCTTGAAGCCGACGCGGTGGTCGGAGATGCGGTTCTCCGGGAAGTTGTACGTACGGATGCGCTCGCTGCGGTCCACGGTGCGCACCTGGCTGCGGCGGGCGTCGGAGGCCTCGCGCTCCGCCTCCTCCTGCGCGGCGGCCAGCAGCCGGGAGCGCAGGATGCGCATCGCCTGCTCCTTGTTCTGCAGCTGGCTCTTCTCGTTCTGGCAGGAGACGACGATGCCGGTGGGCAGGTGGGTGATGCGGACCGCGGAGTCGGTGGTGTTGACCGACTGGCCGCCGGGGCCGGAGGAGCGGTACACGTCGATCCGCAGGTCGTTGGCGTTGACCTCGACCTCGACCTCCTCGGCCTCCGGGGTGACCAGCACGCCGGCGGCGGAGGTGTGGATGCGGCCCTGCGACTCGGTGGCCGGCACGCGCTGGACGCGGTGCACGCCGCCCTCGTACTTCAGCCGGGCCCAGACGCCCTGGCCGGGCTCAGGGGTGCCCTTCATCTTCACCGCGACCTGGACGTCCTTGTAGCCGCCGAGGTCGGAGGCGTTGGCGTCGATGATCTCGGTCTTCCAGCCCAGGCGCTCGGCGTAGCGCAGGTACATGCGCAGCAGGTCGCCCGCGAAGAGCGCGGACTCCTCACCGCCCTCGCCCGCCTTGACCTCGAGGATCACGTCCTTGTCGTCGCTGGGGTCGCGCGGGACGAGCAGCAGCCGGAGCTTGTCGGTGAGCTCCTCGCGCTGCTTGTCCAGGTCCTTCACCTCGGCGGCGAAGTCGGGGTCGTCGGCCGCGAGTTCACGGGCGGTCTCGATGTCGTCGCCGGTCTGCTTCCATGCGCGGTACGTGCCGATGATGGGGGTCAGCTCGGCATAGCGCTTGTTCAGCTTGCGCGCGTTGGCCTGGTCGGCGAAGACCGCCGGGTCGGCAAGCTTCTTCTCGAGGTCGGCGTACTCGCCGATCAGTTCCTCGACCGCCTCGAACATCAGGATCCCTGCTCGCTAAAAGGGGTGAACGCCGGTGAACCAGCCTGGGACGACAAAACGCCGGTCCGGCCGCCGGAGGATATCCGGGCAGCCGTGGACCGGCGCTTTCGGGTCGCTACTTCTTGGCGGACCCGGCCGCCTTGCCGAAGCGGGCCTCGAAGCGGGCCACGCGGCCACCGGTGTCGAGGATCTTCTGCTTGCCCGTGTAGAACGGGTGGCACGCCGAGCAGACGTCGGCGCGGATGACGCCGCCGGCAACGGTGCTACGAGTGGTGAACGAGGCGCCGCAGGTGCAGCTGACCTGGGTCTCCACGTACTCCGGGTGGATGTCGCGCTTCAAGGGGGTCTCCTATTGTTCGGGAGGGTCCCGGGTCGTGCTGCGGGTTTGCGTCACGTGAACCGGGGCCGACGTACCAGTCTGCCAGCACTGGCCGTGTCTGCCCAAACCGGGGGCCGGGGCGTTCTATTCCGGGGGCTTCCCCAGAGCCTGGGAGGAGCTCCTGACGACACCGTTCGTGTCGACCTCGTCACCGGCCGAGCCCTTCGTGGCCGACCTGGGGATCGCCTTGTCGGCCCGCAGCGCGGCCCAGACCTGGTCCGCCTTGTCCCTGAGGGGCAGGACGCGATTGGGGTCCGCGGGGTCGTAGACGACCGGCATGGTGACCATGCTGATGTCCTTGGAGCCCAGTCCCTTCAGGCTCTCCCCCAGGCCGACCAGCTTCTTGACGGAGGCCAGCTCCGAGTCGGTGGTGATGGCGCCCGTCGCGGTGTCGGCGATCTCGTACAGCCGGGTCGGCGAGCTCAGCAGCCCGATGCTGTTCACCCGGTCCACCAGGGCCCGCAGGAAGGCCTGCTGCAGCCTTATCCGGCCGAGGTCGCTGCCGTCCCCCACCCCGTGCCGGGTGCGGACCAGGCCCAGGGCCTGCTTGCCGTCCAGGTGGTGTGTGCCGGCCGGCAGGTGCAGGTGGCTGCGGTTGTCGCTGATGGCCTGGCTGGTGGTGACGGTGACCCCGCCCAGGGCGTCGATGAGGTGCTGGAAGCCGGAGAAGTCGACCTCGATGTAGTGGTCCATGCGGATTCCGGTCATCGACTCGACGGTCTTGACCGTGCAGGCCGGGCCGCCGACCGAGTACGCCTCGTTGAACATCTCGTTGTGCGCGGGCGGGGCCGTGCCGCCGCGCGGCTGGGCGCAGGAGGGCCGGTCGACCAGGGTGTCGCGGGGGATGCTGACCACGCTCGCCCGGTGGTGCCCCTGGTAGACGTGGACGACCATCGCGGTGTCGGAGCGCGCCGTTCCGTCGTCCTTGCCGCCCCCGGCCTTCTTGTTGCTGCCCGACCGCGAATCGGAGCCGAGGACGAGGATGTCCATCGAGCCGTTGTCGACGTCGGCGGGGCGGTCCCGCCCGAGGAGGGCGTTGATGTCGATGCCCCTGATGTTGCCGTTGAGCTTGAGGTAGAGGCATCCGACGGCGGCGGTGGTCAGCAGCAGGAACGTCGCCACGACCCAGGCGGTCATCCGCAGGGCCCGGCGGCGCGGGCTCCGTCGGCGTCGTCGGGCGGCTCGGCGTCCGTCGTCCGCGTGGTCGGCCATCGGCTCCTCGGTCCTCGTCGGCTCTCATGGTCGGGATACCCCGTCCCGCGCCTGATCAGGCACGGGACGGGTCCGCACACGAGCAATGACAGCGGGTCGAGAGCCGCCCCGCCTCGGGACGCGCCGGGACCCGCCGCAGGTGAGCCATCCGGTCGGCGGCCCGGACGGGGTCGCCGCGCCGCCTCCGGCCGATCGCACGGCAGAGGGCCGGTCCCGTCACCGAGGTGACGGGACCGGCCCTCTGCGCCGTACGGACGCCGGAGCGTCAGTCGTTGTTGCCACCCGGGGTGGTCTTGGCGATCTGCATCAGGAACTCGGCGTTCGACTTGGTCTGCTTCATCTTGTCCAGCAGCAGTTCGATCGCCTGCTGCGAGTCGAGCGCGTGCAGCACCCGGCGCAGCTTCCAGACGATGTTCAGCTCGTCGGGGGCGAGCAGGATCTCCTCCTTGCGGGTACCGGACGGGTCGACGTCGACCGCCGGGAAGATCCGCTTGTCCGCGAGCTTCCGGTCGAGCTTGAGCTCCATGTTGCCGGTGCCCTTGAACTCCTCGAAGATCACCTCGTCCATGCGCGAGCCGGTCTCGACCAGCGCGGTGGCCAGGATGGTCAGCGAGCCGCCGTCCTCGATGTTGCGCGCGGCACCGAAGAAGCGCTTCGGCGGGTACAGCGCGGTCGAGTCGACACCACCGGACAGGATGCGGCCGGAGGCGGGCGCCGCGAGGTTGTACGCGCGGCCCAGACGGGTGATGGAGTCCAGCAGGACGACGACGTCGTGGCCCAGCTCCACCAGTCGCTTGGCGCGCTCGATGGCGAGCTCGGCGACGGTGGTGTGGTCCTCGGCCGGGCGGTCGAAGGTCGAGGAGATGACCTCGCCCTTGACCGACCGCTGCATGTCGGTGACCTCTTCCGGACGCTCGTCGACGAGGACGACCATCAGGTGGCACTCGGGGTTGTTGCGGGTGATCGCGTTGGCGATGGCCTGCATGATGATCGTCTTACCGGTCTTCGGCGGGGCCACGATCAGGCCTCGCTGGCCCTTTCCGATCGGGGCGACCAGGTCGATGATCCGGGTGATCAGCTGGCCGGGCTCGTTCTCCAGCCGCAGCCGCTCCTGCGGGTACAGCGGGGTGAGCTTGCCGAACTCCGGACGGCCGCGGCCGCTCTCCGGGGCCATGCCGTTGACGGAGTCCAGGCGCACCAGCGCGTTGAACTTCTCGCGGCGCTCGCCGTCCTTGGGCTGGCGGACGGCGCCGGTGACGTGGTCACCCTTGCGCAGGCCGTTCTTGCGGACCTGGGCGAGCGACACGTACACGTCGTTCGGGCCGGGCAGGTAGCCGGAGGTCCGGATGAACGCGTAGTTGTCGAGGATGTCGAGGATGCCCGCGACCGGGATCAGCACGTCGTCGTCGGCGACCTGCGGCTCGCCCGCGAAGTCGTCGCGGCGGTTGCCACGGCCACCGCGGCGGTCGCGGTAACGGCCGCGGCGCCGGCGGCCTCCGCCGTCACCGTCGTCGTAGCCGTCGTCCTGGGCGCCGCCGCCCTGCTGCTGGCCCTGCTGCTGGCCCTGGCCGCCCTGCTGCTGACGCTGCTGGCCGCCGTCCTCGCCGCCCTTGCGGCGGTCGCGCTGACGGTCGCGCTGACGGTCGCGACGGCTCTCGCGGTCGCGGCGGTCGTCGCCGCCCCTGGCGTCGCCGGTTCTGCCCTCGGCGGTGTCCACGGCGGCCTCGGCGCGGCCCTCGGACCGGCCTTCGGCGGGCTGCTCGGCCTTGGCGGGCTCCGCCTTGGCCTTGGCCGCGGGGGCGGCCTTCTCGCCGGCCGGCTGGCCGGGGATCTCGATCTGCTTCGGCTGCTGCTCGGCGCCCTGGGTCCCGGACTCGGCGGATTCACCCGTACGGGTACGCGAGGTGGCGCGGCGCTTCGGCTTCTCGGCGGCGGGCGCGCCCTCGGTGGCGGTGGCCTTGGCGCCGCCGCCGGCCTGCGCGGCCTTGATGGTCTCGATGAGCTGGCTCTTGCGCATCCGCGCGGTGCCCTTGATGCCGAGACCGGAGGCGAGCTGCTGCAGCTCGGCCAGGACCATGCCCTCAAGACCGGTACCCGCGCGGCGGCGCCGCGCGGCGGGGGCAGTGGCAGCACCGGTGGCAGGCGCGGCAGCATCGGACGCGGCGACAGGGCTGTCTGCGCGTACGCCCATCAGATCGGTGGTGTCGCTCACGAAGGGTCCTTCCCTGGAGCGGACGTCGGCCTGTCTGGCTCGGCGACCGGTTGTGCTGTCCGGATCCGGTCCTTATCACTTGCGCCGGACCCGGGGCGGTGGTCCGCCTGGTGGCGGAAGAAATGATGTGGAACAAAAAACACAGTTACCGGCGAGGTGAGAGTTCACTCTCGGGTGAAATGTCACCCGCGCCGTCTCCGGAGCGTGCTCGGCACTGCTCAGGCAAGCTGCCTATGCGGTGTGGGAGGCTCCCGGAAGAATGGGCGGTCCCGATGCGGGACACAGAGCACCGGGACAACAGGTACAGCAGGCGGGTGCCTGAGTCCACGGGTGCAGCAATGAGATTAACACTACCGGATCCAACAAACATTCCCCCTCTCTACGACCGGCAATCGTGTCACTGCCCTACTGCGAGCGGCAGCACGCTCGCCCCCGCCGCGTCGAGGGACAGACGGTTCGCCGCCCACCCCTCTCCCGCCAGCTGGGAGACCTTGTCGGCGGTGTCCTCGTCGGCCAGCGCCAGCACCGTGGGCCCCGCACCCGAGATGACAGCAGGGACGCCCTCGGCGCGCAGTCGGTTCACCAGTGCCACGCTCTCCGGCATCGCGGGCGCCCGGTAGTCCTGGTGCAGCCGGTCCTCGGTGGCGGGAAGCAGCAGGTCGGGGCGCCTGGTGAGGGCCTCGACGAGAAGCGCGGCACGTCCCGCGTTGACCGCGGCGTCCACATGCGGGACGCTGCGCGGCAGCAGTCCCCGGGCGGTCTCGGTCAGCACCGGCTTGCCGGGGACGAAGACCACCGGAACGACCGACTCGGAGGGGTCCATCCGGACCGCGTGGGCGGCCCCGCCCTCGGTCCAGGCCAGGGTGAAGCCGCCGAGCAGACAGGCGGCGACGTTGTCCGGATGGCCCTCGATCTCGTTGGCGAGCTCCAGCAGCGCCGCGTCGTCCAGCTTCTCCTGGCCGCCTATCGTCACCGCGCGGGCGGCCATGATGCCCGCGCAGATGGCGGCGGAGGAGGAGCCCAGGCCGCGGCCGTGCGGGATGCGGTTGGCGCACACCACCTCCAGGCCGCGCGGCTGACCGCCGAGCAGGTCGAAGGCGGTCCGCAGGGCGCGTACGACCAGGTGGTTCTCGTCGCGGGAGAGCGAGTCGGCGCCTTCGCCTGCGATGTCGACGTGCAGACCGGAGTCGGCCACCCGGACCACGACGTCGTCGTAGAGTCCGAGCGCCAGGCCGAAGGCGTCGAAGCCCGGTCCGAGATTGGCGCTGGTCGCGGGGACGCGCACTCGGACGGCGGCGGCACGGAAGGCGGGTCCGGCCATCGTTCGATGACTCTCCTTGTTTCAAGGGCGTTTCTGCCTCGCGATGCCGCGGCATCGTTGCCGTACGGCGGCGAGGACTTGGGGGACCGTACCAAGGGGATCCCGCGAGGAGGATGCCAATGGCATGGGCCAGAACGGCGTGCGGCGGCGCCGGTGTGAGGTCAGCCTATCGAAGGAAGGTTCTCCTGCGACATAGGGCGCAC
Organism: Streptomyces sp. NPDC001070; assembly: GCF_053598835.1. Lineage (NCBI taxonomy): Bacteria > Bacillati > Actinomycetota > Actinomycetes > Kitasatosporales > Streptomycetaceae > Streptomyces > Streptomyces sp. NPDC001070. The sequence goes on from NZ_JBSFLB010000004.1 coordinate 178,561, forward strand.
GGACAGCGCTTGATGCGTGTCGCGTGCGAATCCGTGCGCCCCTGTTGTCCTGCGGGGGTCGGGCGGGGTCAGAGCAGCCCGAGCTTGTCCGCGGCGGCGTCCGCGTCCACCGGAACGGTGATGGGCTGCGGCGCGCCGGCCACCGCCCAATCGGGGTCCTTCAGGCCGTTGCCGGTGACGGTGCAGACGATCCGCTGGCCCGGGTCGACCTTGCCCTCCTCGGCGGCCTTCAGCAGGCCGGCGACGCTCGCGGCGGAGGCCGGCTCGACGAAGACGCCCTCCCGCGCGGCGAGCAGCCGGTACGCCACCAGGATCTGACGATCCGTCACCGAGTCGATCAGGCCGCCGGATTCGTCCCTGGCCTCCTCGGCGAACTGCCAGGACGCCGGGTTGCCGATCCGGATCGCGGTGGCGATCGTCTGCGGCTGGCGCACCGGGTGGCCCAGCACGATCGGCGCGGCGCCGGAGGCCTGGAAGCCCCACATGCGCGGATTGCGGCTGGACACGCCGTCCCCGGAGTATTCGCGGTAGCCCTTCCAGTACGCGGTGATATTGCCCGCGTTGCCCACCGGCAGCACATGGATGTCCGGCGCGTCGCCGAGCGCGTCCACGATCTCGAAGGCCGCGGTCTTCTGGCCCTCGATACGGACCGGGTTGACCGAATTGACCAGCGCCACCGGGTACTTGTCGGACAGGCCGCGGGCGAGGTCCAGGCAGTCGTCGAAGTTGCCGTCCACCTGCAGGATGCGCGCGCCGTGCACCAGCGCCTGGCCCATCTTGCCCAGCGCGATCTTGCCCTGCGGCACCAGGACGGCGCACACCATCCCCGCCCGCACCGCGTAGGCGGCGGCCGAGGCCGATGTGTTGCCGGTGGAGGCGCAGATGACCGCCTGTGCGCCCTCCTCCTTGGCCTTGGAGATCGCCATGGTCATACCGCGGTCCTTGAAGGAGCCGGTGGGGTTGGCGCCCTCGACCTTGAGGTAGACGTCGCAGCCCGTGCGCTCGGACAGCACCTGGGCGGGGACCAGCGGAGTGCCGCCCTCCAGCAGCGTGACCACGGGGGTCGCCGCGCTGACCGGGAGCCGCTCCCGGTACTCCTCGATGAGGCCGCGCCACTGGTGGGTGGCGGGCATTCGTCCGGTAGAGACTGCGTTCATCGCTGGCTTACTCCCCTTCAACACGCATGATGCTGGCGACGCCCCGAACGGTGTCGAGTTTGCGCAGGGCCTCGACGGTCGCCGCGAGCGCCGCGTCCGGCGCCCGGTGGGTGACGACGACGAGCGAGGCCTCGCCGCCCTGTTCGACGGCGACTCCGTCCCCGCCCGGATTCCTGCCCTGCTGGCGAACCGTGTCGATGGACACCTGATGCTCGGCGAAGACCGTGGCCACCTGGGCCAGGACACCCGGTTTGTCCGCCACGTCCAGGCTGATGTGGTAGCGGGTCACCACATCGCCCATGGGGCTCACGGTGAGCTGCGCGTACGCGGACTCCCCCGGCCCGGTCGTGCTCGCCAGCCTGTTGCGGCAGGTCGCCACCAGGTCGCCCAGGACCGCGGAGGCCGTCGGCGAGCCGCCCGCCCCGGGACCGTAGAACATCAGCTGACCGGCGGCCGCGGCCTCCACGAAGACCGCGTTGTACGCCTCGCGCACGCTCGCCAGCGGGTGCGTCAGCGGGATCATCGCCGGGTGGACGCGGGCGGTGACCGAACGGCCGTCGGCACTGCGCTCGCAGATCGCCAGCAGCTTCACCGTGCAGCCCATCCGCTGGGCCGAGGCGATGTCGGCCGCGGTGACCTCGGTGATCCCCTCGCGGTGGACGTCGTCGATGGTCACGCGGGTGTGGAAGGCGATGCCGGCCAGGATCGCGGCCTTGGCGGCGGCGTCGAAGCCCTCGACGTCGGCGGTGGGGTCGGCCTCGGCGTAGCCCAGCGCGGTGGCCTCGTCCAGCGCCTCGGAGTAGCCGGCGCCTGTGGTGTCCATCTTGTCGAGGATGAAGTTGGTCGTGCCGTTGACGATGCCGAGCACCCGGTTGACCTTGTCGCCGGCGAGCGACTCGCGCAGCGGGCGGATCAGCGGGATGGCGCCGGCGACCGCGGCCTCGTAATAGAGGTCCACCCCCTGCTCGACGGCGGCGGCGTGCAGCGCGGCGCCGTCGGCGGCCAGCAGGGCCTTGTTGGCGGAGACGACACTGGCACCGTGCTCGAAGGCGGTGGTGATCAGGGAGCGGGCCGGCTCGATGCCGCCGATCACCTCGACGACCACGTCGATGTCCCCGCGTTTGACCAGGGCTGTCGCGTCCGTGGTGAGCAGTTCCCCGGGCACCCCGGCACGTACCCGGTTCGGCCGCCGCACGGCGATCCCGGCCAGCTCCACCGGGGCGCCGACCCGCGCAGCGAGGTCGTCCGCGTGCGTCGTCATGATGCGCGCCACCTCTGAGCCGACCACACCACAGCCCAGCAGCGCCACCTTCAGCGGACGCGTACGCATCATCCGACCTCGCTTCGCGTTTTCGGCTCTTTCGAGCTCTTTGGACGGTCCCAGTCTCACGCACCGGACGGAAGATTCCACGCCCTGTCCGGATCGCGAGACCGGTCTCCTTCTATGTGAGATTCCACGTCAGCCGACGTCGAGACGCAGGAGATCCTCCTCCGTCTCGCGCCGGACGATCACCCTGGCCTCGCCGTCCTTGACGGCGACCACCGGGGGGCGCAGGGCATGGTTGTAGTTGCTCGCCATCGAGCGGCAGTACGCGCCCGTCGCGGGCACCGCCAGCAGGTCGCCGGGGGCCAGGTCGGCGGGGAGGAAGGCGTCGCGCACGACGATGTCACCGGACTCGCAGTGCTTGCCGACCACACGGCTCAGCATCGGCTCGGCGTCGCTCGACCGCGACACCAGGGCCACGCTGTACTCGGCGTCGTACAGCGCGGTGCGGATGTTGTCCGACATGCCGCCGTCCACGCTCACGTAGGTCCGCAGGCCCTCCAGCGGCTTGATCGTGCCCACCTCGTAGAGGGTGAACGCCGTCGGGCCGACGATCGCCCGTCCCGGCTCGACCGACAGCCGCGGCACCGCGAGCCCCGCCCCCTGGCACTCCCGGGAGACGATCTCACCCAGCGACTTGGCGATCTCGTGCGGCTCGCGCGGGTCGTCGTCCGGGGTGTACGCGATGCCGAGGCCGCCGCCGAGGTCGATCTCGGGCAGCTCGACGCCGTGCTCGTCGCGGATCTGCTTCAGCAGGCCGATCACCCGGTGCGCGGCCACCTCGAAGCCGGAGGTGTCGAAGATCTGCGAGCCGATGTGCGAGTGGATGCCCACCAGTTCGAGCGAGTCCAGGCGCAGCACGCGGCGCACCGCCTCCGCGGCGTCCCCGCCGGTGAGGGAGAAGCCGAACTTCTGGTCCTCGTGCGCGGTGGCGATGAACTCGTGGGTGTGCGCCTCGACGCCCACGGTGACGCGGATCTGGACCCGCTGCCGGGTGCCCAGCCGCTGGGCGGTGTCCGCGACCCGGACGATCTCCTGGAACGAGTCCAGCACGATCCGGCCCACCCCGGCCTCGACGGCCTGGCGGATCTCCGCGACGGTCTTGTTGTTGCCGTGCAGCGCGATGCGGTCGGCCGGCATCCCGGCGGACAGCGCCACGGCCAGTTCACCACCGGAGCAGACGTCGAGGTTGAGGCCCTCCTCGTGCAGCCACCGCACGACCGCGCGGGACAGGAAGGCCTTGCCGGCGTAGAAGACGTCGGCGTCGGTGCCGAAGGCCTCGCGCCAGGCGCGGCAGCGGGCCCGGAAGTCGGCCTCGTCCAGGACGTACGCGGGGGTGCCGAACTCCTCGGCGAGCCGGCGGACGTCCAGGCCGCCGACGGTGGCGACGCCCTCGGCGTCCCGGGTGACGGTGCGGGCCCAGACCTGGGGGTCCAGGGCGTTCAGATCGGTCGGCGGCGCCGCGTAGTGGCCCTCGGGAAGGACGTCGGCGTAACGGGGCCCGGCGGGGTGGGCGGAACGGCTCATCGTCTCCTGCTCTCTGCTCTCACAGGTGTCGGGGGGCGCTGATGCCGAGCAGGGTCAGGCCGTTGGCGAGCACGGTCCCGGCGGCGTCGGCCAGCGCCAGGCGGGCCCCGTGAACGGCCGAGGGTTTCTCCTCGCCCTTCGGCAGCGCCGGGCACTCGTCGTGGAAGCGGAGGAAGGCGTCGGCGGTGCGCTCCAGCAGCCGCGCCACCCGGTCGGGCGCGCCGTGCCGGGCCGCGGCCTCCACGGTGCGGGGGAAGTCGGCGATCAGGCCGAGCAGTCCGGTCTCCGCGGGGTGGCGGGGGCCCGCGCCGTCCGCGCGTGGCTCGACGCCCAGATCGTGGGCGTTGCGCAGCAGGGCCCGGGTACGGGCGTGAGCGTACCGGACCCGGAACAGGGGGTTGCTCTCGCGCTGCGCCAGGTGCTCGGCCGGGTCGGTGCGGGGCACGTCCTCGGCGGGCGGGCGCAGCAGGGCCCAGGCGGTGGCGTCGGCGCCGAGGGTGCGGTGGAGCTCCGGCGTCCCGGCCGCGACGGGGCGCGGGTGCCGCGCGGGCGGCTCGATACCGGTGGCGGCGTGGAGGCGGTGGAGGGCGGCGGCGAAGGCGGCGGCGCGGGCATCTCGTTCAGGGACTGCCGGGGGCGGAACGTCCTGGTGGCGGACGCCGTAGCGGGGCCCCTGGTCGCGGACGAGGCCGACGAGGGCCTCGTACGACTCGCCTTCGAGGGTGATGTTGAGGAAGCCGGGGTGGGCGATGTCGACGCGGGCGATGCCGGGGGTGCCGGCGAGCCGGCGGCCCAGCACCTCGGCGACGGTGAGCGGCGCGGCGCCGGTGACGGGGGCCAGCTGCAGGGCGACGTTCGTGGCGTAGTCCCCGCACCCGGGCCGCGGCGGCTTGCGGACGACGATCCGCTCGGGGACCGGGCCGGTGAGGCTGAGCTCGTCGGCCTCCACGGCACGACGGACCGTGGCGAGCACGGTGCGGGAGAGCTCAGCGGGGGTCACAGACGCAAGCGTAGGCGAGGAGGGGGGTGCCGACGCGAACGGGTTTCACCCTTTGGTCACCTCTCGTCACGCAGTGCCGGGAGTGGCCGCAGGGTCCCTTCCTCTTCTTCTTCCTCTTGACCGGCCTGACCGGCTTGGGCGGCTTGGGTGGCTTGGACGGCTTGGGCCGCTTCGGGGGCCTGGGAGCCGTCGACGAGCCGCCGTACGACCCTGACCAGTTCACCGGGCTCGAAGGGCTTGCCGAGGAACGCGTCCACCCCGGCGGCGACCCCGCTCTCCACCTCCGCCTGGGTGCAGGCGCTGATCACGACGATCCGCATGTCGCGCGTGCGGGGATCGGCACGGAGGCGGGCCGCCGTCCTTATCCCGTCGAGGCGTGGCATGACGACGTCGAGGGTCACGATGTCGGGCCGGACCCGCTGCACCACGTCCAGGCACTCGGCACCATCGGCCGCGGTCACGACCTCGAAGCCCTCCAGCTCGAGGTTGACCCTGATCAGCTGCCGGATGACCTTGTTGTCGTCGACGACAAGCACCCGGCCGGACACGCCCGGCACATTCGAAGCCTAGGCGTGCCGGATCGGATGCGTCCGCGTTTTCCCCATTCCCTCCCCGACCGGGGGACGCCACGGCGGTGCTCCGGACAGGGGGCCGTGCCATGGGCTATGCCACAGGCACGTTGCGCGGGGCACGGGGTGCGGGCCCGGCGCCCACCCCCCTTCGACCCTCTCGCGCCGCCTTCTGGCCCTCGACCCGCCTCCCCGGAAACCCTGTACACGGACACCCCTTCCAGGCTGGTAAGGTTTCACCCGTCGCCGCCACAGCGGATGACACGCCCCCGTAGCTCAGGGGATAGAGCAACGGCCTCCGGAGCCGTGTGCGCAGGTTCGAATCCTGCCGGGGGCACCTTGTACGAGGTGCCAAAAGACCCCGCCACCAGCCAAGACGCTGAGTGCGGGGTCTTTGCGTATGCGCAGGCGTGTGCCGCCGGAAGCGGGTCTAGGACGGGGTCTGTGGACAATACGTGGACAGGATCTTGGAGCATCAGCGCAGATGAGCGTGAAAGTCAGGCGGTGACGGACCCACCCAGTCCTCTGACGTCCCATGGTCGCTCGCGACACTTGAGCCGTGGCATAGAGGGCACCACGCAGAAAATCACGAGCCGCCCGCTTTCCCCGTCGGTTGAAGGTGGCGCCGCCGGCCGATGGGCGGCCGGATGATCCCGACCGCCCAGCCTCCACGAGACCACTGACGCGAAAACTGTGCCTGATGGCTGGCTAACTACAGATGTTCTTCAGAAACTGGCTCGCGAAGAGCGAGCAAAACGTAGCTGCGGTGCTCACGGCCACCTGGCGATCGCGCCGTTAGGACATGCAAATCTGCCACCACTTGCCGTTCTGCGTACGCCGCTAGCAAGCCCGTGACGTCATCTTTGGGAGTGCGGACGACTACAACGCCCTTCCCCTCCACTTCGAGCTCGATCACTCCGCGTAGCTTGCTGCCCCCGACCACTGTGCCAACGAGTTGGTCGTTGCTGTCTTCTACCTGCGCCGCCCTCAGTGCTTGTCGGCAGCGGTCAGCACTCTCCGAGCTCAAAGAAGACGTGCGGCGAGAAGTTGCCTTTGACTCCCAGGTCAGGGTGACGCTGGTCCCGGTAGAAGCAAGAACGTCCGACAGATCCGACAGATGGCTGATCACTCGCCGGCCCAGCGGCAATGCCGCATCGAGTACAGCGTCCTCGGCATCGACTCCAGAGCTCGCGCGGTCAGCCACGTCAAGGATCCGGTTTATCGCCTTATCTAGGAGCACATCAGAACCCGTGCCCGGCAACTCTCCCTGTCCGAGATCAGGCGCCCCCTGCAAAACCATGCCATACGAGGATGCGAAGACCGGCCCAGAGAAAAGTCTGGTAATCCTTTGAATCTCTTTCGGTACAGGTCCCGAGTCCCGTGTCGGACGGAGCTCGTCCAGGGCGTAAGCCACGGATTGGACCGCAGCTTGAAGGGTCCGGAGCCAATCGCCTAGAACAGCCGACTCAATCCGGTGACTACGCACCGCATCGCCGTCGAGGGAAAATCTCAAAACCGGCCACGCCAGGTGTTCCTGAGACTCAGATTCCCCGCTGCCCTCCATGGATCTGGCGAGTCGCTTGAGCTGGGCAGACCGTAGTTCAGCCATCGTGCGCGGGGCTGGCTTCTCCGCAGATTCAGACCTTCTTGCCGCAAGCCAGGCACGCAGGGCGTTCTTGTCTGTGGCGTCAGGCAAGCTGTGAGGCGTGCTCATAGCGATACCTCCACGTAACCCCTGCGCTGGCCAGCGCCAGTGCGGCAGCGCTGCCAGATTTCGTCATACAGACCAAGCAGCTGGAAGACTTCAGTATCCCCCGCTGCCATCGCTCCAACCAACCCTAGATCCTTGAAGTCCACAGTGGCAGGCAGGCTCAGGATGTAGGCGTCGACGCGCATGCCGTGCTTCACGCACCACTCCCGATCGGCGAGGTTGGCAAGGTCGGCGATGTCGTCTGGCTCAGTGATTGCCCCGAAGACGTCTGCGTCAATCAGGTAGGCAAGGTCCACATCGCTAGGGTCCAGTTTGCCGCTTACGAAGCTACCTGCCAGCCAGATGCGTCGCACTCCTCCGAACAAGCATTCAACGGCTGTCCTATGCGCCTGCAGCTCGGTCCACAGCCCGAGGCGGGTGCTCGAATCCCGGAAGGGTTCTCCCCGCACCAAGGTGTGTTCAACTTCGTCCCAGGTCATTGGGTAGCGACCGGGAGGCGGGCACAGGGTGTCCGGGTCGAAGGGCGGTAGCGGAGGCATGGAGCTCCTGGCGCGATCGGAGTAGTGCATGCACTCTATGTGACGAAGTACTCACGGATCCGGTGTTCCCCGAAACTCTCTCGCCTGTCTGACTCTGGGCACGGCCTGTGGATCGGATCTTGCCCTTCGCCGCCCGTGAGCTGGGAAGCAGTAGAAGCAGTAAGTCCCATGGCCAGGTCCTGAAGTCCGTGGGCAGGGACAGCAGCCCTCACTCGTACTCGCGCAGCAGGTCGTCGATGCGTCGGTTGGCTGCCTCCTGCCGCCCGTCGAGACACTTCGCGTAGCGGGTCAACAGCACCTCGACGCTGTTCCCGGCACGCTCTGCAACCTCGGTGGCGTCCACGCCGGCGTTGAGCCACGTCGATAGCGCCGAGTGCCGAAGGTCGTAGGGCCGCCGAGCGAGGGGCGATACGGCCACAGTCGGCGGCAGCGCCAGCAGGCGAGCCTCTTGCCAAGCCCGGTAGTAGGAGGACGAGGAGACCACTCCTCCGCCCTCGCTAAAGAACAGGCGCCCGTCATCAGCCGTTCCGAAGGTGTCGAGATGTTCCCGGAAGATGGCCACCAACTGCGGGGGGATCGGCACCCGCCGCACGTCTTCAGCCGGACGGTTCTTCAGCCCGCGGTCGTCATGGCTCTCCCCCGAGTCGGTCCACTGCCTTCCCACGCTCGGGCGCGTGCGGTGGAGCAGGGCGGAGCCCCATCCGGTGGCCGGCAGGATGAGATCACTCTCGGCCAGGCCGACCGCTTCGGCCGGGCGTAAGCCCCCGAAGTACATCGCGGCGAACAGGCCCACGAGGCGCCGTCCGCGAGCACGCCGGTATCCGCCGACGTACGACACGGCGTTCAGGAGGGTGCGAGCTTGGTGTGGGTTGGCGACGACCCGAGGGTCTACCTCGGCGGAGACTTTGGGCTTTTGCCACCGCACGCCGGCGAGCGGGTTTTCCGGGAACTCGCCCAGGTCGACCGCGTAGTGCATGGCGTTGACGAGCGTCCGTCGCTTCCGCCGCACGGTCTCAGCAGCGGCCGCAGTGCCGTCCAATTTGAGCTTGAGGGAATCGAGCACGGCGCGGCCAATCGCCGGGTCGCCAAGATCCGCCAGCGGACGTGACGCCTTGGACACCCAATGCAGTGCATTGGCGATCTCCGGCGGCAGTTCCCTATCATTCGGCCCCGGGAGGACGAAGGCCCAGTTCCGCAGAGCCTTGCGGAGCAGTTCCTCTGGCGGCTGGCCGAGACGGTCATCCAGGAGCGCTATGGTCACCGATGCCAGCGATTCATTGATTCCGTCGCGGGTGTTCGGTGCGGCGTGCGGCCACTTCATCGTCAGATACTTGAGCGCGAAGTCGTACCAGGTCAGCGTGGCCTTTTGCTCCGCCATGGACAGAGGGAGACCGCTGCTGGCATCGAACTCCTCTCCGTCGTGGGCTGCTCGCAGAAGCTTGGAGCGGAAATTGTCGGCGAGGCCTTTGGTCCGGAACGTATCGGAGAAGACCTGGCCGCCCACGGACCAGCGCACGTTGTAGGACGGTGTCTTGGTGTTCCGCTTGCGAACAGCCCACACCTTCACGTCGAGGGACTTCACGCGGCAGTCCCCTCCAGCCGGCGCAGCCACGCCATGAAGTCACTGCGCCACACCCGGAGCTCCCCGTTGGGCAGCTTGAAGGCGTCAGGGCCCTGCCCCAGTTCGCGCCAGCGGTAGAAGGTGCGGCGCGAGACGCCTCCCAACTCGGCAAGGATCTGCGGAACGGTCATCAGTTCGTCCTTCACGCTGCGGCTCCTTCCAGGGCGAGTTGGTCGCGCAGGGCTTCGCGGGCGGTTTCGCGGCTTGCTTGGATGTCGCGGTGGATGGTGGCGGCGAGCCAGGCTTCGCCGGGGGTGTGTCCGTGGCCGGCGTAGGCCCAATGGGAGAGCACGAGGATGGTGGCCTCGGGGTTGTCGTCGGGGTCCGGTAGACCGAGGGCTTCGCGTTGCTGGGCGGCGCGGTAGTCGGCGCGAACCTGTCGCAGTGCGGTCAGGGTGGTGGAGTAGGTGCGGGATTTGGTGGAGAAGTGGCCGCGGAAGCCGAGCATGTGGGCCCAGTCGCGCAGCTTGCGGTCGGGGTAGAAGCGGTGGAGGTCGAGGCAGGCCGTGATGAGGCGCCGGGGGTGGTCGGGGACGCCTAACAGGACGAGGGCTTCGTGGTTGCCGATGGGGCGGTCGACGGTGCCGGTGGTCTCGGCGGCTTTGGTGGCGTACTTGGCCACGTAGGAAGCAACAGCTTGTTCGGTGATCTCTCCACTGGCGAAAGCGCCAATAGGGCGGACGTCGAGCTGAGTGCCCCAGCGCAGCGCCCAGTCATCGGTGTGGCCGGCGTCCGGGTTGGCAGGCACGACGACGCGGACCCGCGCGACAGCGGCGCGGATGGCCGCGGTGAGCAGGTCGAGGGTGGCCCAGGCCGGGGGCGGCGAATCCGGTCCTTCGGGGCCGTCGAAGCGGATCACGGCATGGAAGTGGACGGCTCCGCGCTTTTGGTACTCGGCGACCTTGCCGAAGGAGACCCGGGACTGTTCGCGGGCGGCTTTCTGGGTGAGGCCGGCGCGGGCGGCGATCTCGCGGCGCAGGTAGATGGTGAAGTACCGCCACAGGTCGGAGGCGTGGTTGTTCCACAGCACCGCGCCGGCGTAGTCGTATCGGTCCGGGTCCAGCGGGGTCCCAATCGCGGGGTCGCCGTCGCGGTGGGCGGTGCCGCAGCGGCAGCGGCCGGAGTCGGGACGGTTGTGCACAGGGCCGAAGGAGGGGGCAGTGAGAGTGGCGAACACCCGCGGGTGATCCCGCACGGTTTCGGGGGTGCCCTTGTCGGGGTCACCGACGAGCCCGGCGCGGATGAGGTGGTAGGTGTCGCCAGCGTAGGTCCAGGCGCAGGCCGGGCAGCGAGAGGCGCGGCGGTTGCCGCAGGCGACGCGCAGCTGGCCGCCGGGCTCGTTGTCGGTGTCGTAGCTGTGGAGGACCTGGCCGGTGACCCGGTCGATGGTCTTGGTGTAGCCGACCAGGTGGATCGGGTCGGAGCAGCCGCCGGTGCGGCGTACCTGATCCATCCAGCGGTCCAGGCCCGGACGCCCGGCCACCCGCAAGAAGTCCCGCCAGGTAGCCGGGTCCAGACCCGCCAGGGGCGTGGCAGTGACGGTCACAGGCGACCCCCGGCAGGGGTGCGCGGCAGCGTGGTACCGGTGATGGCTTCCACGAGTGCGGAGACGAGGACTTCGGCGACGGGGGGTGTGACGGCGTTGCCGTACTGGCGGACCTTCTCGCGCTTGTTGCCGAGGACGGCGTAGGTGTCGGGGAAGGCCATGCCGCGGCCGATCTCGCCGGGTTCGAGCATGCGGAAGAGCACGGCGTCCAGGTCGACGGCCGGGCCGTTGACCAGGGCGTAGCGGTCTCGGGTGGTGAGGGTGCCGACCGGCTCCCGAACGGTGCGAGCGGTGCCGGTGCCGGTGCCGTAGTAGGGAACCAGGAGGGTGTCCCAGTGGACGGGTTCGGGGGCGGTGACCAGGCCGTGGTGGTTCCCGGACGCCGTGACGGTGGCCAGGGCGTCGGTGACCGGCCGGGCGTCGGAGGAGCCGCCGCGGAGCTCGGCGATGAACGGCAGCCACGCGAGGCCGGTTTCGTTGCGGGCGGTCTGGGTGCGCAGCGGGTCACCGGCCGGGGCAGCCTGCTTGCCCTCCCTGCCCTCCACCGGCACCAGCAACGGCGGCACCGCCAAGGCGTCGTTCTCCCGGGTGGTGCGGGTCGGCAGGGGCTCGGTGACCGGGGCGGGGTCGGTGCGCCAGGTGCCGCCGGCAGGGACGGTGACGGGGAGGGCATAGCGGTCCAGTCCGGCGCGGATACGGGCGAGGGTCTTCGGGGACAGGCCTTTGGGGCGGTCGGCGATCGGGGTGCCGGGGCGGGTCCAGTCGATCGCCACCGCCGCTGGCAGCACGCCCGGTTCTACGACGCCGTTCCGGCAAGCGGCGCGGGAGCAGCGGTAGAGGTACTGCTGGCGGTAGCGGCCCATGTCCCGTTTCGGGTTCTTGAACGACTGCACCGCGGTGACGACCTGCTCGCACACCGGGCACCAGGCGGTGGGGCGCACCCAGCGGTCCCAGTCCGGGTCACGGCCCAGATCGGCCCGCCAGTAGGCGAAGTAGAGGCGGTCGCGGGACTGCGGCGCGGGCGCGGAGCGGGCGGGGCGGGCGTGCATGGAGTTCAGCGCGATCAGGCGGGTGCGGTAGCCCAGGGCGCGGATGGCGCCGACCCATTCGGTCCAGCGGTACCAGGCGCGTACGTCGATGACGTTCTCCACCACCCCCGCGAGGACGGGCTTGCCCCGTGCGGCGCAGGCTTCGAGGTAGCGGGGGATGTCCCACATGAGAGCCCGGGACCGGTCGGTTGCGGCGTCGGGGAGGGTGTCGCCGAACAGGTCGGGCTGGGCGTCGAAGTCCCGCCGCTTGCCCCGGGCGTTGGACCACTGCGGGCACTCCGGGGAGGCCCAGAACAGGTCAGCGGCCGGGAAACGGGCGACGTCGGCGTCATGCAGGTCGCCCAGGAAATGATCTGCGCCGGGAAAGTTCTGGGAGTGGGAGGCGATCGCCTTGTCCCAGTGGTTCGCGGCCAGCACCGGCCGGATCCCGGGGACGGCGGCGGCACCAGAGGACGAGCCGCCCGCACCGCAGAAGAAGTCGACGTAGGTCAGCACGACACACCCGCCCTCACCGAGGCGGACGCGGCGGCCGTCCAGGAGGATCCGGAGCCGGAGCAGGCAGGGCAGGTGATGCGGATGATGGCGCGGGACCCGTCGCTTAGGCGAGTGCCGGTGGTGATGGCGACGGCGGGGAAGCCGTCGCAGTAATGGCAGATCCGCGCCGGGGCAGGGCTGTGCTGGGGCATGATGGGGCCTCCTTGTCGGTCTTCGTGATCGGTGAGGGGCAGGGCTCTCGGGGCGGTCGATGCTTGGCGGTTGACGCCGCCCCGAGGGCCGGTCAGTGCTTGTACTGCCCGTTAAGCAGAGAGCGCAGGACCACCGCGCACACCGCGACCGATGCGGCAGTGATGGCGACGGCGAGCAGCAGCGAGACCAGGACCGTGCCGACCACCAGCGCGGCGGCGGTGCCGCCAGCGACGACGGTGATCAGGGCGCCGGGGGTGAGTTGCACCGTGGGTCGCGTGGAAGCGACCGGAACCGGGGCAGGGACGTAGTGCTGGGGCTGCACGGCGCCTGTGCTCGTCGGCGGGGTAACGATGCCAGTCGCGGTGGGGTTGGTCGGGATCTTGGGACGGAGCATGGCGGATCTCCCTTCCGGGGCTTATTTGGTGGAGTCGTTGACGATGTCGACGCCGGTGCGGGTGCCGGAGTCGACGGCGGGGCCAATGGCGCTGTCGGCGAGCTGGAAACCGATCAAGAGGATCACCACGACGAGCCATTTGGGGACGCGGGTGAACTTCAGTCCGGCGTAGCCGAGGCCGGCCAGGACCACGATCAGCGGCAGGTCGACGGTCATTGCGGGGTCTCCTGTCAGGCGAGTTGGGCGGCGATGGCCTCTGCGAGCTGGGCGGGGACGCCGAGCCGAGTGCGCAGCGTGTCGGTGTCGATCTCGGTGCCGGTGACGGCGCGGTGGGCGTCGGCGACCTTGCGGGCATGCGCCACCAGCGCGGGCGGAACCGCCAGAGCGGGAGCCGGTGCGGGTTCAGGCGGCACGGCTGGCAGAGCCGGAACGGGCTCCGGCGTCTCGACCGCGTCCGGCGCGGGCTTGGCAACGGAGACCGTCACCGGCTCGGACATCGGTTCTGCGGTTTCGCTGTCCACCGTTGTGGATGGGCTGTGGACAAGGAGGGTGCCGCCGAGGAAGGCCAGGGCGGGCCAGCCGGCCACGAGGATCCGCAGCCAGGCGGGCACGTCCTCCAGGTCCAGCAGTCCGGCGGTGGCGATGTTCGCCCCCAGCGACGCGGTCAGGGCGACGGCGAACCAGAACCAGGCAGCGCGGACCGGACCGGCGGCGGCGCGGAGGAGGCGCAGTCGTCGCCAGGCGGCGACCAGCAGCAGGTCGACGGAGACGGGGTAGGCCCAGGCTTTCCAGCCGTGCTGTCCGGCGGCTTGGGCGATGTCGTGGAGGTGGGCGAAGGACAGGGCACCGGCGATCACGGCTTGCACCAGCACGGCATCCGGCCGGAGTTTCGAGCGCATCGCGGGTCCTCCTTCCTTGAGTGGTGATGGGCCGGGGCCGGGCGGGGTTTGGTGGCCGGCCGCCCGGCACCGGGGGTCATTCGGGGTCGGTGGCTTCGCCGGAGCCGAGGCAGGTCAGGCACAGGCCGGACTGCCGGTGATCGGTCTCGGCGCGGGTGCGGCCGACGCGGACCGGGACGGCGACTTCTCCGGTGCCCTTGCACACCAGGCACGCGTCCGGCGCGGGCACTTCGGGGGTGCTGGTCTTCTTCCGTGTGGGCATGGCGGTCACCGGCCCTTGAGGCGGTCGGCGTTGGCGCGGGCGTTGGCGGCGATCGCGGCGGCCTCGGCGTCACCGGGCCGGGCCTGGGCGATGCGCTCCAGCAGGCTGGCCTTGCGGTCCATCAGCGCCGCCAGGTCGCCGCTGCCGGTGCGGAGGTGGGCGTTCAGGTCGGCGAGGAACGCGGAGATCTCGGAGATGGAGGGACCGGGCATCGGGCACGTCCTCTCGGTTTCGGGCGTGGCGGGGATAGGGATCTGGCGCGGGGACGGTCACGCCGACCGTTGGTGCGGAGGTGCGTCAGGCGCCGGCGGGCACCGGCTTGGCCAGGTCGACGACCTCACCGACGACCGCGGCGGGCACGGGGCGGAAGGCGTCGAGGTGGAGCAGGTCCGGGACCATGCGCGCGTGACTGGCGCACAGGGCGGAGGCTGCGGCCAGGCCGTGGTACGGGGTGCGGACCCTGGCCCAACGGCCGGAGGCGTCGCCGGCGATGGCCATGCCGGGCAAGCCGGCCGGAAGCTGAGTCGAGGCGTTCATGGCCTGCTCTGAGATATCCCCCAGGCCCATGCGGGCGGTCTCGACGTCGTTGACGCGGTGGACCACGCGGTGGGTGAGCTGGGCCCGCAGGGCGGTGGCGCCCCTACCGAGTTCGGCGCCGAAGCGCTGCCCGAGGACTTCCAGAAACATGCCCGTGGCGCGGGCGAGCTGGGCGTAGCGGATCAGCAAGGTAACGGTCTCGTTGCGCCGCTTCTCTTCCGCCTTGTTCGCCGACAGGAACAGTTCGGCGATCTCATCGATGACCAGGACCAGCGGAGCCGGCCGCAGATGCTCGGGCAGGCCCCAGATGTCGGCGGTGATGTCTTCTCGCGCGATGGTGCCGGGGATGCCGAGGTGGTCGCGGATCAGGTCGAAGCGGTGGTTCATCTCCACCTCGACGAGGGCGCGCAGCAGGTCCAGCGAGGAGTCCTGATCGGTGGCGAGGGCGGACAGGCGGGACGCGAAGGGTGCTTGCTCGACGCCGCGTTTGCAGTCGATGCCCGCCAGCGCCACCGGCTGCGGGGCAAGGCCGGTGAACAGGGACCGGGCGTACATGGACTTTCCGGACTGGTTCGCTCCCAGCGTCAGCCCATGTGGCATCTGCCGGTAGTCCCGGACGAACACTCCCCCGTCCTCCCGTAGCGCCACCGGCACCCGCAGCAGGCCGGCCGACTTGGCGGCCATCCGGGACGGCATGACCACGCGGCGCAGGACGTCGAAGCCGACCAGGTGCAGGTCCACGGTGCCGGGGCGGACCTCGGTGACGTGCACGGCGTGGACCCGCCAGGCGTGCCGCAGGGCTTCAGCGGCATTGCGGACATCCTCGGTAGCCAGACCCCGGGCCAGGCGCAAACGGAGGCGGAGTCCGGTGGTGGAGGGGCGGATGCCGCGGAGTTTGGGGACGTCGTGCGGGAGCTTGGCCCGCTGGGCCCGGTCCGCGGCCATGAGCTGATACAGGGAGGGGCTGATGCTGAGGTTGCAGGCGCCCATGGTCTGTTCCCAGTCCCGCTGGATCCGGGCCAGCGCGGCGGGCAGGCCGGCCGTGGACCAGTACAGGCGCGGGGTGCGTTGCCTGGCGTACAAGGCTCCGCCGGTGAGCGAGACGAGCGGGCCACCGACCTCCAAGAGTGTCGTTAAGTCCGCCATGGCGCTCAGCCCTTCGCGCCGGCCGGGACGGCGAGCGGGGTGACGGCGACCGCGCGAAAGGCGATGCCCCAGCGCTTCTCGCCGTTGATCTCGTTCTCCCACGAACGGGCCCGCAGACCGGTCACCGCGACGGGCATGCCCGGCGTCAGACCCTCCGAGGGGATGCCGGGCGCGGGAACCGCGACGGTAAGCAGGTCCGCCGAACCGTCATCGGCGATGGTCAGGCCTACGGTCATCAGCTCCGCGCCGGAATCGCGATCCACCGCAATCTCACCGGTCTTCCGGTTCGCGACCTTCGGAGCGGGCGGGACCGCGACGAACACCACGGCCGTAGAAGTGTCGATCTTGAAGGACGGCATGATGGAAGTTCCTTTCGAGGACGAGGGGGGGCGGCGAAGCTGCTTGGCGGTAGACGCGCCGCCCTCCAGACGAATGCGCGAAGGCGAGTGCCATCACAAGTAGAGTGCACTATCACACCCTAGAGCGCAATACTCCAGGCGCGGGGGAAGGGTGATAGTCGTTGCCGCTCGGTACGATCGGCGCATGAGCGTCCCCGCAGACGATCCGAGGACCAAGGCGAGCCGCATCGCCGAGATCTTGCGTACGGAGATCGAGGCTGGCAAGCCGGGCCCCGGAGGGAAGTTGCCGTCCCTCCGAGAACTTGCCGACGTGTTCGGAGCCCACCCCGTCACGGTGACCAATGGCCTCAGAATGCTGATCGATGAGGGGCTGATCTTTTCCGTCCCGAACCGGGGATACTTCGTTCGCGACAGCTCGCACGACGACGGAGCGACCGACGAGGCGGGCGATTCCGATGTCCGGGAACAGATCAAGACCCTCACCTCCGAGCTTCAGCGACTCGCCGCCCGAGTTGCCAAGCTGGAAGAGCGAGCCGATCAATCGGGCAGCGCCTAACGTGTGACCCACCATGCGCGGCGAGTGACCGCATGCCCAGTGACATCGAAGGTGTCATCGGTGGACAGCAGTGGTGACACCCCCTTGTCACCCCGCGTGTCAGGGGCTCATTGGGTGCCAGACTCGAAGCAGGCACCCCGATGGGAGGGCACATGAGCGACGAACGACCGGCATGGGCGCGACGCATCGCCGCGGAGCGGGAAGCACGGCAGTGGTCGCAAGCGGAAGCCGTTGCGGCTCTGCGGGCTCACGCGCCAAAGCCTCTGCCCGAGGGTGCCAGCATGATCCGCCAGTGGAAGCGCTGGGAGTCCGGCGAAGTTATGCCGAGCGACTTCTACCAACCGATCATCGCCAACACCTTCGGCACGGTTACACACGCAATCTTCCCTGCGACAGGACAGCGAGATGGCAGCGCCGAGATCACAGCAGCCAGTGGCATGGAGACGCTGGACATTCTCAGCCGCCTGCAAGCTTCCGACGTCGATAACGCGACGCTAGATGCGCTCCGCATCACCGCTGACCGGCTGTGCTCGGAGTATCCGCACCTTCCCAGTGACCAACTCGCCGTCGAAGGCCGCCAGTGGCTACGACGCATCGCCGGCCTTCAGTCACAGCGGCTCACGCTCGCCCAACACCGCGAGGTCCTGGCGCTGTCCGGTTGGCTCGCCCTCCTCGTCGGATGCGTCGAGTACGACATGGGCGACCGGGCTGCCGCGGAGAGCACGCGCCGAGCGGCACTATCGCTGGCGCACGAAGCCGAGAACGCCGAGATTGCTGGCTGGGCCCATGAGATGCGCGCCTGGTTTGCTCTCACCACTGGCGACTACCGCGGCATCCTGGCAGCCTCGCAGGCAGGCACCGAGGCGGCGCCCACGAAGGGCGTGGCCGTCCAGCTTGCAGCACACGAGGCCAAGGCGTGGGCCCGACTCGGTGACCGCCGGCAGACCGAGGTAGCACTCGACCGAGGGCGCAAGCTGCTCGAAGGTATGGCGTACCCCGAAAACCTGGATCACCACTTCGTAGTCGACCCTGCGAAGTTCGACTTTTATGCCATGGACTGCTATCGCCTACTGGGCGAGGACCGGTTCGCCGAGACACTCGCCCATGAAGTGATCCGCGCGGGCACAGACTTCGACGGGGCAGAGCGCGCACCCATGCGCATGGCCGAAGCCAGGGTCACGCTCGGCGTCGTCGCCGCACGGCAAGGCGACCTAGAGCAAGCCGTCCAGTACGGCGAGTGGGCACTCAAGGGTGAGCGGCAGTCCCTCCCATCGTTGCTCATGGTCAGTCGTGAGCTAGCCGCCATCGTCAACCGCGACTTCAGTGACGCAGCAGGGGGCAAGGAGTATCTGGAGCGCCTGAACGTGATCAGTCGAGCCAACTAACCGCGCGGGAAATGGCGTTGGCCTGGCCTAATCAGCCAGACCTCGACTGAACATCCTGGGAGCAGATGGAAACCGCGCACTCAAGATCGCAAGACTCAGCATGCCTCTCATGACGCAGCTTGATCATCCCGCATCGAACACTTATACAAGTGATCGTGATGAAAGTTGCACTTGCCGCCCTCGTGACCGGAGCGTCCCTCGTAGCATGTGGCGCCCCGTCAGCAGCACAGCCTACGAAGGCCGCGAGCACAAGACCAGCCGTGTCGCGTCCGGGACCCCCGACCTTCACAGCCCCAGCAGGCTTCGATCCCACTACAGACAGCGTCTGTTTCGTCAGCTCAAAGTTTCACTGCATGCAAGACTTCGACGTCACCACCACGTCACCCGAAGATTGCACCCGTGAAAGCATCATTTGCCCCATCGCCACTGTGAACGTCCCCAAGGGCATGAAGATCACCAAGCAGATGCTTAGAGACGATGCGGTGGTTCAGGCCTACCAAACACCGTTCCCCGACATCAACTGGGAACGCTTGACCTTCAAGTGGCCAGACGGCTCCAGCGCAAAGCTCAGAATCAAGATCACAAGCGAGTGGTCTCTAGTGACCGTGAAGGCAAAGCTTCTCGGCAAATCCGGCAAGCCACTTCTTGAGTCGCCCTTCAACGGCGAGTTCTACATTTGCGATACGTACAACACCACGGAAGCTTGTTCCTCTTGAGCAGGGGCGCCGGCCTCGACCCTCCCGCACGCGCCGAATCAGACGCACACGGCCAAGCCGAGGCAAGCGGTGTCAAGCATCAGGTGAAGCCACACTGTCAACCATCAACCGAGACATGACAACCAAGCGAAGCGCTGGGCTGTTACAGATTTCTCTACCTCATCAAGGCACCCGGCGTCGCTCACGCTCCGCCGGGCGCGCGGCCCGGCGCCTCGGGCCGACGCTCCTGCCTCCGTCCCGCTCCGGCCCGGCCGCCGGCCGCACGCCAACGGCGAGGGCTTGATGGGGGGCGAACCCCTCTGTGGCTGGGACGGTCGGCTCCGCGGCTTTACCCACCTACCCGGTCCGGGACCCGCGTCGAGCAAGACCAGGGGGCCGCTCGGACACATTGCGGGCAGGAGACAAGCCTGCCCGAGTAGCCAACCAGCGTACAGCCCCCTGCCCATGCTCGACCCCAGCCCAGGCAGGCCACCGGCCAAACCCGCTACACCGACCTCATGCGCTTGCTTCACAGCAGCAGCCAACCAGGCCAGGGCATCCGCCGCGCGGAGGAGCCCCGGGCGGGAGGCCGCACCGGAGGCTGCCCGTGCTGGAGGGCCCGGCCGAACGCGGTTGGACCACCGTCAGGTTCGACACCCGGGGCTTCAGGCAGCGGCCCTTACGTCCGCGGGGGCCGGGTGCGCAACCGGTCGATCTCGGCGAGCACACGGTCCACATGCGGACGCACCTGCGCCTGCAACGCGTCGCTCCAGCTCTCCTCGGAGTAGCGGTAGTTGAGATAGAGCTGCCTGGCGTGCTCGAGGGCGGGGCGGTGCTCGGGCGGGAGATGGGCGAGGGCCCAGTCGGCGGCAGCGTCCTTCGACCTGATCTCGCCGGTGGCGAGCGTGGTCCAGATGCGGGCGAAGGTCAGCAGGACGTTGCGGGTGTCGCCGTTAAGGTCGTCGAGCAGGCCGGGGATGCCCGCCACGTTCGCCCGGACCAGGTCGGCGCGCGGGACGGGGTCGAGGACCTGCGCCGGACTCGGGCCGGTGAGGGGGTGGTCGCCGGCCAGTGCCATGGTGATCAGCAGAGCCAGATCGGGCATCGGCTCCGGCCGGGGGACCTCCCCGGCCTCGTACTCGGCGCGCAGCCACTCGCCATACAGGAAATCGCCGGTCGGCGGGTACCGCCACGGCCGGACCTCGGACTGGACGACCACGGTGAGCTCGACGGACGGGCCTGGTTCCGGGAGCCGGAGATCCCGAGCAGTCCACCGAGAAGTGCCCGTCGCTCCTGCTCGTCCATCCGCCGCCGGGAGACGACCAGCACGTCCACGTCGCTGGCAGGCCTGAGGCCGCCGAGCACGGAGGACCCGTGGAGGTAGGTACCGATGGCCTCTGAGCCCAGCACACCGCCGACCAGCCCCACGATCTCCTGAATCTGATCCATTGCGTCAGTGTCGCCCGTCGCCCGGGCCGACTGCACAGCATTAAAGGAGTACGGCGTCACTGGAGGCGGCACCGACTGAGAGCAAGCGCGGTGGTTGTCCGCATCTTCTGCGGAGACCTCGGTCTCAGCATGGACGGGCCGACGAGTAAGTGGGCCGTCTCTGGGCCGTGCGGGGGTGCTCAGTGACGACCTGTGGTGACAAGCAACCACGGTCAAATCGCAGATCAGAGCATTGGCGGCTGTGAGCGATGCACGTCAGGAAATCGACCCACCACTTCCAGAAGAACTGATCAAGTGCCCCATGAGCCCTTGACTCGATCACTGAAACTCCCGCCCCAAAGCCACTACGCACCGGCTTCGCACTCAACCGAGGGTCAGATCAACGAGGGAGCTGAGCGCGTCGATGCGCTCCTTCTGGGCGGCGGCATCGAATCGGCCTTTGGCCCATTGCTGCCAGAGTCCGTCGGGCTGCAGATAGTCCACGGCGTGATGGGTGCCCAAACGTTCATCGATGTGCAGGAGAGCGCCCAGTGCCCAGGGCTGGTCGTACTGGCAGTCGTCCCGGGGCAGGTAGTGCTCCAGGTAGGCGGTAAGGATCTTTGCGTCCTCTTCAGCGCCGAGGCGGGCGAGTGCGAAACAGTAGCCCTGGCCGGCGTAGGTCAGCTCGCTCGCCAGCAGCATCGTCCCCAGGCGCTCGCGGAATTGGTGGCGACGATTGATCCCGATGAGCCAGGCCGCGGTGATGCGCGATCGCCACTCGCAGTCGAGAAGTATGCCCAGTTCACGGTCGGTGATCTGCTCTGCGTCCGCAGCTAGCGCGCGCATGAAGCCGATCTGATCGGATTCCTTGTGCCGTGCGAACTGTCCGCCCAGCAGCTTCAGGTAGCGCCGATCTGCGCTCCTCCCGGGAGTGACGTAGCGACGGATGACCTCCTGGAGTTCCGGGTCACCGTCCGAGGCGTATCGCATGCCAGCATTCTCACGGGGCCGCCGCTGGTAGTCCACGTGTGTGCGCTCTTAGCGGTCTCCGTCCGTAGCCCTGGCACCACAATCCAGCAGGTGGCGAAGGATGCCCCTACATGACGGACGGCGCGCCATACAGCAGCGAAGTACAGCAACTGCCGCGCCCGTCATCGACCCTCCGTATGCCTAGGACACCGGGTGAGCGGCTCGGCAGACCTCAGCGACCGTCGCGCCCATAGTTCGCATCGAGGGGCAGATGGCGACAACGTCAGCGCGCCCGGACACAATGCCCGTGGCCCTCTCTGGGCTTCCGTCCGAGGCTGTTTAACAGCGACCACCGACGACACCCACCCAGACGCACTGCAACACCAACCAGACCAGCAAGATCGCAGGTCTTCTGCACCCCAGCAAGGGCCACCATGATCTACTATCTGGTGATCTTGGAACTCTCATACGCACTCACCTGACAGGGTATAGAGACACTGGGTATTCAATGCACGTTTCCGCGCGACTACTGTGACCACTGACCGTCGTGTTGGAGGCGACCAGGGGTTGTTGGGGGGAGGGGGCCGTGAACGGCGCACAACGCATGTATGCGCACATCAAGTTTCGCGAGAAGCTCGCTGATCTGCACGGGGAGGCGTTCGAGAGCTTCTTCCACGACGTGATGTGCGCCCGGTACCCGGACTTCCTCGATGTACGCACCCACGGGAAGCTCGGCGACCAGGGATCCGACGGCCTCAGCCTGCACGCTGGCAGGCTCTACGCGTGTTACGCGCCATACACCTTCGATGCGACGAAGGTCCGCAAGAAGTTCCACGACGACCTGGACTCCGCGCTGCTGCAGCGGCCAGGGCAGTTCGGCACGTTCGTCTTTGTCCACAACGACCTGCGTGGCGTTCACCCGGAAGTCGCGACCATGCTGGTCGGTGCCCGCAGCGCACACCCGACGCTCAGCTTCGAGCAGATGGGGCGTAGGCGCCTATGGACCGAGCTGTTGCCACTGCCGCGGGAGACAGTGGAGTACATACTCGGCTGCGAGATACCCATTGAAGAACTGACGTACGGCGTAGGCATGGCAGATCTTGCGCCTCTACTTGCCCACCTGAGGGACCATCGCCGAACGGCCGATCCGCTGATGAGCCTGGCCGAAGTGAGTGAGAAAAAGCTCGATTTCAACCGGATCGTTGGCGACGAACGGGACAATCTCATCACAGGGATGCGCTTCACGCATCTGGTCGCCCAGTACTACGCAGGTGTGTACGACCCCTTCGAACATGACGAAGTTGCCGCCTCATTCGCGCAGGAGTACAGAGCCGCCCTCACACGTAGCAATGACCCGGAGGAGATCCTCCTGGACCTTCAGCACTACATCCACGGCAACCGGTTGCACAGCGTCCGCGAGCTCAGCGCTGGTTGGGTTGTGCTCGCCCACTTCTTCGAGCACTGTCACATCTTCGAGAATGCCCCCGAGGACTGGTCCCCAGACGGCTTCTCCAGCAGCTTTGGGAGCGCCTGACATGCTGACCCCCACCAAGGGCATCGCCCCGGACCGGTCACTGCTGGCCGTCGGCGCCCAGATCCTTCAGGAACTTGACGGACCCCTCACCGTTAGCCAGGCGTGGGCCCGGCTCAAGACGCGGCGCGCCGAGCTCGGCCACCGTTCACCCATCTCATTTAGCTGGTTCGTTCTCGCCCTGGATGTCCTGCACGCACTCGGAGCCGTTGAACTCCGTGACGAGTTGCTGATGCCCAGGAGGCCCTGATGTTGCGGCGACTGAGCGCCGACGATCCAAGGTTCCGCCACCTCGATTTCGCACCCGGACTCAACCTCCTCGTGGCCGAGACCACGGAGATCTCCGGGGAGAAGGACAGTCGCAACGGCACGGGCAAGTCCAGTATGGTGGAACTACTCCATTTCCTTCTGGGCGCCCGTGCCGACAAAAAGAGCCTGCCCGCACGCAAGGCCCTGAGGGACATCGCCTTCAGCCTCGAACTGGACTGGCCCGGAACCGACAGCGGTCGGCTGACGGTGACGCGAAGCGGGGCGCGTCCAGAGGTCGTGCGGCTTAGCCAAGACATCGTGGCGAATGGCCCTGGCGGCGATTCGCTATTCGACGCCGGCATCGCGGGTCCCGTAGATATTCCGGTGGCGCGATGGACGAAGCTGATTGAGTCGAGCCTATTCGGTCTGCGTGGAGACCATCCGGGGCTGAGCGGCCGGACTATGTTGTCTTTCCTGATCCGCCGGATCTCTAGCCATGCCTTCAACTCCCCGACCCGCACATATAGTCAGCAGTCGGAAGCCGACGCGGCGACCAACCTCGCTTACCTCCTCGGCCTCGACTGGAAGCTGGCTGCCGGTTACCGCGAGATCTCCGCGCGCGAGGCAACCCGTCGGCAGCTGCGCCAGGCCGTGAATGACCCGGTCTGGGGAAGGATCGTCGGCAGCACCGCGGAGCTCAGAGGGCAGATGACCATCGCTGAGGAAGATGTACGACGGCTTGAGGAGCAGATCAAGTCCTTCCGTGTCGTACCGCAGTATGAGGAGCTGAAGCGACGCGCCGACGAGATCGACCGAGAAATCCGGAACCTCAACTCTATTGACACTATTGATCGACGGAACCTGTCCGATCTGCGGGACGCTGTAAGAGACACAACAGACGGGGACGTGAAGTATCTAGAGCCCGTCTATCGAGAGCTGGGCATCGTGCTCGGCGAACAGATCAAGCGCCGTTTCGACGACGTGAAAGACTTCCACAGGTCGATTGTCCGTAACCGACAGCGCTATCTCGCCGAGGAGATCGACTCGGTCGAGACGCAGCTCGAGGTCCGCGCGACACTGCGCGAGGCACTGGGTGAAGAACTGCAACACGTCATGCGCACACTCGAAGAAGGTGGCGCCCTCGAAGCACTCACCGCCCTCCAGCAGGCCCTTGCCCAAAAGCAGGCGTCGGTAGAGGCGCTGCGTCATCGCTATGAGGCCGCACAGACCCTCGAAGCAAGCGCCCTGGAAATTAAGGCCAAACGTGTAAGCCTACAGCGTGCTCTCAAGGACGACTTGGACGAACGGGGCCGGCAGACCAGTGAGGCCACCGTCCTTTTCTCCGCCTTTGCCCAGCGCCTGTACGGCTCCGGCCGTCAGGCATATCTGGAGTTCGACGCCGGCCCCAGCAGCCTTCGGATCGTTCCCCACGTCGATAGCGACGACAGCCGCGGAATCAGCAACATGGTGATCTTCTGTTTCGACCTTGCGGTTGCAGTTGTCGCCAAACGTCACGGACGCGGTCCCGACTTTCTAGTCCACGACAGCCATCTCTTCGACGGTGTTGACGATCGTCAACTCCGCGATGCCTTGGAGCTGGCGGCGGAAGTCATGGAGCAGGAAAGCATGCAGTACATCGCTACACTCAATTCCGACGACCTGGAAAAGGCGGAGCGCAAGGGGTATAACTCCAAGGGGAAAGTGCTCCCAGTGCGTCTTTTTGATGAGTTCGAGGATGGCGGCCTCTTCGGTTTCCGCTTCTGACCTTAGCGTTGACCACGTCACTTCGGGGACATTCTGGCAGCTGATGCAGCCTATGAGTGCGCGCGGCCCGCGTCGCCCAGCCATCAAAATGAACCCGTTGCCACCAGATGAAGCAAGCGGTCAGCAAGTAGGGACTCGAAATCATCAGTCGTGCGAATAGCTGCAAGTTGACTGAGGGTGATGACCAGGATGCGGCGGCCTGTCGCCTGTGCTAGGTCAATGACGTGGTGTGCGCTTTTTCTATCCTGCTCGTCACCAGTGATGCCGTTGGCCGCGACGATTATGCCAAGCTCTACGGAACGATTTTCCAGCTTGGTCTTAAACGCCGCTACGGTCGCACTATCTACTGGGTCATCCCAGTTCTTGCACTCTACCAGGAAAAGAAATGGGAACGCACCCAGCCACGGCGCCACTCGGCCGTTCAGTACGGCAATATCAATTTCGGCGCTTCTGAACAGATCAATGGAGTTGCGGCGGGTTCGGACACCCGGAAGCTCGTTGAGTAGGTAGCAGAAGAGTTCCTCTAAGGCGTCACCACGCGCCTTAGTGGTGAGACGCTTGTCGGCTCCTTGGCTGATCAGGTCCTGAACCTTGGTGGCCGAGTAATCGGTCATGTCAAATCCGCCCCACTGCTTCGACTACAGCAGCATCCAGCACCTTGGGAAGCGGCTCGCTGGCAAGCTTCTCAATGAACTGACGGGCAGACATGCGGACGATAAGTGGCGTGGGGTGTCGACTCTTGAGCGGCTTGCCACTCAGATCGTGATAGAGCACCAGCCCGTACCTGGCCTGGCGGTCAATCACGTATTTCTGTAGTTGCTCCTCGGCTTGTTCAAGCTGCGTTTCTTGCAGATGCCCTGTCTTAAGCTCGATCAGTACAATGTCAGGGGAATCAGGGGACGGCAGGAATGCAATATCGACACGATCACCCAAAGAACTGGCTTCAGGCTCCACAACTGCCGCCCCAGTCGCCATTAGCACTCGGCTGACAAGCCGCTCAAGCTTCATGCCGAGCGAGCCGCTCCCCCAGTCGAGACGGTCGAGTTCAGCAAGGTATCCGGCGGCATCGCCCAGACGCTCTCCCTGAGAAGCGGGCACCCGTTTCTTAACCGGCAGATCAAGCATGGCGGTAAAGGCCCAGACATGATCGGTGAGGGCGTCAGTGGCGTCTAGGGAGCATGTGACCGTCGTGATGAGTGGGTCAGGTGATGTCGCTTGGATGGGCGCCGGTGCGATGACGAGCGTGGGTACCCCTCGCCCTGCTGCGAGCCCCATACGCAGGCCGACATCCGCGTTGGAGAAGGGCTTGCCTTTGGCTGACTGGCTCAAGTCTTCCAAGGTCAACACGCCAACGACGCAGTCGGGGACTGGGTCGAGCATGAACCGGTCCCCGAGATCGTTGTGCAGCACCCAGGCTTCTTCGACATCCAAACCTTGGAGGATGTCCAGCAAGGGGCGTACATCCGTCTCGCCCGCAACCAGCACAGACACGCGCATGGCATCACGATACTGGGTGATAACCGTAGGGCCGGGTGGCTTCGGGCAAAGTGACGTAGAGACGCTAAGCCATCTCCGGCAACGCTAGACACCTTGTGAAGAGGCCCTGTTGTAAGCACCTCCGTCGCTAGCAGTAGCCTGCAGCCACCAATCGTGGTCGACCCTGGAGGCTCCGTGGACGGTGCTGCCATCATCGAGCCTGAGCGGCTTTGGTCAGCACACGAGGTGTTGATGCGGCCGAGCCCCGTGCCGGCGGTGGCAGGGGTCTATGGGTGGCATTTCACGGAGGCGCCTCACGCAGACCTGGCTGCTGGACGCCTGCTCTACGTCGGCATAGCTCCGCGACACATGGCGAACCGAACCAGCACCCAGAATCTACGCAAACGCGTGCGGTACCACTACCGAGGCAACGCGGCCGGCTCAACCCTGCGGCTTACCCTCGGCTGCCTACTCGGGCTAGAACTCCGCCTCGTGGGCAGCGGAACCCGTATGACCTTCGGCAAGGCTGGCGAAGCCGCCCTCAGCCAGTGGATGACAGAGAACGCACGAGTGTGCTGGATCGAACAGAACGAACCGTGGACCATGGAGTCTGAGCTCATCTCTCAACTCGATCTGCCGCTGAACCTCGACCAGAACCGCCACAACGCCTTCCACGATCGCCTCACGACGCTGCGAGCCCAAGCTCGCCAGCGGGCAAGAGCGTTGCCCATCAGCGCATAGGGCGTTGGGCTGACATCAGCAGCTGACATCAACGGCCACGCACAGTCCCGCACTGGAGGAGCCGCGGCCGGAGCGACGAGCGACAACTGAGCCCCGTTCCGGGAGGCTGCGCGCAGCGGGATCGAACTCCTAAAGCGGGTGTCGCAGGTTCAAATCCTGCCGGGGGGGGACCAGCCCAAAGGCCCCGGACCTCATGGTCCGGGCCTTTGACGGCAGCCGCCTACCGAGGACAACCGAACATGCGGTCAGACACTCAGCGCGGATCCTAGAGACTCGGAAGGGTTACGGCCATGACGGCTGGCGACGCGGCAGCTCAGGTCCGAGATCACCCAGCCTCTCCCTTAAAGCGGGCGTCCACCTATCCGGCCGACACCACCGCCCCCTGCCGGCCAACCCTTGACTCCACTTCTGAAACACCGTCGAACCCATGGCATGACCGTTGATTGGTGACCGCAACGCATGGAGCAGCCAAGGGAGGCTTGCCAATCGCATAACGGAAAAGGCCACGCCAACCTGGTGCGGGAACTACTAGGCCATCAGCGGGCATTCGTCTACCTGGATGGGATCAGCCCGTTGCAGGCTCAGCAGGCGAGGTCGACAGCAGAGGCAGTAAAGTCGTCCTCAAGCAGCTGGCGAGCGTCGCCCTTCGTCTGCAGAACGTCAGTGTCGAAGAGCTTGGAGGTCAGCGCCTCGGTTAGGGGTGGAGGTACGGCGTTGCCGATGATGACCTGAACCTCGGTGCGCGTGAGCTCGTAGCGAGGCTTGGCTCTCTCGTCGACGAAGTTGAAATAGTCCGGGAATCCCTGGATTCGCGCGGCCTCGTGGGCGGTCAGACATCGCGGGACACCAGGGTGGACAAAGCGTCCGCGGCCCATCGTACTGAAACCACTGGTAATGGTCTGAGACGGACGGTCCCACCACAAGCGGCCGTACATTGAGATGTAATTGTGCTTGCCCTGGTGACACTCGGGGCGCTCTTCGTTCGGCAGATTGTGCTCGTCGTTCTCGAAGAGATACTTCATACGCCGCTGGTTATCCGCGCTGGGTACGGAAGCTTCATCGAAGAAAGACTTCGGTCGAACGTCGAGCAGGTCGCCGATCGCCCAACGCAGGTCATGGGGTGAGGCGTCGTGGTCCTCGATCTGCAGCAAGTCAGCAGCCGAAACGCCAGTAGGCAGCGCGTCTTCGCGGACGGCCAGCAGTATGTGGCGCTTACGTGTCTGAGCGACTCCGAGCTTGAGTAGGTCGATATGCCTCGTGGCGACGTCGTATCCAAGCCTCTTAAGGTGAGCGATGGCGTGGGAGACCACCTGCTGCTTGTCATTGATAACGGCCAGCACGTTCTCTATGACGACCGCACGGGGGCGCAGAACCTCTGCGGCGCGAGCCATGCGCAGGTACAGGCGGTTCTTGGGGTCATTACGGCGAGTGTGGTTGTTGAGGTTGCTGTGCCCCTGACACGGAGGCCCGCCGATCAGTAGCTCCACCTTACCCACCATGGAGACAGTCTCGGCCTCCTGATCGGTCAACGAGGCCCCGAGGTCACCGTCGAAGTAGGATTCAACGGATGCCTCTTGGACGTTGGCCTTGGGAAAGTTGGCCTTGAAAACCTTGGTGGGGGCTGCCTCAAAGTCGACCGCGAGACGAACATCGAGCGCGACGTCATGCTTGTGGGCTGCCTGGGCAATACCGAGGGTGAGGCCACCGCAGCCGGCGAAGAGGTCCACGACTCGCAGAGAGCCGATGCCCTCCTCGAACTTCGGTCGCCGCTTGGCCTGCAGAGGGTGCCGCTCGCCCACGTGTGACCCCTATCTGCGCTTGCTTGTAGAACTGGCGGAACGAGCCGTCATCGTACTCGATCAAGGATGAGCGCGAGCGGCAGACCGGTACCTGAGTGCCCCTGACGTGCCGATCAGGAAGGTTCTACGCCTCACCTTCCACCATCAAGGGCACCCTGAACGAGCTCGTCAACGGCCGTCGAGGGGAGAGCTGTTGCTACCGAGGCGTCGTCAAGGTCCACGTCTCGCACGTCCTACCCGCGATCGCAGTCAACATCGAGCGCGCCTCAGCACCAAGGACGATGGTCAAGGATTCTCAAGATCCTGACACAGTCACGTGCTGGCGAACCAGACGTACTCCAGCGCTCTGACATGCCATTTGACTTATCGTCACGAGTGCCCACAGTTAGACTTCCGCAGCGCTCCCAGCTCGGTCGACGAAGGACAGCAGCATGCCGCTAGAGGTCAACAAACACGTCCAACGGATACGTCGTTACCAGCCGTTCGACGTCGACACCTCTGAGATGATCTACGAGCTGCAGGCAGATTGGACGCAGGCACTGTTCCCCGTCGTGACGCTGAGCTACCTGCTGAACGCCATTGAGCGACCGACCGCGAAGACCATCGTCCTCACCGGGGACGCCGGGCATGGCAAGACGAGCCTGTGCGCCAGCCTTCTGGCCGAGCTGCAGGTCGGTGCTGAGACGATCCCACCAGATGTCGTCCGGAAGACAGTTTTCCGCGAGCTGTCTGGGGCCGGCAACGCCAGCCGCCCTGCTGGCTGGACCCGTAGCGGACGTCCGCTGTACATCCTCAGGGATCTCAGCGAGCTCAGCCCGGAGGCGGGCGCCCGCAAGCTCGTGGAGCTGCTTGACCCTCCGGACGAGGGCGTCGCGATCATCTGCGCAAACGAGGGCCAGCTACGTAAGTGCGTCGCCGAAGACGACAACATCGACAAAGGCGGCACCGGGCGCGCCAATATTCTGGTGAAGACCCTCACGGAAGGCATTGTCCGCGGGCAGGTCAGCGACCCCGATGGCACAGTTACTGTCATCAACCTCAACTACCAGTCCGTAGCGGCCGACAGCCCTAACGGTGGGCTCATCCCTTGGGTCCTGAAGCAGTGGACGACGACGCAATGGTCGCGGTGGAAGCCTTGCGAGACCTGTGATGCACGGAAGGTCTGCCCAATCCTGGCCAACCGCAACGAGCTAAGCGATCCCACCCGCGGGCCTCAGCGCCGGGCCGCGATCCGGGACGTGTTCGCCGCGGCCGAGCGCACCGGGGCCGTAATCACGACCCGTCAGGCGCTGTCAGTGACGAGCTATATGCTCACTGGCGGCCTGTCCTGTGAGAACGTCCATGCCAAGTACCAGTGGTCGCGCTCGAGCAGGTTGTGGCAGGCTCCCCACTTCTACCACCAGGCGCTCTTCGGTGATCGGCTGACCCAGCAACAGCGTCATCTCGTTCCTGCCTTCTTGGCGCTGCGCAAGCTGGACCCGGGCAAGGTCTCCCGTCGTCAGGTCGACGACCGACTGGACCCGGACACAGCCGGAGACTTCCCTCCCGCGGACGCCAGCAGCTACCTGCAGAAGGTCCGTACGAGTCGGGACGTCCAGAAGCAGGCCGAACAGTTGCGGGGCTTGTACACGTTCCTGCGACGAGCTGACTTCTTCAATAGCGACGACAACAAGGACCGGTTCGCCCGCATGGGCCTGCAGGCCGGCGATGACTTCGTCAGCGTCCAGGACAAGAACCGGGACCTGGCAGACACCAGAGTGCGAGACCGGTTCCTCAAGGGCTTGGAGGCCGTCCAGGGCATCCACCGGGCGGGAAGCAACCCTGACTTCTTCATACTCGACCCCGCCTTCTTCACCCACCGCGCCCACGCGGCCGTGATCTCCCGACGAGTGCCCAGCAAGGGCGTCGAGGTCGTCGACCAGGTCAGCCAGTGGCAAAAGGAAGGTCGCACGGGCGTCACCCCTGAGATACAGAACGCCGTCGAGTGGCTCAACCGGGCCATCTACATCCGTATCCCGGCCGTCGCCCCTGACCAGGACGCAGTCTCGGTGGAAGCGGACCTTCTGCGCTTCGAGCTGCTGACACGGTGGGCCGCAGGCCTGCGTAGCGAGGTCCAGCACGAGGCAGAGATTCGCGGCCTGAGTGGATCCCTGGCAGAGCTGGCTGACTCGTCGAACAAGGACGACGAGATTCAGGTACTGGTGGGCAACATCATGAGGAAGCTCATGATCGACGTCGGCGACAAGATCAGGTCGGTGCGTGCGTGATGGCTGATCGTTCCAAGGCAGAGGTCGTCCTTCGTCTTTTCGGGGTGAATCTCGAACAGCAGGGCCGCGGTTTCTACGTCCCGCTTGAGATGCTCGCGATCACCCGCGGCGTCTACTTGGCACATCAGGACGACCCGGCGGAGTTCGCAGGGCTCCTGGACAACGGAGCCGACATGGCCTACAAGAGGACCTCGCACGACCTGGCCCGGCGGATCGCGACCAGGACCCGCATCGTCGAGGGCGACGAAGAACTCGGCAAGGCCGTTGAGCTGGACTCTCCCGAGACGATGGAAACGCTCCACGCCCTGTTCTCGTCCCTGCTAGTCGAGATCCCTGGGCGTCGTAGCCAGCCCAGCTGGTTCGGCGCGCACATCTATCCATTCGTCGGTGAGCTCATCCACTACGACGCAGTCGACCGACGAATCAAGCGAACCGATGCCTCCCCCAAGAAGAGCGCCAAGAAACGCAAGCAGGCCAGCAAGGTCGCTGCTGGCATCAATGCTCCGAATATCGAGCGCTACCTCTTCCGCGATGGTGGGAGCTGGGCATACAAGGTCCTACGCAGCGACCCTGATCCTGGCCGCAAGGAAGCGACCCGACAGGGCCTGGGCGACCTCGTACAGGACAGCGGAACCCCGCTGGGCAACCTTGCCAAGGCCCTCAGCGCGCACGACTTCGACTACGACGAAGCGCCCGTGCAGGGCTCAGACGCAGAAATCACGCTGCACGAGGATCTCAGCCCGTGGCCTGATCTGCTGAGGAACGGGGCTCGCAACATCGTCGCTCGGACTGCGACGGTTCCCAGAGCCAAGCGCACCGAGAGCCTCATGCACTGGGTCCCCTACTGCTTGGCGCGCCACCAGCTGCAACTTGCACGCAGGAAGCTCGGCGCTACCGATCGCGAGTCGATCCTGTTGGACTTCGGCAACGAGGCAACCCCACTGCGCAGAGAGTCGCAGAAGAACCTCACCGGCTTTCGCAACGACATCGTCAACGCGATCAACGTCCAGGCTCGGGAAATGATCGACGAAATCGAAGCCGAAGGGGACGAGGTCAGAAAACTCCGCTACGAAAGATTCACCAAGGAGGCCGGCAACGCGGTCGCCTCGCCCCGAGCGTTCTTCAGTGAGACCCTCGCCGCTGTGGGAGCCCTGAATGCGACGGTCGGGCGCCGACACTTCACCATGAAGCCCCCGATGCTTGAGGGCCTGGTATCTGCCACCATCCCGCAGGGCACGGAGATGGAGTTTGACCAGTTCTGCGCGCTGCTGTACGAGAAGTACGGGCTCGTGGTGGAGAACAAGGTCGCGGCTGCGAGCCCGTTGGCCTATGAGGTCGACCCATCGATCCTTGACCACAACGGCAAAGCGTTCCGGGAGAAGCTGGCCGCTATCGGTCTGCTCACTCAATATTCAGATGCAACCAGCATGGTTCGAGGGGAGCCCCGGTGACCGACAGCAGCATCCGAGCGCTCGGTCGGTTTGTCGCCGACGAAGCGCTCCGCAAGGTCACTGAGATCAACGGAGCCCGTGCCGTCCTGCGAGTCAGCGGGTTCGATCGGCCGACCGTGACCTGGGCTCTCCGTCGCACGGCCCAGAGGCTGTTGGAGTCGCCGGACTTTCAGGTTGTCGTCAAGGTCGGCACCTCAGAGCCGATCGAAGGCGTACCTGTTGATTACCTGTTGGATCCGCAGGACCAGCTTACTAAGTGGCGAAATTCGGGACAGGGTACGGCCGTGTTGCTGTTCGAGTGGGGGGAGTCTCCGGACGCACAGGGGCTGGCGGCCATGAACGTCCTTGACGATGCCGCCATTCTGGGCGACTACCACGATGCCTCCGGCGAGCGCGGGTTCGACAGGCTCATGGCAGAAGCATGGCAGGAGGCGGGTAGCGGCACCGTTCCGGCCCTGATGGTCACCGCCCTGCCCGAGATCTGGCGTGCCGTCACCGATGAAGAGCCCCGTTCCTTGCACCGCTGGGCGGCCTTCCTGGTTGAGACCGCGCAGAAGGTCGCAGCAACTCAGATTCACACCCCTGACGTGGTCTGCCGCGAGATCTCTGCAGCCCTGCCCGCTCTTGACCTCTTCCCGGACCGAGAACTCTTCATCAAACCCGCCGCGCTGCCCGCCCGGATCAAGAAGAATGTCTGGGTTAGTGCCTTCAAACAGCCCACCGGCAAGGAAATCTCCGAAGACGACCTGATAGACCGCATCGCCACGGCCGAGTTCAGCGAGGAGTCCCTGGGCCACATCGGTGCGGACTCCGAGACTGCCAGAACGCGCATGCGCAGCCTCGTACTCAACCTCAATCGCAGTGGGCCTACCCCGCAGAATCCTCGTCAGCTGCGCTCCGAGCAGGACCTGGCCCTCTGGCTCGAGGTCTTCGAGCAAAAATCCAAAAGGACCGGCCTGGGCCAGCAGGTCCGGCAGGAGATCGAGAGGAACGCCGCAGAGCGGGTCGACGAGTTCGATGCCATGGTGATCGAAGACGCGCTCGACCGCGGAGACCAGGAATCCGCACAGCGCTTCCTCGACGAGGCGCCCGCCGATGGGGCCGAACCGCTGGCCGACCTGCTGTCCAAGCGGTCGCGCCGCAAAGTGGAGAAGCTCGCCTTCCCGGACTCTCAGTTCGTCCAGGACCCACTGCGTGCACTGCTGCGCGAGCTGACCTATTTTTCCGACGAAGAGGAAGGCTCCGTTGTCGTCAGGCTTGAAGGCAACCAGGAAGCCGGGCGGTGGAGCCGTTGGCTGTTTGCCTTCCTGTACGCATGCACCCTGCGTGACGTCCAGGACTCCACAGGTCTTCGTCTGACTCTGGAGATCAAGGACGGTCTGCTGGAGCGGGCCAAGCCGTCCTTGCCGGAGGAAGAGAACGAGCCGTTCGACCTGAACACCGAGTGGGCCCCGTTGCGCATCTTGGTCGAGATGGACGGTGCCGCCCAGCGACGCTTTCGCTGGGACCCCCTGGGTATCCCCGGATTGATCGCCCTGGCAGCCCTTATTCACGGCTGGCGAACTCCCCCTGGCTATCCCAGCAATCTGACCTTCGACACCTTCCTCGACAAATTCAACGACCCCCGGCAGTGGCAGTCCGATGATTCTGTGCCTGCCCCCGAATCACATTTCGCTGGCCAGCTGGAGCGCCTCAAGCGGGAGCACTTCAAGCGGCTCTCCGAAGGGCTCGACGCCGAGAACATTGAGGAGTACGTACGCGAGTGGGAAGGTATCCTCCGTGAAGCTCGCACCACCCTGGTTCCCGATAACGCTCCGGACGCAGACCTTGAGGCCGTTGTCCTGACCGATGTCGTCAGGCTGACCGATCACCGCATGATGATGCTGGCCACCCACCCGCTGAAACTGCGCTGGCTGGCAAAGAACTACGCGGAGGCCGCTGCCAGCATCAAGATCGCACTGAACAAAGAGGGAGGTCTGAGCCTCAACCAAGAGAACGAGGACCTCTTCTTCGATGCCATCGACCGTGTCTCCCCCCACGGGACGCCGGCGGTCCTCGTCGGGCCCGGCGGCACGGTTGCCATTCCGATGCGTGAATCGGCCGGGCACGAGGAGTACGCTCCGGTCCGTCATGGCGGCAACGAATCCAAGGAATGGCTCTCCAGCGTCGACGAGACCGCGATCGATGAGATGGCCCGCGTCATCACCGACTACCTGACGACCTACCCCCACAAGCTCGACGGCCTGCGAGTACTACTTTTGGACCGCAACGGCGACCCTGTCCTGCCCATGCGCGTGGCCAAGCAGGTACAGGCCAAGAACCCTCGTCTGAAGCTCGATCTGGTCGTGCTGGCTCCCCAGGCCACCCATCACGAGATCATCCAGGGTTTCGACCTGCAATTCTCCAGCACCGAGATGTCTGAGGACAGCTTCCTGCCCGACGTCCAACTTATCCTGCAGGCATGGGAGCCCGACCAGGAAGCAGACCTGTCGGGGCTTGAGGACACCATCGACCTCGCCCTGGCTCCGGCGCTGTTCGGCACCCAGACCAGCATCAATCAGAGCACCAAGAAGGCTTCTCTGTCAGGCTACTTCGATCTCTGGAAGCACCCGGCCTCACACAATGTGGTTCAGACCAGCGAGAACGTCGTACGAGCGCTGCTGCCCGAGACCGCCGACGAGATTCTCGAAGCCTGGTCCACCCTGTGTGTACGCTACGACCGCCGCTCCCCGGTCTCCCGGGAAAGTGTCGACGGCATCGACTACTTCGAGATGCAGGTGCAGTTCGACCAACATCAGAAGTTGTTTGCCACCCTGCATCACGTGGCCCACTGGGTCGTCACCCTCGACAGTTTCATTGGCCGTGAGCAGATCGATGCCCTGCGCAACCGTCCTGACGTCATCCTCGTCAAGCCCAGTGTCGGCAAGAATGAGTCCTACACCCTCATCGTCAGCTCGCAGACGGGTAAACAGTTCGTCGTCCGACGACTGCGGCGCCGTCTGGAGCAGATCGGTGTCGTCACCCCACAGGACTCCGAAGGTACCGCTAAGCGGTTCTACGAGGTCGGCCGCAACGTGGCCCCTGGCGCCGTGCTGCGTTCCCTCGGCATCGGCACCACGGTCAACGAAGTCGTCGGCCTGGTCGCAACGCGGTTCGTCATCGACCAGCAGTTTCCCGTGTCTCGGCAGGGCACGAGCCTGGTCACCTGGATCAGCTTCGACGAGCACCACCGCTGGTTCGGCCGCGGACACAAAACCCGTGCCGATCTGGGGCGGTTCGTGCTGACCGTCCAGGACGACGGCACGGTTCGTCTGGATGTCCTGGTCGCCGAGTCCAAGTTCCGCCAGATTTTCGACGTCGGCTCGGCCGAGGAGCAGCTCAACCGCACCACCGACCTGTGCAAGGATGCCTTCCGCTCGGACGGCGAGGCTCGCCACGACCGCCGCTTCTGGCTGGATGAGCTTGCAGCCGCGATAGCTCAGACCAGTGGAAACGCCTCACAGGCCGCAGAACTTCCAGCCCGAACTGTGATCGGCAACGACGACCAACGTCAAGTTGAGGCGGCGGTCCTTGACGCCCTGCGCTCCGGAGATGTCCAACTCGGTCATATCACCGGGATTGTCGTGGCTATCGCGGCCGAGGACGACCAGCCGGCCCCCCCGGTCGGAAGCCTCGGCAAACACACCCTGCTGAGGCTGAACAAGCGCGAACTGCTCAACCTCATCGGCGCTCTGCGTGCCAGCCAGGACCCCGCCAATGCCGAACCCCTTGTTGTCTCTGGGGAGCTCAACTTGAGCTTGAAGGTCCCAAACACCAGCGACAAGACGCCCTCGGCAGAAACTCCCGCGGAACTGCCTGCTTCGGAAGAACCGACGGCATCTGTCGGGGTCGTCGGAGAGACTGCCCTGGCGGCCGTACCGAGCTCGGTAGTTGCCCGTCACACCGCTACAAAGGTGGACCCTGTCCTTCTGAAAGCTCACCGTGGTGGGCTCGGCGAGGAGGAGCTGAGGCTTCGATACAACAAGATCCTTGACGTCTTCGAGCGCCACAACGTCAAGGTCACTTCCCCGGAGATCGGCATGTGGCAGGAAGGGCCCGGCTTCTACATCTTCCGTTTCATCCCCCAAGCTGGGGTCACCGTGGACAAGCTGACCAACCGGCGCGACGAGATCTTCCTGGCCCTGACACTTCCCTCCGGGTTCAGCATCCGCACCCGCAGCGATCGCGGCTCCGTGCTCTTCGAGATCCCCAAGATTGACGACGAGAAGTACGGGGTCGATGCCAAGGCGCTGTGGCAGCGGTGCCCGGCCGACTCTGAGAGCCTCATCGCCCCGCTAGGCGCCGACATCGAAGGTAACCCGGTCACCATTGACCTGTCCTCCGCTGACTCACCACACCTGCTGGTGGCCGGCACTACCGGATCAGGAAAGTCCGTCGCGCTGGACACGATCCTCAAAGGCCTGGTCCGGTACGACAAGAGCACCCTGCGACTCCGCCTCGTCGATCCCAAGGGCACTGAGCTTGTCGACTTCGAGGACGACCCTCACCTTGACGGCGTGATCGGTATGGACGCCGCCGACGCCATCGAGATTCTTGAGGAAACGGTCAAGGAGATGGCCGTGCGCTACAAGGACATGAAGGCGATCCGCACACGCAAACTTGTCGAATACAACGCCAAGGTCGACAAAGTAGACCGGAAGCCCTGGATCGTCATCGTCCTGGACGAGTACGCCGACCTCACCAGCGATCCCGAGGAGAAGAAGCAGATCGAAGCGCTGCTAAGGCGCCTGACGCAGAAGGCCCGCGCTGCGGGAATCCACGTCATAGCCGCCACGCAGCGCCCGAGCGCGGACGTCATCTCGACGACCATCCGCTCCAACTTCCCCGCGCAACTCGCCCTGAGGGTCAAGACCGCGACCGACAGCCGTATCATCCTGGACGAGACCGGGGCCGAAGCTCTGGCCGGACAGGGCGACGCGTTCCTGCACACGGCCAAGGGCACCATACGAGTACAGGTTGCCTACGATGGCAGCTGACCAGGCCCCGCTATGTTTCACGCAGCGAAGACGCACTCGCCGTGCCAGTCCACGTACTTCTCCCCCGGCCAACGGGGTGGCTCGCAAGACAGCCGACATCACGTCTCGACACCCGGACTACCCCGGAAAGCCACAAACGGCAACGCGCTTGATGTCGCAGTCTTAAACGACTTCCTCGCCCGGCCGAGATGGCAGAGGTGGCCCAGCGGACCATTCATGGACAGGCATGCCTCCTGAGCATGGACCCGGCACTCTGGCCAGCCAATATAGGTGGGACGCACAGGGCCTCCGGAGCCGTGTGCGCAGGTTCGAATCCTGCCGGGGGCACTCGCCGGTAGTCAGCGCAGATCAAGCGCTGACCAGGGCGGATGCCGAAAGAAGAGGGCGGGAGTCAGTCTCACTGACTCCCGCCCTCTCTCGTTGTCTCTCGGCGTTCGCCACACAACCCCGACACGCCCACCAAGCCCGAGCAGGCTGGCCGCGCGGACCTGCATCTGGGCTCCGGGCAACACAGCCTCGTCACCGTCACGAGCGCGTACCGGGTCGTCCCGGCCAGGACCTTCACGATGAGCCCCGGCATCATCAATGAGTAGGTCGCGCCAGCAGGAACGGGCTACGCCTGCTGCTCGTCGATTCCGCTGGGAGGGTGGGCGTGCCAGAGCCTTCGCACCGGCGCCGGGCCCGTGCGAAGGCTCCGAGGGCAAAACAGTCCCCGGTAGTACTGCGCGTGTCCTGAAGCTTCAGTCGTCACTGTCGCCTCGGTATCGCGCCGGCTTGCCGGGGGCCTGAACCACATCCTGTCCAAGTCACTCCGCCGACTAGACGTCCTCATCGACTTTGCGACTCTTTCGGTGTTATGGCCTATAAACCATGATGCATACGATATGTAGCGAGTCAATAGGTTTTCGGTAAATTCTGCAGGAAGCTCCATGCGATCACCTTCGACTGGGACACCCGGCCCGCCCTGCGGCGCCGCTGCAAGCTCCGACCCTCACAGCGAGCCCTGGTCGCGCTGGTGTACCTGCACGTCGCGGCGTCGGGCACGTTCGGCGCGGTGGAGGACAACCGTTGCCCACTCGATCGCAGGTCACAGCGTTGATTGTCCAGACAGCTCCATCGGCAGATCCCGGGTCACTTCCAGAAGAACTGGTTGCCTAGGGACGCTTTCCGGCGCCTGGCTCTGTACGTACACTCGCGCCGTGATCACAGCCGAGCGAGCCAGAGAGATCATTGACGCCTATCTCGCACAGATCAAGTCGGACCCTCCGGATCGGAACGTCACTGCTGTGATCATCGAGGTCCGGGAGCATCGCTTCGGGTGGGAGTTCTGGTATCAGAGCTCCAGATACGTACAGACCAAGAACACGCGACACATGTGGATCGGGACCGGGCCCATCGTTGTAGACCGCCGCGATGGCCGCCTTCAGCAACTTGGTGGCAGGCAGTTCGGTGACACGGTCGCTGAGTACCAGCGCCTGTACGACCGGGAGACGTCTGCCGACGGCGGCGTAGGGGCTGGGATCCACGTGACGCCGACAGCGACGGACGGGGCAGGATGAGCTTGGACGCCGATGCGCGGCGACCGGGGTTTGCGGGCGTTCGGCGCGCTCCGGTGGCGGTACAGCAGCGAAGTACAGCAGCTCCTGCCGGGCGCCTCGTGGCAGCGCTGCCGCACGCACTGTGCCCGCGACCTGCTCTCGCAAGTCCCGAAATCGGCCCAGCCGTGGGTGGCCGCGCTGCTGTGGACGGTCTTCGGGCAACCCGGCGCCACCGCAGTCCACACGCAGATGAAACAGGTTCTGGACGCCCTGGAGAAGAAGTTCCCCAAGGCCGCCGGGCATCTGGATGCCGCCCGGCACGACCTGCTGGCCTTCACTGCCTTCCCACGCGAGATCTGGCGGCAGATCTGGTCGAACAACCCGCAGGAACGACTGAACAAGGAGATCCGGCGCCGCACCGACGTGGTCGGCAACTTCCCTGACCGCACTGCCGTGATCCGCCTGGTCGGCGCCGTCCTGGCCGAACAGAACGACGAGTGGACCGAGGCCGCCGCTACATGGGCCGCGACCTCCTCGCCAAAGCCCGCCTCCATCCGATCGAGTCAGGAAACGACGACACCGTCCTGCCGACCGAACTCACCGCATAGCCTCAAAACGAGATCACGAGTGGCCGCCGATACACCACTCCAGCGGACGTGACCAGCGTCTGCGATGAAACCCGCTAGTGAAGCGCGGCCCCGTCGGGTCCCCGTCGGAGTACGCTTGAGATACCAGGAGCATTTCGCACACGGGCCCTCATGCCGGTGTCGTTCCCGGCGAACGACCATCCCGGGCAGGCGATGACGCGCCCGGAGTCAGGTCCGTGTCATGGATATCATCCTCGACCGCCCGCTCATCGCTGATGGGCAGGAGTCTTCACCACCGATGCCGCCGCCTCGGTTGGCACTGAAGCCGGCCAATGCCCCCCGGGGTCTGCTGGACGGAGCCTGGTGGCCTCGTTCCCGCGATCTCACCCGTGAACTCCCGGCCCTGATCGACACATTGGATCGCCGCTGGGCGCGAGTGACCCGAGTCGCGGTGAGCCCCACGCTTTGGCCTGTGATCCCGCGCAGGGTGCCCGCCTCGGGACATGTCGTCCACGTCGGGTGGTTCACCGATCAGGACGCGAACAAACTGCTGCTGCTCTCCTACACCACCGGCCGGCTCGATCTGCTGGTCATCCCGCCGGAATGTGATCTGGCCGCGGCGACCCGGCTGATGGCAGCCGCGGCCGACCCCCGGTGCCGGCGCACCGCGAGCGGCCTCATGGCGGACGACAAACTTCTCCAGGCTGTCGGATCCGACCGCCGAGGCGAAGCGGACTGGGAGTCGGAAGGCGGAAGCCCCTCCGCGGCCGATGCGGCCGCGGTGCCAGGCAGCGCCGCGGGGATGTGGGCGTGATGACATTCCTCGTCAGCCTGGCCGTGCTCCTTGCGATGATCGCCGTGGGCGCCTTCCTTATCCGTGCGCTCAACGAGCGTCACGACCAGCGGATCGCCGCTTTCCGCTACGGCGATCTCCTCCCGTACCGTCGTCGCCGGGCCGTCGCCGTCCCAGAGGAGAGCACCGGCGATTCCGCGGGCTCACCGGCCGGGACGGTGCGGGAAGAGCCGCGGGGCGGAAGCCGTCGTCGGCTGCGAACCACGGGTTCGACGGCAGCGAGTGTGCAGCGACCCGCACGGTTGCTGGCCTCGCCCCGTCGTGTCACCGTTGGGGACCGCCCGCCGTCCGCGGCGCACACCGTCCGGACGGCGCCGCCCCGGACCGCGCTCGCCGAGGTCCGCGTCATCGCCGCGTCCCCAGAGGCCGCCCGCCGAGTGGCCGAAACGCTTCGACAGACCTTCGCGGGTACGGAACAGCGCAGCTACCCGGCGACCCCCGAGGGCGGTACCCGCCTGCACCTCACGGTCGACACCACCCAGGCTCCCCAGGCTGTGGAGTCGTTCCAGTCCGGAGCGGGCACGGGATACGCGCCCCCTACCAGCCATCCGCACGCGGGAGAGATTCCGCCTCGGGTGACGGCGAGCCGCGGTGATACGGGCCATGCGGCGGCGGAGACCCTCGATCGAGCGGACACCGCCCGGGCCCGCCGGGCCGACTGGCCGCCGGCAACCGCCTGGGGGTGACTGACCGGCCGCTACCCGATCGGGCCGGCAGGGCGCCTGGGGCGGGCGAACCCGGCCCGCCCGGCGAACGCCGGCCGACCGATCTGGGACGGCGCCCCCGTCCGCGGAGACCTCCGGCGCTGCGGCTCGGGCTGTTCCCGTAGGCGCCGCATGCGGCCATACCGGTCGGGCGTCCGGACGCGCGGCAGGTGCGGGACATGGCTCTCTCGGTATTCGTGTCTCCGCGTCGAGAGTCCGGCAGCAGTAGAGTGGGGGGTGAACTGGTGCACTCTCACGTGCGGCAGTTTGGAAGGGCGGCCCTGGCGTGTGATGCGCCGGGGCCGTTGTGTTCACGGTTGCGTGACGCTCACGCACGGGGTCTGGCGCCGCGGGGAGTGTGCGGGTCAGCGAAATGGGACGCCGGCCGCTTCGCCGGGACCGGCGTCACGACCCGCCGGGAGGCAACCGCGCACCCGTCGCCGTCCTGGCCCGGGACCCCACCTGGCGGCGCTCACCGAACCGGCGTCGCACTACCCGCACGCCGTGGTCTCTGCGCGGATTGGTGCCCCGGTCGAACGGGCCCGACCGTCGATCAGTATTGGGAGCCCGTTCGGAGATACGTGCCCGTGACCTGCAGCCATGCGCCGGGCCCGAAAAATCCCTCAATGATGTGCGGCGCGTTCTCGGAGACGCGCAGGATCCGCAAGGCCCCGCTCGGGTGCACGTCGTACTCGTAGGTCGCCAGCCCTGGCTTGTCTTCGTATTGCATGTCCAGGGGCCCCTGGGAAGGCTCCGCAGGCGACCGCGCTTCAAGCACAAGCTTGACATAAACGGACATGTATTCACGATATCCCTGATCGCCAGGCTGTCGCACAAGCCGAGCGATGATCATCCCTCGGCGGCACCATCACGTCGGATCGGTCGGGTTCTCGGACGCGCCTGCATCCTCCCCGCGCCCCGGACGATCC
The DNA here is from genome assembly GCF_053598835.1 of Streptomyces sp. NPDC001070. Lineage (NCBI taxonomy): Bacteria > Bacillati > Actinomycetota > Actinomycetes > Kitasatosporales > Streptomycetaceae > Streptomyces > Streptomyces sp. NPDC001070. The sequence continues at coordinate 220,846 of NZ_JBSFLB010000004.1, forward strand.
GGATTGGTGCCTGTGTCGATGAGGATCTGTTCGGCCCCTGTGACGTTGCCGGCTTCTACCGCCCTGGCCATCGCGGCGCGCGCGGCATCAGGGGTTGCCCGTGGCGGAACCACCAGCAGGGAGAAGTGGTCCCGGTCGCCGCGGGTGATCAGGACCGTGTCGTCGCCGACAGGAAAGGAGTCGATGTGCACGACCCGGTCGCCGATGGTCAGACGCGTGGGGAGTTCGTCCCAGGCCTCCGTGTCCAGGCCGACGCGCGTGATGGGGCCCAGATGACGGACCAACTCGGCGATCAGGCTGGGAAGTTCCGCGGCGATGTCGCGGGAACGCGGCCACCACGCACCGTCGAGGATTCCCTGGCGGTCCTGGGTCGTCTCCAGCCTCAGCAGTGCCGTCCCGGGTTTCACCGCTCGCTGGATCTCGTCCGGGAGGAGTTCGGGAAGGTGGGGGGTGTCGGAGTCGGCCATGGTGTTCTCGCTCGTCAGCACGGAGCCCGGCGAATACGCCGAGCTCCCGAAGCCGATTCGGCTCGGCTGTCAGTAGGCGACGTTCCCTGTCGTCTTCACCGTACTCCCCACACCGGCATACCGACCGGATGCGTCACCCCCCGGTTACGGAGCCGGGCCCTGCCGCCCGATGCCCCGTCGGGCGAGGGTCACCGTGCGGCGTCCCGGAGCGCGCGCCCGTTCACCGGGGCGCTCGCCGCCGGCCCCGGAACGGCATCCCGGCAGGTGCGGCGGTACGGAACAGCCGGCCGTCGTCCTCGCGGAACGTCGCCTTCACCTGCACCATGCGGCGACCGCCCTGGCGCCGGATCTTGTGCGAGCCGGCCTTGATGCCACTGCCCGCCGGCACGGGCCTCGGCGCCCAACGACATCACGCCATTCGATCGCACATTCGAATCCAAAGATGCGGCGGCAGGACAGCCAGGCACGCGCCGGCCGCCCGATCGGGCTGCTCCCTGGCGAACTCCGCCGCCGTGGCGCTCGCCCCGTCGACCCGCCCTCCGCGTGAGCAGCGGATGAGGGACGTGCGCGGGGAGCGTGGCCTGGACGTTTGACGAGGTCAGAGCACATTTCCGTACTCCTGACGCCTGCCCTCCGGAGCCGTGTGCGCAGGTTCGAATCATGCCGGGGGCACCTTGTACGAGGTGCCCAAAGACCCCGCCCCCAGCCAGGACGCTGAGTGCGGGGTCTTTGCGCATGCTCAGCCGTATGCCGCCGGAAGTGGCCGTAGGACAGGGCCTGTCGACTATCCGTGGACGGGATCTTGAGGGATCGGCGCAGGTCAGCGGGCGAAAATGACGAGGGCCCCGGATGGGTCCAGAGGCCGGTCCGCGCAGCGAGTCGATCACCGCTCTTGCTCGCGCAGCAGGTCATCGATCCGGTGGTTCGCAACCGCCGGCCGTCCGTCGATGGGCTTGACGTATCAAGTCACAGTCCCGGTCTGCCGGTTCAGCACCTCGATGCCGTCGCTACCCGGGAGCGCGCGCACACCTCGCCAGGCCGCGCCATGAATCCCCGGGTGGGGCGCCGCAAGGGGGACGAAAGCGATCGGGAAACGTCCCGCGCGCAATGATCAAGGGGGAGGAGTGCACATCGTGAAGCCCGGCCGGCGAAGACTGACTGCCGCAGGTGCGGCGGTAATGGTGACCGGGGCGCTTCCGAGCGGGTGCGGGCCGAGCGCCCACGCCGGCAAGGCCGGAAAGGAGCAACATGGCGAACCCGGATTCGGAAGCGACGCGTACTCCGTGGCGCTGTCCTTCCGCTGCGTAGGGGACCCGGGTGGCGTACCACTTCAGCGAACCGACTGCCGCGGCCCCCAGGACTGATCCGTTCGGCGGTGGCCGCCGCCTCCCCGAAGTCAGCGCCTCCGTAGGCGATATGCCCCAGCGAACGGCTCGGGGCTTGGCGGGCCCGCTTGCCAGGGCGGTCGATCTGCCTCGGCGAGCCGGCCCGTCAAGCGGGTGAGACGCGGTGCTTCCTAGCCGAATTCGCCGTTCCGCACTCCGTCCCGGAATGCCATCCATTCCTCCGCGGTGAACCGGAGGGACGGCAGGTCCCTGTTGTTCGAGTCGCGGATCGCGACGGCTCCCTCGCCGAGCTCCGCCACCTCGACGCAGTACGGGCTCGTCGTGCTCTTACTGCTCTTGGTCCAGTGCGCTTCCGTCAGGTCACGCGCGTACAGGTCGGACTTTCTCGCTTCCATGAGAACTCCGTTCGATGTTCGATCGGATATTCCCCCTTCCCACCCTCATCCCGCCCCTCACACGTCGCAACCGGCGTCGCGCCCACCTCGACGACCGCCGCGACCTCGCTGGTTCCGGTCCTGAGCTTCGAAGCCGTGGACAAGAGCGATCATGTGCTGCCGCAGGTCAAGGTGAGCACGGTGTACGGCGGCGACCGCGGCAACATGGCGGTGCCGTACGGAGGGGCCATCGACATCCTGCGGTTCTCCGGTCCCGGGAAGCACGATGTGGCGGATGTCCGGGTGACGGTGCAGAGTACGACCACCGCCCGGATCGGCGCCGGACCGCACGAGGTGACGGCGCGGGCGCCGCTCGACAGCCACGGACGCGAGATCACCGAATTCGAGCGATTCTCGGCAGTCAGGCTCACCAATGAGGACGACTCTCCCGTCGCCGTCCGGATCGCTCACATCCTCTGGGATCAGCCACCCAAGGGGGTCACACGGCAAGCAGCCGAAGTCACCCCGATGGGCGGACTGACGCGAGTGCCGAGCGACTGCCGCGGTGGCACACAACTCCAACGGCCCAGCAGTGAGGCTTTTCCGACCTCACTCCGAGCTGGGCGTAGGGGTGCCGTGACGCTCGCGCAGCAGGGCACCCACGTCCCCGGGGAGCGGAAGTGCACCATCGGTCGCCTACGGGCGCGATCGCCCACACGGCCGTCAAGGTGCGGCGTCTCCCGTGGAGCAATTCCCGCTTGAAGCCTTGAGGAACGATTCGGGAGGGCGTTGACGCCTCTGCAGATGTCAAGCAGAGGCCCCGTCAGTGTCGGCTGCGGGACACGGAGTAGCGATGAGCCGGTAGATCTCTCGCCGGACCTCACCACGTCACCTGCCCCAGTATTTGCTCAGCTGACCTTCCATGAACGGATGCGGACTCGCACTCACTTCGCCGGCGAAGGGGTGTTCGAGTACGAGGACGAGGGTGAGGCTCAGGCCTACCAGCAACGCGATCGACCCTACGAAAAGCAGCTGCACCTTGAGGCTCTCCACCCCGTAAAGCAAGGTGATCAGCATCACGATCAGCGCTCCCCCGTAGGTGAGGACCTCCAGGAGGGGAGGCAAATGTTGCGTTGCGGCCAGGATGCGGGTTCTGCGCTGTGCGGTCACATCGTTCAGCCGCTCTACCGACGCGCTGTAGAAGGCCTGTTCGGAATCGTTTTTAGGATTGTAATCCTGGAGGACTCCATACAATGCCTCAAGCTTACCCGATGTCGCGCTGAGGCTATTTTTTCCGTCGCGCATCAGCGGCCACGCATCCTCCACGACAGCGTGGACGTAGCCCCCGATCGCGCGATCCAATTTTTCCTGCACATCGTCCGGAAACGAATGTGCGTTGCGGGAAACCACAGCGAGATCCGTAGCCTCCGAAGTCACCACTGCCTGAACTTGCTCAAGATCGGTCCACAAGGTCACGATAACGAAGGCAAGGACGATTCCGTAGATGGCTCCGAACAGCTCAAGTACCGTGCGGGAGACATCATTGGTCACACCATTGATCAACTCGGGAAAAACACGGCGCGTCACCAGGCAAGCGACGAGAGACAAAACAACGACACCGCCAACGATGAGGATCGCGAGGCTGGCCGTGTCCAGGTTGTTGAGCAGCCAAAGTCCCACGCAGAGGACTCTATCCAGCTCGCGGCCGCGTTCAGGGTCGGCACGACCACCGCCTACCGCTGCATCACCGAGGCAGTCTAAGTACTGGCCGCGCCGGCCCCGACGCTCGCAGAAGCAGCACCCCGTGCCGCAGGTCGTTCGGCCCGCGCATTCAGGGCGGCGGGGCGGACAGCCGACCAGGAGGGCGGGATGCACATCAGGACCATCAGGGTGATGCGGAAAGGAGATCGTCCATCCGACAGCAACAGGAGATCCCATGATGGACGCAGCCAAGACCGAGCTGTACGCAATAGACCTGACTGATGCAAAGTGGGTTACGAGCAGCCACAGCAACAGGTGGGACAAGACGTGTGTGGAGGTCGCAGACCTCGGCGGCGGCGCGGTTGCGGTCCGCGATTCGCAGAACAGGGAGCTGCCGCCGCTGCGATTCACCGCAGAAGAATGGGTGGCGTTTCGACTGGGCGTGCGTGACGGCGAATTCGGCCAGAGCCCTTGAAAAGTGTGGGTACTGACGTTGCCGGCGTGGTGCCGTAGCTGACAGGCGATGGTTGAGGTGTTCGCACACCGACCCCGGCTCCGCCGCAATCCGAGCGCGCGCCAATGAGCGTGATCGCTCGCACTCGCGAAGCAGGTCCTCGATCCGGCGGTTGGCGACCTCCTGCCGGCCGTCGATGCACAGAGGTGTCCTTCCCCTCTTCCTGGCTGAACAGGTCCCCTGGGCGTCATCGGCGAACATGGCCCCGCCTCCGTCCATTCGACGGCGTCCCTTTTCGTGATGTAGCCGATCATCCGGCCGTCGTGCTCGTGGTGTTGGGCAGCGCCGGGGGGCGCCTTCCGGGAGGCCGGCGGGGCAGAGGTGGTCCGGATCCGCAGCACGCACCGGCAGGGCGAGTTTCGCGGGAGCGCGCGACACACCTCCGGCACAGTTGGCACCGCCGGCCCTCCCTGAAGGACCCCACCCCAGGTCAGCGAGCTGTGACGGGTGATCTACGCATTCGCTCCGGAGGCGTGTGCGCAGGTTCGAATCCTGCCGGGGGCACTCACCGGGAACCGGCGGAATCACTCCGCTGACCTGTGTGGATGCCGACAGCGAGCGCGGGACTCAGTCCCACTGAGTCGCGCTCTTCCTCCTGCCCCCACTGATCACGCCCCATCTGCGACAGAGCTGCGCGCCGTATCGGGGCGGGCCGCAACAAGAGCAGGGGACGGGGGTGGCAGATGCGCCCGTGCGGCGCCGCCGGGCCTGGACGGCGGCTGCACGGACCTTGGGACAGCGCAGGGTGAGGGAGCACTTCCATCTACCGGCGAAGGCGTTCGGCGCTCCTCGCCACGACGGCCGGTGGTCGGCGCGGCCGCGGACCTCGTCCGTCCCCGGTCGCCGAGTCACGCGGGGTGGTTTTGTCCCCTGCCTCAAGGGCACGCGGTCAGTGAGACTCCGCGGAGGTGCTGAGATGAGTGCCGGGGAGAAAGCCAAGGCGAAGGCCGAACAGGTCGCCGGAAAGATCGTGCGGAAGACGGCCCACGCGGTGCACAAGGACAATCTCGCAGCCAAGGGCGCCGCCCTCGAGGCGCGGGGCAGGATGCGGGGCGTGAAGGAGAGGACCAAGGACTCCTTCAAGCACTGACATCACGGGCTGTCTGCGATACATCCGCGCGCCGCAGCGAGGCGGGCCGCAACGTGATCGGATGCGGGCGACTGGTGCGCTTGCACCGGTCCCGTCCTCGCCCGGCCGAAAGCCGACCGCTCGGCGCGGGGCGGCGGGTCGCCGAAGAGGTCATCGGACCCGGCCGCCCATGTCAGAGGGCGGTGCCCGCAAGCGCGTATCCGGCGGCAGCCCGAGAGGCATCGAAGGAATCCAGGCCACTCACGGTGACTTTCGGGCTGTCCTCGTGAACCCGTGTTGTACCGGTCTTGAGTGGGACGCCGGAGGCACCTGTTGCGGTGGCGGGTGGTCTCTTCAGCCCGGTGCCCTTGGAGTCGCCGCCGGCATCGGTCTCGAGGACGCCGTGGCGGCCCACGGTGGAAGGCTGCATTGTCAATCACCTTGTCGAGCCGCCACAGTCGATCTTGTTACAGGCTTCCCTACCTCATCAAGGCACGTCACGACTCACCGCGTCCGCCCCGAGGTGCGAGGCGGCCAGCTTGAGGTGACCGGCGCCGCCACACCTCGCGGCCGGGGGCACCGGGGCGACGTGGGCCGGCTGCGGACCCACCCCGCAAGCACGCGCCTCATGCCCATGCGTGTGGCTTATGGCCCGAATATGACCCATATGAGATATGTGGCAACATGGCTTATGTAGCGTTTGGCACTGACAAGAACCTCTTTACTGAACCCTCGACCAGGGAGGGCTCAGACAGACGAGAGGAGTGCATCATGATCGCCAAGCTGCTCGGCAGACTGTCCTTCACCCGCCACTACGGTGCGTACGGGGAACACGAATGGGATGCGTACGCCGGCGACGACTAGGTCTGACCGCACTGCCGGCGGGCGCCCCCGGGCGTCCGCCGGCTCCCGGCGACGCTGCCGGCGACATCGGCCTGGACAGGTACGAGGGCCAGGGACGATCTCATGGGCCGAATGCATGAGCCGCCGCGGTTGCCCGAGAGCAGCTTCGCGGCCTGGAGCCGCGACCGGCTGGCGCTGGCGCGGCGTGGCGCTGACGAGTGCGGGGACGTGTGGCAGCTGGAGCCGGGTGTCTACGTAGCCGCTACGGCCGAGCCGTGTGAAGCAGTCCTGCGTCGCGCGCAGGACTTCCCCAAGGCGCCCTCGCCCCTCTTCCCGCCGTTGAAGCGGTCGAGCGGAGCACCGACGCCGGAGGAGCGCGCCCACGCTCACGCCGCCCGCATGCGCGGGCTGCGCGCGCAGGCGGTTGCAGCCCGTATCGGTGAGATTGCGCCCAGGACCGCTCGATTCGCCGACCAGTGGCCCACGGGCCAGGACGTGGAGATTCTGCCCCCGGTCCGGAACGCCCTGGCGGAGATCGGCCTGCACTACCTCTTCTCCGAAGACGCTCCCACCCTGCTGCCCCTTGCCTCACAACTCTTCCTGGCCCGGGAGATGCTCGTACGCCCCTCGCGCTGGATATGGCCGCGATGGATCCCCACACCGGCACGGCGGTTCCGCACACGGCAGCAAGTCGCCTTCACCAACGCATTGCGGCCCGTCGTCCGCCGGCGCCGTTCATCGGGCCGGCTCGGTGACGACGTGCTGGGACAGATGCTCCAGCCCTCCTCCCGCTACGGCCTACTGCCGGAAGAGGCCATCCTCGACACTCTCCCCGGAATCACCGTCGCCACCTTCGAGACGCCTTCCCGGGCAGCCGGATGGATCCTGCTCCACCTGGCCCGGCACCCCCAGGCAGCGGACCGCGTCGCGGCCGAAGCCGCCTTGCTGCCCGCGAACCCGGCCGCGACGACCAGCACCCACCTGGGCAGCCTGCAATACACCCAGGCACTGGTGTACGAGGTGCTCCGGCTGTACCCCCCGAGCTGGCTGCTGACCCGGCGCGCCACGCAACGGACTCAGCTCGCCGGCTACACCATCGACGCCGGGTCCACCGTTCTCGTCTGCCCCTACACCGCCCACCGCGACGCACGGGAACACTCCGAGCCGGACCGGTTCCAGCCCGAGCGCTGGCTCGATGATGCGGGCTCACCGGCGAAACCCGGGGTCTTCCTCTCCTTCGGTACCGGGCCGCATGGCTGCGAGGGAGCCGCTCTGGCCATGGCGATGCTGACGCTCCTGACTGCGCAGACCGCCCGCCGCTACCGCTTGAGCGAGCCGCCGGGACCGGAACCCGGCTACCAGGTCAGCACTTTCGAAGGTCTCGCAACTGTCGGCTTGCGCCTGCGTGCCACCATGCGCGGCTGAGGGCAGTCCAGCTTTCAGTGACAGGCCGCCTCCACCCGCGAACCGCGGACTCTGATCAAGTTCGAGCGCCGTTGCGCATACGCTCGGGCGGCCAGCTTGTGGTCCGCTCATCGTGTGTCGCTGGTCGAACTCGTTGGGGACCATGCCCTCAGGCGCTGGTCCGAGCTCCGGCGCGTCGGCGGGAGATCAGTGGGAGAGGAGCTGCTGGCCGCCGTCGATGTCGTACGTCGCCCCGGTGAGCGCGTCGTTGGTCATCAGGTGCACCGCCAGGGCGGCGACGTCGTCCGGGGCGACGACCCGCCGGATGGGGAGCCTCTCCCGCAGTTCCGCGCGCCGGGCCTCGAGTTCGTCGCCCAGGAGTGTGGCGGACAGGGGCGTGTCGACGAAGCCCGCGGCGATGAGGTTGACCCGGATCGGCGCCAGTTCGAGCGCCAGGTTGGCGATGAGGGCCGGCAGGGCCGCGGTCATGGCGGACACGACGCTCATGCCGACACCGGGGCGTCGTCCGCCGGTGCCGCCGATGAACACCAGCGTGCCGCCGGCCCGGACCTTGTCGCGGCTGTACTGGGCCACGGCGAGTGTCGTGGCCATGCGCTCGCCGAACTCGCGGCGGGCCGCGGCGACGTCCATCGCTTCCAGCGGCATGTAGAAGGGGCGCCCGGCCGTGACCATCACGTGGTCGACCGGGCCCGGCAGGCTCCGGAAGAACTGCTCGAGCCGGTCGGTGTCGGTGACGTCGAACGCCGCGGTGCTCACGGGATCGAGTTCGAGGGCGGCCTGCCTCAGCCGTTCGGGGTTGCGGCCGACCAGCACCGCCTGGCCGCCGTCCGCGCGTACCCGGCGGGCGGTCGCGAGTCCGATGCCCGCGCTGCCGCCGATCACCACGACCGTCCGGCCCGCGAGGTCCGGCGGCCCGTGGGTGCCGGACCCTGTGGATTCGATGGTCATGCCCTACCTACCCGCCTGCTCGTCGAGGGTGATGTGGAAGGTGAGCCGCCGCTCCGTCTCACCGGCGGGGACGGTGTGCACATAGCCCCGGGCCGTGCGGTAGGCGCCCGAACCCCCGGTGACGGCGACGTCGATCGTGCTGGGGGGTGGCAGGTGGAGCAATGCCTGCGCGGTGAGCTGTCCCTCCGGCAGGTCGAAGGTCCCCACGCACTGCAACTGGCTCGGTTCGAGGTGGATGTAGGTGCAGACCACGCTGTGGTCGCCGACCCTCCGGCCGTCACGGTACAGGTCCTCGGCGATGACGAGTTCGTCGCCCGAGCTGAGACCCTTCTTCCCCAGATCGACGGATCTGGACTGGGTCTGTTCGGCGACGACCTCGATGACTTCGGTGCGCTGGCGAGTGTCTCCGGGGCCCGATGTGCCGGCGAACGCCGGCGGGGCCCCCGCCAGTACGGCTGCCAGGCCGGCTGCCGCACTGAGACAGCGCAGAGTGATGGTGCGCATGACGCGCCTCCCGCCCGAGGCGGAGTTGTGTCCTTCTCCCCTCAACGTAACGGCTCGTGGCCGCGATCGCGCGGCGTGCGCCTGCCGCGGTCCCGGCCGGGCCGGTGTTCCGCGGCGATTCCCCCCTCAGCCGCCGGCCAGGGCGACGAGCTTGATGAAGACCAGGTCGGGGTCGGCGCTGAGGTCCACGACGTCGTCGAGGTCCTCGACCTGGCGGTCTCCGGCGAGGACGAAGAAGCCGTTGGAGAGGAAGGCGCGTTCGGCGATGTCGGCCTGGCGCCGCCAGTCGACGGTACGGGCTTCGCGCAGGCGGTAGCCGTTGAGTTCGGCCTCGGCGTCGTCGGGGCGGACGAGGCCGTGGAAGCGGTCGGTGGGCCGGGCGTTGTGGCGGGCGACCTCTTCGCGGACGCGGAGCCGGATCAGTTCCCGTACGGTCATCCGCTCGGGGAGTCCGGCGACCTCCAGCGCGCCGATCGGTTTGCCCGTCGCGGTCTCGTCGCGGAACGTCACGGTGGTCATGAGGCGGCCCGCTTGATCTGGTGGAGGATGGTGGGGTCGGTGATCCGGGAATCGGCGGCGAGCAGGAAGGCCTTGCTCAGGATCAGGGCGAGGCGGTCGTCCTCGAAGGGCAGGAAGACCTTGGTGTCGGCCTTGCGGCGGGACGGGACGATGCACAGATAGGCGTCGTCCGGTTCCATCAGGATGTTGGCCGAGCCCAGGTGGATCCGGTACGTGCCCAGGTCGCCCCGGACGGTCAGATAGCGGCCCTGCAGCGTGCAGCGGTCGGCGATCGTCAGGCGCGGCAGGATGCGCTGCAGGGCCTCGCGGCGGACCTCCGCGTTCGCGGTCAGTTCGCCGAAGCCGGTCGTCCGCCAGTACGCGGTGTATCGGTCCTCGCCGCGGTCGGTCCATTCCGGGTCGGCGGCGATCGAGGTCACGCCCACGAAGAGGTCGACGTCGCGCATCGCCTCGCTGAACACCAGCGGCGGCACCTCGGCCAGTGGGACCTCGTGCCAGCGCCGGCCGTCCCGTCGCTCGAAACGGACCTGGTCCGTCGCGGCGTGGTCGGGGGCGTAGCCGTTGTCATCGTCCGAGGCCGGCTCGTGGTGGAAGCAGGCCCGCCATGCCCCGTCACCGAACTCGGCCCGGGCCACGCCGTCGTGGCCGCCGTCGTAACGGCCGAGGAAGTTGGCCTGCCATCCGCGTTCCTTGAACAGGGCGTAGAGCCGCAGGTAGTGCACGATGTGGGCGGCGAACCGGTTGGAGTAGACGCCGGTCTCCTCCTCCGCCGGGGTCAGCAGGTAGATCTCGCGGAACGCCTGCTTGAACGGCTGCCGCAGCCGCTCGGCGACGATCCGCGCCCGCCACGCCCTGATGTCGTCCAGCGACGCCCGGATCGGGTGCCACAGGCGGATGTGCGCGGGTTCGCCTGACGGCTCCGTCGCCGGTGCCACCGCCTGCCAGCCGCCCTCCGCGCCCTGCGGGTCCTCCGCGCCCCGGACCTCCCATATCAGGCCGCGGACGAGGACTCCGGTGACCGGGTGGTCGCGGTAGTACCGGCACCACTCGTCGTAGGGCCAGGTGCGCCCGGCCGACATCAGCGCCTCGACGCGGGCCCGTTCGCCCGACAGGGTGGCCCGCACCGCCTTGGCCAGGGCCTTGAGTTCCGCGAGCTCGTCCGGGCATCCGTCCTTCACCGCCGCAGGGGCCGTGCGGGACGTCCGCCCGTCGGGGCCGGTGAAGGTGAGCCGAACCGTCACCGCGTCCTCGATCGCCACCCGCACCCGGTGGCCGGCCAGTTCGCGTTCCAGCGAGCCGTCCGGCGCCAGGCCGTGGTCAGGCACGCTGCGCTCGACGAGCTGCCCGGCCGTGATGCCCTGCCGCGCGGCGGCCGTCAGCAGTGCGGTGTCGAGCTGCTTGAGCAGCGCCCGGTGCCTGAGCTGCGACTGCAGCCGCCACAGGGCCTCCAGCGCGGCCGGATCGCCGATCTCGGCAAGCGCGTTGATCGCCGCGCCCGCCAGCTTGAGGTCCTCGACCACGTCGGTCCCGGGACCGCCCGTCCGCAGGGCGAGGGCGCTCAGGTGCGCGACCGCGGCCGGACCCGCCGTCAGCGCGGCGGCCCAGACGACGCCCCGGGCCAGATCACCGTCCTTCTGGTGGACGACGTAGTGGTAGTGGAAGCCGCCGGTGTCCCACCGGGTGTAAGGGCCGCTGCTCCTGGTGCACAGCGGTTCGCCCCCGGCCAGCACCCGCAGCGTCTCGGCGACGGTGTCGCGTGCCGCCGCGGCGTCCCCGAGCGTGAGGCACGTCCGCCGCCACCGCCGTGTGGGACGCGGGCCCGGCAGGCTCGCCAGATGCCGGACGAAGCCGGCCAGCTCCGCCGTCGGCGAGGTGTTCGCGCGGTCGCGCAGCGCGGCGGCCCAGGGGGCGTACGGGGGGATCAGTCCTTCGGGGATGTGTGCCTCGTCCACGTCCGCCAGCAGCGGGCGCAGCCGCCTGCCGAGCGGGCCGCGCAGGCGCGCCTCCACGTCGGCGGCCATGAGCTTCTTGTACGCGTGCCGGAGCCAGGGGGCGGCCGCGCGGCGGCCGTCGGCGTCGAGCTGGTCGGCCGCGTCCAGCACCTTGCCCAGCGCTTCGGCGAACCAGAAGCCCATGTCGTACTCGGTGACGCGGAGCAGCATCACCGCGACCTCGCCGGGCGTCCATCCGCGCACGCGGGTCGTCAGGGACCCGATCTCGCGGTCGTACTGCCACAGGCCCCTGTCGTCGAAACGCGCCGCCAGCAGCAGGCACAGGACGCCGGCCCGGCCCTCCTCCTCGGTGCAGGCCGCGAGCCGTCCGTCGATCTCCGCCCCGGTCGCCGCGCACAGGGCCTTGAAGCGCTCGTACTCCTCCTCCGGCTCCCGCCACTTGGAGGCCTCCCGAAGCCGCAGCTCGTTCTTCTGCCGTTCGAGGAGGTCGACAAGCCATCGGGCGCGATCCAGCGCGGCGGACCGCACGTCGTCGAGCGCGTCGTTCCTGCGGGATTCGGCCACCAAGGTCTCGTAGAGCATGGGTGGATGTTGGCAGACCGGACCGACAACGCCGCCGGCCTGCGAGTTCGGCCCGCAGAAGCCCCGAGGGCCGGGTGGGTGTCAGGCCCGTGGCGGCGCCCGGACGCCGCGCCCGGGAGCGGACGGTTCGACCGCTCACCCCCGCTGCCGCCGCAAGGCCCCGTCCCCGGCCGGGAGGCGGGGCGGGGCCTTGTTCACCGTGCGGTGGCGGCGTGCGTCAGCCGGACGGAGGTGCCGCCGGGGACAGCGACGGGCGCGGCTGCGCGGGGGACTTGGGCGGGACGGGCTGCTCGGGGGACTTCGGCGGGACGGGCTGTTCCTGGGGCTGTTCACCCGTGCCGCCGCCCGAGGACTTGGGCTGGGCCGGCTGCTCGGGCTGGGAGGGGGGCTTCTGGGGCTGCTCTCCCGTGCCCGGGGACTGCGGTTCCTGCTTGGGGGACTGCTCCTGCGTGCCCGGGGACTTGGGCTCCTCCTGCTTCGGCGACTGCTCCTCGCTCTTCGGGGATTCCTTCTCCTTGCCCGGGGACTGCTCCTGCTTGGGCTCCTCCTTGCCCTTCTCCGGGGACTGCTCCTGCTTGGGCTCCTCCTTGCCCTTCTCCGGGGACTGCGGCTGCTCCGGCTGCTTCTTCTCCTCGCTCGACGGCGGCTGGGTCATCCCCGGCGGCTCCAGCTGCGAGCCGGTCGAGGGCGAGGGCAGGATCGGACCCGGGGAGTCGGAGGGCTGGCCCTTGGGGGTTTCGACCTTGTGGTCGTGCTTGCCCTCGACCTTGCCGCTGGGGCGCTCGAACCAGCGCTTGCTGTCCTGGTCGTAGAGCGTGAGCGTCTTCATCGGCTTGTCCGAGGGGACGACCGCGACCAGCCCGGCGGCGCGGAAGGTGTCCCACTGGCGGCCGCTGTAGGTGGGTGTGCCGTTGACGGCGTCGGGTGCGGTCAGCGGGTTGCCGCAGGTGCAGCGGACGGCCGGGACGCCGCGGTTGTCGACCAGGACGGGGGTGCCGGCCTGGAGGATGGCCTGGTAGTCGGTGACCTTCCCGTCCTTGAAGCCGTGGCTGGTGACGCGGGTGTCCCAGTTCAGCTGAACGGGCGTCAGCGAGCGCAGGTGGGAGGGGAGATCGCTCTGCTTGACGTGCAGGGTGTCCGCGAAGGCCTTGCCGCGGGCCGGGTCCTTCGTGAGGTACGCGATCTGCTTCTCGACGTCGCAGGCTGCCTCGTTCTGCTTGCCGCTGTACAGGCCCGGGTGGGCGCCGCTGACCTTGAGGGTGCCGCCGGGCGCCGAGGACTCGTTCGGGGTGATGGTGGGGGTGACCGCGGTGCCGGACTTGCCCGCCGTGGAGGGGGTGAAGGGGTCCGGGCCGGCCGCTGCGGCGTTCTGCAGGAAGATCTCCCCGCCGCCCTTGGTGCCGCCCAGGAAGGAGAAGGCGAAGATCACCGCGACCGCCACGACCATCGCCGTGCCCGCGGTCACCAGGGTGCGGCGGGTCCGCCACCACGGGGACGGGGGTCCGCGGTGGCGGCCGGGCTCACCTGGTTCGCCGGCACGGCCCGCGCCGCTCGGCGGGCCCGGAGGGCCGGGGGGAGGCGGCGGGCCGGGCGGTGGTGCGCCCGATGGCGGCGGGGGCGCCGGTGTCGCCGGCGGGTGCTCGCCCGACGGCCGGCCGGACAGCGGTCCGGACGGAGGGCCAGTGGGGCGTTCGGACGGAGGTGGTATGGAACTCACGACGTTCTCCCCGGGCATAGGGCATCGGGAAATGATGTTGATTCCCGTGCGCCCTCCATCACCATTATGTGCATCTCTTCCGGGAGGAGTGAATCCGCGTCGGGATGCCGGAAGCCGGTATTTCACGGGCTTTTCGGCAGTGCGGCACTCGCGAAGCAGTGCCGCCCGGTACGGAGGGGCCGCCGCTCCGCGCGCGCCACGGCTCACGATAAAGCCCGGTGAACGGGGTGCGTCATGTCCCCGGTTTTCGGGGCTTGACAGCCCGGACCGGCCCTGACCTGCACCTCGGGTACGGATCACGCTTCGGGGACAGAATCGTTGGAGGGGTTCTTCGATGGGGAGTGTCCGTATGCACACGGCGGGATACAACGACACGAATACCGGTCTGCTGGTGGTCGACCCTTACAACGATTTCCTGTCCGACGGCGGAAAACTGTGGCCGCGCACGAAAGCGGTCGCCGAGCGGGTGGGGCTTCTCGACCATATGCGGCAGGTGCTCGCGGCGACCCGGGCGTGCGGGATACGGACGTTCTTCGTGCCGCACCGCAGGACGGCGCCCGGGGACTACGACGGCTGGGAGTTCCTGTCCCCCTCGCAGGAGGCGACCGCCAAGGGACAGGTCTTCGCCCTGGGCACATGGGGCGGGGAGTTCCACCCGGACTTCCAGCCCGTCGAGGGCGAGGTGCGGGTGCACGAGCACTGGTCCGCGAGCGGCTTCGCCAACACGGACCTGGACGTCCAGCTGAAGCAGCACCAGGTGTCGCGGATCGTCCTGATCGGGATGCGCGCGAACACCTGCATCGACACCACGGCCCGCTTCGGCCAGGAGCTGGGCTACCACGTCACGCTGGTGCGGGGCGCGATCGGCGCGTTCCGCCCGGAGGAGGTGGACGCCACCCTCGACCTGAACGCGCCGGCGTACGCGCACGCCGTCCTCACGACGGAGGAGTTCCTGGGCGCCCTGCCGCCCTGCCCCGAGGAGTACGGGGCAGGGCGGTAGGGCGCCGCGGTCAGGGGGTCTGCGGGCCGGTGAGCCGGCGGTCGAACCAGGCGCGTGTGCGGCGCAGGAGGTCCAGCAGGTGGCCGCGTTCGCCGATCATGTGGCCCTCACGGGGATAGACGACGAACTCGTGGGGAACGCCGTGGTGGCGCAGGGCGCGGTGGAGGAAGAGGCCCTGCGAGACCGGCACGTTGGCGTCGTCCTCGCCGTGGACGATGAGGACCGGGGTGCGGATGCGCGCGGCGTACGAGATCGGGCTGACGCGGTCGTGGAGGTGGGGGCCGGGGCCCTCCCACCCGACGCTGCCGCTGCCGCCGGACTCGCGGACGGGTCCCTGCTCGCCGGTCGCCGCCTGCAGGCCCCAGTCGCTGACGCCGGCGCCCACCCACGCGGCCTTGAAGCGGTCCGTCTGCGTCACGGCCCAGGCGGCCAGGTAGCCGCCGTGGCTCCAGCCGGCGATGCCGAGCCGGTCGGGGTCGGCGACGCCCTCGGCGACGAGGAGGTCGATGCCGTCGGTGATGTCGGTCCACTCGGCGCCGCCGAGGGCGTCGTCCACCGCGGTGGACGCGAAGGCGTGGCCGTGGCCCTCCCCGCCGCGGGGGTTGGGGAGGAAGACGGCATAGCCGGCGGTGGCGAGCAGCTGGCCGGGGGGCAGGTCGATGTGGAACTGCCATGAGTCGCTGTAGCGCCCGTACGGGCCGCCGTGCGCCACGGTGATCATCGGGAAGGGGCCGTCCGCGCGGGTGCGGCCGGGGGGCAGGAGCAGCAGGCCGTCGAGGGCGAGCCCGTCGGAGGCCTTGTACGCGAGGCGCTCCTGGCTGCCCCAGCGGATGTCGCGCAGTTCCGGGCGGGTGTCGCTGATCCGCGCCAGCGGCCCGCCGGGGGGCCCGGCGTGGACGTCCTTGGGTTCGTACGCGGTGCCCGCGAGCACCGCCACGGTCTCGCCCGTGCGGCTCGCGCTGAGCGCGTGGACGATGCCGGGGCGGGTGTGCAGGCGGCGGAACCGCAGGTCTTCGGGGTCGAGCCGGAAGAGCGCGGTGTCCAGCCCGTCGGAGAACACCGCGAGCGGCGGGCCGTCGGTGACCTGGACGAGCTCGGTGGGGCAGACCTCCATGCCCTCGGTCAGATTGCGCGGCTCGGGCACCGGACCGGGGCCGGCGCCGGACGGGACGGCGCGGTCGAGGACGGAGAGGGCGAAGAGGTTTCCCGGCGGGGTGCTGGCGAGGTGGGCCACGTGCCAGCCGTCCGCCGCCCGCCACCAGACGGGGTGCTGCGCGGCGTGCCCGGCCGGACCGAGGTCGTGCACGGCACCGGTTCCGGTGTCCGCGATGTGCAGCCGTGCGGTGAGCCAGCCGGGGTCCTCCTCCGCGCTCTCCCAGGTGAGCACGGCCAGCGGGCCGCCATCGGGGCGTTCGGCCACCTCGACGACGTGCCGGCCGGCGAGGGCGTCGACGGTGCGCACGGTGCCCGTGTCGAGGTCGAGCAGCCGCAGGCGCGCACGGGGTTCGGGGTCGGTGCCCTCGCCCCACACCATCGCGTCGTCGCCTTCGGCCCGGCGGCGTTCGTCCTCGGCCTCGTCGGGTTCGTCGGCGGCGATCAGCGCGACCGTACGGCCGTCGGCGAGCGGCAGGTAACCCGAGATGCCGCCGCGCCAGGCGGTCAGGGTCTCGGCGGGGCCGTCCGGCGCGCCCCCGGCGGCCAGGCGTACGCGGTGCAGTTGGCGGTCGGAGGCGAACAGGACCGACGCCGAGTCCGGGGCCCAGCGCGGGACGCCGATCCAGCTCGTGCCGTCGGTCAGCGGCCGGGGCGGGGAGCCGCCGTCGGCGGGCACCGCCCACAGGGTGCTGAGCGGACGTCCCGGGAAGCCCACGGTCCGTGCCGTGCAGACGACCGTGCGGCCGTCCGGGGAGACCGCGGGGTACATCGGCGTGACGCTGTCCACGACCGCCTGTGCCAGCAACTCGCTGTTCACATCGTTCACTTGGGTCCCGTCCTCCTCTGGGGAAACGGGCACATCCTGCCGCAACCGCGTGCACGCGGCCAGGCTCCCCTGATCCCGGCGATGCCTGCCGGTGGCCGTGAGGAGGGTCGTGGAGCTGTCGCCGTCGAGGACGAACGGCCTCCTGAACAGCGGCCTCGGCGCACTCCCCGCGGCCGAGCGCGTCGCGTACGCCGCGCAGGCGGGGGACGGCGTCACGCGGTTCGCGGCGTGCGCCCTGGCCGCCGCCTCGGTCGTACGAGATCGGCCTCGACGGCCTCCGCCTGCCCTTCCCGTCCCGGCGGGCGGGCGCCGATCAGGCGGGGCGCCAGATCCAGGCGCTGCTGGACAGCGCGCGGCGCGCACCGCGGACGGCTCTCCGCCGGCTGGTGACCCGGGCCGCCGGGGGGATCCCCTCCGGTCTCCGCGGCGCTTGTCTGTCACATTGGGCGGATCCGGTTCGTCAGTGCGCCGAGGGAAGAGCGACGAGGGAATGGGGCCGATGGACGACAAGGAGTTCCTGGCGGAGCGCTTCGAGGAGAACCGGGCGCATCTGCGGGCGGTGGCGTACCGGATGCTGGGGTCGCTGACCGAGGCGGACGACGCCGTGCAGGAGGCGTGGCTGCGGCTGAACCGGACCGGGGCGGACGGGATCCAGAACCTGGGCGGGTGGCTGACGACCGTGGTGGGGCGGGTCTGCCTGGACATGCTGCGCTCGCGGACCTCGCGGGGCGAGGCGTCGCTGGACGACGTACGGGTGCCCGATCCGGTGGTGAGCCGGGAGGACGCGGCCGCCGATCCCGAGCACGCGGCGCTGCTGGCCGACTCGGTGGGACTGGCGCTGCTGGTGGTGCTGGAGACGCTGTCGCCCGCGGAGCGGCTGGCCTTCGTGCTGCACGACATGTTCGCGGTGCCGTTCGAGGAGATCGCCCCGATGGTCGGGCGCACGCCCACGGCGGCGCGGCAGCTGGCCAGCCGGGCACGGCGCCGGGTGCAGGGTTCCGCGCCGGTGCCGGACGCCGATCTCAACCGTCAACGGGAGGTCGTCGGGGCCTTCCTGGCGGCTTCGCGCGAGGGCGACTTCGAGGGCCTGGTGGCGCTGCTGCACCCCGACGTCGTGCTGCGCGCGGACACGGGCGCCGGCTTCCCGGGTGCCGCGCGGGAGGTGCGCGGTGCGCACGCGGTGGCGAGCCAGGCGTTCCGGTTCCGGAGCGGGGCGAAGTTCGCGCTGCCGGCGCTGGTCAACGGGGCTCCGGGGACGGTCAGCGCACCGGAGGGCCGGCCGAAGTCGGTCATGGGCTTCACCATCGTGGACGGTCTGATCGTCGAGATCGACATCCTGGCCGATCCGGAGCGGCTGAGCAGGCTCGACCTGGCCGCGTTCAGTGAATAGCTCACCTGTTCGATTGAGGGGCTACCCTGGGGCCATGACCGCACCGCTCCAGGGCTCGCTCTTCGATCAGACCGACCAGCCGCGGCTCGGTCCGCTGGACGGCGTCCGGCGGACCGCGCTCGGCAGCGGGGCGTGGCTCGACCTGCTGCCCGGGTGGCTTCAGGGCGCCGACGCCCTGTTCGAGGAGCTGGCGGGATCGGTCCCGTGGCGGGCCGAGCGGCGGCAGATGTACGAGCGGGAGGTCGACGTGCCCCGCCTGCTCTCCTTCTACGGGGAGGGCGACCCGCTGCCGCACCCGGTCCTCGACGAGGCCCGGGTCGCGCTCGACGCCCACTACGCGGAGGAGCTCGGCGAGCCCTTCGTCACCGCGGGGCTCTGCTTCTACCGCGACGGGCGGGACAGCGTCGCCTGGCACGGGGACCGCACGGGGCGGTCGGCCACGCAGGACACGATGGTCGCGATCCTGTCCGTCGGCGACCCGCGCGACCTCGCGCTCCGGCCGCGCGGCGGCGGCGCGGCCTCGATGCGGCTGCCGCTCGGGCACGGCGATCTCGTGGTGATGGGCGGCTCGTGCCAGCGGACGTGGGAGCACGCGGTCCCGAAGAGCACCCGTGCCGTGGGACCGAGGATCAGCGTGCAGTTCCGCACGCGCGGCGTCCGCTGAGACCCGGTGCACCGATCCGCCGTCCCCGTACAACCTTTCTCCCGCATTGGTGAGTCAACACCGGCAGGGGCACCGGAGTGGGGACTCCGGAGACCGGTGACATCGGGGAGGGGCCATGGGGCGGGAACGGATGGCGCGGCGTACGGGGCGCGCGGTGGCAGCCGCGGTCGTCGCGGGTGTGGTCGTGCCGACTGCTGTGGTGGGCACGGGCGCGGGGAGCGCGGCGGCCGCGGCGCCGGCGGTGACGTGCACATCGGGCAAGGCCGGGCTGGCGGCGAAGCTGCAGGGCGACATCACCGCCGCGCTGCGCGGGAGGACGTCGACGGTGGCCCTGTCGCTGCGGGACCGCGGGACGAACACCGTGTGCACGCTGCGGCCGGACCAGAGGTTCGACTCGGCGAGCGCGGTCAAGGTGACGGTGCTGGCCACCCTGCTGTGGGACAACAAGAAGCACAACCGCTATCTGACCTCGCGTGAGGTCAAGCTGGCCACGGCGATGATCACCAAGTCGGACAACGACGCGACGACGCAGTTGTGGCGGCAGCTCGGGGTGACCAAGGTCAAGGGCTTCCTCAAGGCCGCCAAGATGACCAACACCGTGCCGGGGAGCAACGGTTACTGGGGCCTCACGCAGATCACGGCGAGGGACGAGCAGAAGCTGCTGGACCTGGTCACGGCGAAGAACTCGGTGCTGAGCGACAACTCGCGGGCGTACATCCTGAAGCTGATGAACAAGGTGATCGCCTCGCAGCGCTGGGGCACTCCCGCGGGCGCGCCGCGCACCGCGACGGTGCACGTGAAGAACGGCTGGCTGCCGCGCGCCACCCACGGCTGGCGGGTGCACAGCCTCGGCGCGTTCACGGGCCCGGGCCACGACTACTCGATCACGGTGCTGACGCAGGACAACCGGACCATGAGCACCGGGGTCGCCACGATCGAGGCGGTCGCCCGCGCGATCCACAAGGACCTCAACCCGGCCACGGCGGCGTCGCAGACCTATACGACGACCCGCACGCCCGACGAGGCGATACCCGCGCTGCCTCCGGGGGCGTAGCGGAACGGGGTTGACGGGCGGTCGGGTACGGACGGCGACCGGGCCCCGCCGGAGCACCTGGTGCCGCCCGGACCGCGCGCGCCCGCTTTCAGGGGGCGGTTACCGGACAGGTGTAGTCCTCGCGAAGCGTGCCCGACCCGTCGCACAGCGCGCCGGGAGCCCTCCCGCGGAGCGGAATGAAAGGTTCTACCGAGGGAATCGGGATGTCTTGTGAGACGGCTGTGGAGACCGGAATCCCGCCTTGCCGGTCACGGAACGGCCTCGGAATACTCGTCGGCGTTGCTTGGCGTGGACACGCATTCTTTTCGGGATGTGCCGCCAGAGACCGCAAATTCCTCCGGGTAAGCCGCAGTTGAGCTGACCCATCCCCCCACTTGGAGGTACCGGACTTGAAGCATCGTCGAATATCCAGGCGGAAGGCCGTGCTCGCGGGCAGCGGGGCGACGGCCGCGCTGGCCGCGCTGATCGTGCTCCCGCACGCCAACGCCGCACCGAGCCCGGCCCCCGCGCCAAAGGCCCTGACGCCCGCCGCCGCGGTGACGCTGGCCTCGCACCTCACCTCGGTCCTCGGCGCCGAGGACACCGCGGGGTCGTACTACGACGCGAAGACCGACCGGCTCGTCGTCAACGTGCTCAACAGCGCGGCCGCGGGCACCGTCCGCGCGGCGGGCGCCGTGCCGAAGACGGTCGGCAACACCATGGCCGAACTCCGCGCCGCCACCGACACCCTGGGCGAGCAGGCCCGCATCCCCGGCACGGCCTGGGCCGTCGACCCGCGGACCAACCAGGTCGTGGTGACGGCCGACGCGACCGTGTCGGCGGCCGAGATGAACCGCCTGGACAAGGCGGTGGACGGCCTGGGCGCCGGCACCGCCCGGATCCAGAAGTCGAAGGGTGAGTTCAAGCCCTTCATCGCCGGCGGCGACGCCGTCTTCGGCTCCGGCGCCCGCTGTTCGCTCGGCTTCAACGTCGTCAAGGACGGGCAGCCGTACTTCCTCACCGCGGGCCACTGCGGTGTGGACATCAAGCGCTGGTCGGACACCTCCGGCGGCCGGGAGATCGGCTCCGTCGAGGCCGCGACCTTCCCCGGCCACGACTACGCGCTGGTGAAGTACACCGACACCGGTGTCGACCACCCCAGCGCGGTCGACCTCTACAACGGCTCGACGCAGGAGATCACGTCGGCGGCCACGCCGACCGTCGGCCAGGCGGTACAGCGCAGCGGCAGCACCACCCAGGTCCACGACGGCACGGTCACCGGGCTCAACGCGACCGTCAACTACCAGGAGGGCTCGGTCTCCGGGCTGATCCAGACCGATGTCTGCGCCGAGCCCGGCGACAGCGGTGGCGCCCTCTTCGCCGGCAGCACCGCCCTCGGCCTGACCTCCGGCGGCAGCGGTGACTGCAGCAGCGGCGGAGAGACGTTCTTCCAGCCGGTGACGGACGCATTGCAGGTGTACGGCGCCGAGATCGGCTGATCTCCCCCGTCCGTACGGCGACACGGCGACACGGCGGCGCCGGACGCCCCTCCCCGGGACCGGGAGGGGGTCCGGCGCCGCCGCCGCGCTCCGGGGCGGTGCGCTCCTGGCGGGCGAGGGCGAGCAGCCCTCCGTCGGCGTAGCGCATCCGTGCCATGAGTTCGGCGCGCTCCCCGCGGGTGAGGGGGCACCCATCGGGAGCGGGCCCGGGCGCTCCGGGGCCGGCGGGGCCGGTGCCGCCCAGCCCGAACACGGCCGCACCGGTGCGGGGGCGCTCGTCCACGGGAGCCGGGAAGTGCGCGCCGAGGATGCGGACGGGGACCCGCTCCCCCGTCCGCGCGGCCAGGTCGTCGCGCATGGCGGCGGCGTACCGGTCGATGCGCCGGGTGCGGTCGTCCGCGGTCCGCGCGGCGCCGGCGATCGCCACGGACACGGCCCGGTCCCGTCCGCGGCGGGGAAACCCGCGCGACAACGAGGGGTACCGCTGTTAGCTTCCGGAACCATGAACCCGCTCACCGAGACCGAGATCCGCGCGTCCTTCGTGAACTGCTCCAAGGGCGAGGCCCGCCGGATCAACCTCCCCCGCGATCTCGCCGACGAGCCGTGGGCGGACCTCGACTTCCTCGGCTGGCGGGATCCGGGCGCCCCCGACCGCGGCTACCTGGTCGCCGAGCGGGACGGGCGGCCGGTGGGCCTGACCCTGCGCGTGCCGTCCTCGGCCCGCAGAAGCCTGCTGCGCACGAGCCTGTGCTCGATCTGCCTGACCTCGCACGCGGGCTCCGGGGTGGACCTGCTCACCGCGCCCAAGGTCGGCCCGGCCGGCCGGCAGGGCAACACCGTGGGCACCTACATCTGCGCCGACCTCGCCTGCTCGCTGTACGTACGCGGCCGGAAGACCTCCGCGCTCGTCCGGCGGATGGAGGAGACCCTCACGCCCGAGGAGCGGATCGAGCGCCTCCGCGGCAACCTCGCGGCGTACCTGGAGAAGGTCTTCGACGGGGCGGGGACCCCGGCCTGAGCGGCTCCCGGCCGGCGACGGCGAAACCGGTCGCGACTGTGCGCGCCCGCCGGGTCGCGGACGGCGACGGCCACCCGGCACGACCAAGAGCCGCCCGGCGCCCCTGGGCGCTGTGCGGGCCGCCGTCCTGCCGGACGGCGATCCCGCGGGCGCGGCTCGTCCCGGAACAGGCCCGTTCCGGGAGCGGCGGCGGGACGGTCAGTGCGGTGTCGCGCGCGAGGGGACGTCGGGGCGCTGATGCCCGCCCGTCGCGAGCATGCGGACTTCTCCGCGGTCGCTGATCTCCGCCTGGACGATGCCGGTGTCGTCGCTGTAGACGGGGTGCCCCCCGGCACCCTTGCGCTCGGTGCGCTTGACGACCACGGTGTCGCCCGAGACGGGGAAGGTCAGATCGTAGGTTTCGGCATGACTCATGAGGGGAACCTCCTGTCTCCGCTCATATGACGATTTATGCCCAGAGAATCCACGGCCAATGACACCGGTCATGACGTCCGCTGTGGCGCCGGATCGACCCCGTGGGAGAGCATGGAGCGGTGTCGATCATCAAGGGGGAACGCATGGCGCACCTCACCCACATCGCCGCCCCGGAGGGCGTCGTCGCGGGCAACGGCTACAGCCACGTCGTATGGGGCGAGGGCCGCTTCGTGGCCGTCTCGGGCCAGATCGCCGTGGACGCCGACGGCGAGGTCGTCGGCCCAGGCGACCCGGCGGCCCAGGCGCGCCAGGTCTTCGCCAACCTCGACCGCTGTCTGGCCTCGGCCGGGGCGGGCTGGGGCGATGTCGTCAAGCTGACCTTCTTCGTCACCGACGTCGGCTTCCTTCCCGCGGTGCGCGAGGCGCGCGACGCGTACGTCGACACCGAGCGGCCCCCGGCGAGCTCGGCGGTACAGGTGGCCGCCTTGATCCGGCCCGAACTGCTGCTGGAGGTCGAGGCGTTCGCGATGGTCCCGGACCGGGCGGACCGGCCGTGACCCTGGTCCCCGAGCCGTTCACCGTCGCGACGGCGACGGCGCGGCTCAACGCGCCGGGGCCCGGCGAGCCGCCTCGGCTGTGCCTGGTGGACACGGCGGCGAACGCGGCCGCCGCCGTCCACCTGGCGCCCGGGCTGCTGGACCGGGAGGAGCGCGAGCGGGCGTCGGCCTTCCACTTCGACCGCGACCGCACGAGCTACATCACCGCGCACGTGGCGCTGCGGCTGCTGCTGGCCGCCTATCTGGGGACCCGGCCCGGCGCCGTTCCGCTGACGCGGGAGACCTGCCCGGCGTGCGGCGGTCCGCACGGGCGCCCGGCGGTCGAGGGCGGCGCGCCGCACTTCTCGCTCTCGCACTCCCGGGAGCTGACGCTGCTGGCCTTCGCCGCGACCCCGGTGGGGGTGGACGTGGAGGCGCTGCCCGGCGAGGCGACCGTCGAGGGCGTGTGGCAGTCGCTGCACCCGGCGGAGGTGGACGAGCTCGGCGCGCTGCCGCCGGTGGAGCGCGGCCCGGCCTTCGCACGGGCGTGGGCGCGCAAGGAGGCGTACCTGAAGGGGCTGGGGACGGGCCTGGCCCGGGACCCGTCCGAGGACTACGTGGGATCCGGCCCCGCCCCGGCGCCGGGCCCGGACGGCTGGCGGCTCTCCGACGTCGCGGTGGGCGAGACCCACCGGGCCGCCGTCGCCGTGCGCCTGCCCTGAGCCGGCGGCCGGCCTACCGCGCGTACTCCTCGGCGAGGAAGCGCATGGTCTGATCGACGAAGACCCGCATCTCCCGGGAGAGGTTCTTGCCGCGCCGCCAGGCGATCTGGGTGTGGACCTCGAAGGGCACCGGCCACGCGAGGGCGACCAGGGTGCCGGCCTCCAGGGCGTCGGCGACGGTGGCCGTCGGCAGCAGGCTGATGCCGAGCCCGGCGGCGACGCCGCGCTTGATGGACTCGATCGTGCCGAACTCCAGGAAGGGCAGCGACTCGCCCGTGCCGTCGTTGAGTTCGGCCTCGAACAGCTCGCGGTAGGCGCAGCCGGCCTCGGCGGAGATCACCTGGACCTGCCGCAGGTCGTCGGTCGTGATCTTGTGCGCCCGGGTGAGCGGGTGATCGGGGGCGGCGACCACCGTGAGCGGCTCGGAGCCGAGCACCTCGGTCTGCACGCCGGGGTGCTGGGTCTCGGCCTCCATCAGGAAGCCCATGTCGAACATGCCCTGACGCAGCGCGTGGCAGGTCTCGGCGCACAGACTGGGCCGCAGGACGATGTGCAGGGCCGGGTAGCGGTGGTGGAAGAACTCCAGCAACGGGGGCATCCGGTAGGAGGTGATGCTCTCCATCGAGCCGATCGTCAGCACCCCGGACGGCTCCTCGGAACCCAGGGTCGCGCCGCGCGCCTCCCCCGCGAGGGAGAGCATCTGCTCGGCGTACGGCAGCAGCCGCTGGCCGGCCTCGGTGAGCTGGATGCGGCCCCCGAGACGGTCGAAGAGGTCGACACCGAGCGACATCTCCAGGCCCTTGATCTGGGCCGTGACGCTGGATTGCGCGTACTTCAGTTCCGTCGCCGCCCGGGTGAAGCTGAGCAGCGTCGCCACCTTGTGGAACGTCGCCAGCTGCCGAATGTCCATTGACCCCTCCCGTGGTTCGGCTCACGCCGGATCAATACTCCCTCCACAGGAAATCAAGTCGCCGGCGGCGGACGCCAGAACTCCGGGTTGTCTGATCGAGGACAACGGCCGTCAGCATTCGGACACATCGTGTCCCGCGGGATCGGGCGGAACGTTATCACCGTCGGGGATCAATCCTTGACGGCCGATCAGTAAGCCCGCCTGGAAACGGCTGGTGGCACCGAGTTCCTCCATTATCACGGATATGTGGCGGCGGCATGTACGGGTCGCCATCCCGAGGCGGCGGGCGATCACCTCGTCCTTCAATCCCATGGCCATGAGCCGCAGAATCGACAGCCGCAGATCCTCGGTGACCTGCTGGTATTCCGCGGTCCGGCCGACGTCGAAGGGCTGACTGCCCTGCCATATGGACTCGAAAGAACGGCAGAGATAGGCGACGAGCGTGGGATCGGAGACAATCGCCGCACCGGGCGGCTCCTTTCCCTTCCGTTCCTTGGGAATGAACGCCAGTCTGCGGTCGTAGATGATCAGCCGCTCGGAGAGCTCCTCCGCGGTGCGGACCTCCGCGCCGCCCTCGCAGATCTGGCGCACATAGGTGCGGGTGGCGAGGCTGGTGCGGGCGGTGTGCTGATAGAGCGTCCGGATGCGGATTCCGCGGCGCCGCATCTCCAGGGTCTGCACCAGGTCCTGCTCGAGCAATTCGGCGCTGCGGCCGCCGCCGGGCTGCAGGCTCATCCGTTCCTCGGTGCAGCGGCGGCGGGCCAGGTCGATCTCCCTGCGCACTTCCTCGAAGTCGTCCAGCACCCTGATCGGCACGTCGTCGGGGGTGGCCCGGTCGCTCGTGCGGTAGACGGCGGACAGGGCGCGCAACTGGCGGTGGATGCCGGCGATCTCCTGCCGGCGCTGGGCGATGGACAGCTCCAGCGGTGTCACCAGTTCCGCTTCCGCGACGTCCGGATCGAGCGCGACGACGGCCCGGCCGGAGCCGATGCGGCCGAGCAGCCGCAGCTCCTCCAGGGTCTTGCGGGCCTCGGCGATCAGGTCGACGTCGACGCCCAGTTCGGCGGCGATCATGTCATCCCTGAAGGCACCGGCCCGTAAAGCGCATTCGTATGCATCCACAGCAACGTCGTCCAACAGGCGATGCTCGTCCACCGATCACCCACCCCATGCCCGTTTTGCCGCTATCCACTTGTGGCCGCTCCATCATAGGACACTTCCGGTGGCTCGAACTCGATCTCCAGAACTGCCACCTTGTTCTTGCACCCACAAAGGGTGCGTCCGACAAGCGATGTGGGGGGATCCACGATGGTGAACACTCGTCATTTACTTGCCCGGGGCTTCTCGGTGATCGTCCTGGCGGCCGGAGTTCTTTACTCCGCCGCCCCGGGGGTCCCGGTCGTTTCCGGCGGCAACGCGCCGCGGAACATCACGCTGGCAGATGACAAGTGGGACGTGGTTCCGATGGGTGGCGGCGGCACGCATTCCGCCGCCGGCCACCACGCCTGATTCGTTTCACGGAATTGGTTGAAGGAGAAATCATGTCGTCGAATGAACCCATGACCGCATCCTCGGGCCGGGAAGGGGAATCCGGCACTTTGCACTGGCCGCGGCGGCCCCGCTAGCCGCCGGCGGGGACCCGGGCTCAGAAGTGCACGCGGCGGTCACCGGGGGTCACCCTGTACCTGATGTCCCACAGGTTGCGCCGTACGTACGTGCGCTGGAGCCAGCGGTCCCGGCCGTCGTAGCGGGCGGCGAACGGCGACCGCGCGTGCACGCCCTTGCGGTTGTTGACCAGCAGGGCCGTGCCCGGCTCCAGCCGTACGGCGTGCGCCGTCGCGCGGCAGGCCTCCTGCAGCCGTTCGAAGGCCGCGGCCGCGCCCCGGGTCAGGGGGCGCACGCCGTTGGCCGAGACGGCGATCTCGGGGAAGTCCGGGGCGCCGCTGATGATCGGCACCGGATCCGACAGGACTTCCGCACCGCCCGCGGCACTGCGGGTGTAGCTGCCCGGCGCGTTGAGCCGGAAGAGCGGACTGCGCAGCGTCTCCAGCGCCTCGTCGGCCAGCTGCCCGCAGATGTCGCGGGCGTCGGCGTAGTAGGTGGCCGCCGTCCCGGAGGGGTCGCCGCGCAGGCAGTTGAGGACCAGGAAGTCCGGGTTGGCGATGTCCCAGCGCCCGATGGCGTCGTGGGTGATGTCGCTGTGGAAGTTGAGGAAGACGGCCGAGCCCTGGTTGGTCTGGGTGCTCTCGCCGCCGGGGACGGGGACGACGTCGTGGATCAGCCGCCCCTCCTTCTCGGTGAGCACGCCGACGGGCTCGCCCAGCAGCCCGGACAGGCCCAGGAGCACGCCCTCGGCCACGAAACCGCGCTTGCCGGGACTGGGCCTGCCGTCCACCGGGGTGGGCGGCAGGTCCCGGTCGACGGGCAGATTCCGCACCAGGACGACGCCCGGGGTGTCGATGTGCCGCCCGAAGTCCAGCACCTGCTGCAGCGCCGCGGGGGGCAGCGCCGCGAAGATCCGGTGGTAGCGGGTCATGGCCCGGTCGATGTCCGGGGCCGGGTCGGGCAGCGGCGCGAGTTCCGCGCCGATGGTGTCCCTTACCGCGTCGGGCAGTTCCAGCTCGGCGAAGGTGTCCTTCACGGGCTCACACTCCTACAAGGCGGTCGTCGGGGTCGTGGGCCGCGGCCGGGAAGTCCATCCGGTCGTGCAGCCGCTGCGCGAGGTGGAGGGCGTCCTCGCCGCTCTCGGCGATGTGGGTGGTGACCTTGCTGCCGCGCACCTCGGCGACCGGCACCCCGACGTACCGGCCCGGGGTGACGCCCTGCCGCAGCTGGACGGCCTCCAGGTCGACGTAGCCGCCGACGACCGCCACCCAGGGCTCCTGGGTGAGCCGCACGGTGTCGATGCCGGCGACGTGGAAGGCGTTGTGCGCGGCGTCGGCGTGGGCGTCGTCGGGGAAGCCCAGTACCGCCGAGCGCTGGTTGAGGACGACGGCGGACATCTGGTTGCCGACCGCGCTGATCCGCGTGCCCGAGGAGTACGGGACCCGGTTGTAGCGCAGCACGATCTCGATGCGGTGCCGCAGCGCGAGCTGGACGGCACGGCGGTGCAGCACCTTCGCCCCGTACAGCGACATCAGGGCGGCCATGTTGTACGAGACCTGCGGCAGCATGCGGGCGCCGGTGACCAGGTGCGGGTCGCAGGTGTAGATGCCGTCGACGTCGGAGTGGATCTCGCAGATGTGGCTCTCCACGGCGCGGGCGACGGCCAGCGCGGACAGGTCGGAGCTGTTCTTGCCCAGCCAGGTCGGCCGGCCCTGGCCGTCCACGGCCTGGCCGCCGGGGACGACCACGACCTCGTACTGCGCCAGCGCCTTCTTCAGCGGGCCGGGATCGGTGCTGACCACCCGGGCCCACAGGAAGGAGGAGTTGGTGACCAGCCCCACCTGGTGCCCGGCGAGCACGGTGGCGCTGCGGCCCGCCTGGTGCAGGGCGCTGGCCAGCAGATGGGCGCTGACCAGATCGCCGGTGGCGAGCATGCCGGCCGCGGTGGCGTCCTCGGGGCGCAGGTTGACCTCGTGCAGGCGTCCGCGCAGCCCCTCCGTCTCGCCCTGCATCGCGCTGACCACGACGGCCAGCGGCCGGCCCTCGCGCCGTATGCGGGCGTCCAGCCCGGCGGCCAGGTCGTGGTAGGCGGCCGGGGTGCGGAAGGTGGAGCCGCCGAACTTCAGTACCGCCGGGGCCTTCACCGCGCACCTCCGCCCAGGTAGCCGCGGGTCAGCAGGTACTCGGCGATCTGGATGGCGTTCAGGGCCGCGCCGACCCGCAGGTTGTCGGAGACCAGCCACATCCACAGGCCCCGGGGGTTGTGCGGGGCGACCCGGATCCGCCCGATGTGGACGTGGTCGGGGTGCCCGGCGGTGAGCGGGGTGGGGAAGCCGCCGGGCTGCCCCCGGTCGTGGACGGTGACCTCGGGCAGCGCGGCCAGCAGCGCGAGGAGTTCCTCGCGGTCCACCGGTGCGCCCGCCTCGACCCACACCGTCTCGGAGTGGGAGTTGACCACCGGTACCCGTACGCAGGTGGCGGTGAGGTCCAGGTGCGGGAGTCCGAGGATCTTGCGGGACTCCTGGAGCATCTTCTGCTCCTCCAGGGTGAAGCCGGTCTCCAGCAGCCGGTCGATGAAGGGGACGACGTTGAAGGCGAGGGCGGGCCGGAAGCGCTCGGAGGGCAGGTCGGCGTCCGGGTCGCGCAGGGCGACCTCGCTGCCCTCCAGCAGTTCCTCGATGCCCTGGTGGCCCTGCCCCGACGCGGCCTGGTACGTGCTGACCACCACCTGCCGGATCCCCCAGCGCCGCTGCACCGGCTGGAGCGCGCGGACCAGCGGGATGGTCGAGCAGTTGGGGTTGGCGACGATCCCGCTGACCGGGCGGCGGTCCAGTTCGGCGGCGTTGACCTGCGGCACCACGAGCGGGGTGTCCGGGTCCATGCGGAAGGCGTTGGTGTTGTCCACGACCAGTGCGCCCTGCGCGACGGCGGACTTCACCCACTTGTCGCTGACGGAGGTGCCGGCCGAGAAGAAGGCGATGTCGGCCCGGCCGAAGTCGAAGTCCTCCAGGGCGAAGACCTCGCACGCTCGGCCGTCGACCGCCACGTGGCGGCCCGCGCTGCGCGCCGAGGCCACCAGGTGCATCTCGCGGTAGCGCAGCCCCCGTTCCTCGATCAGCTCGATGAGGGTGCTGCCCACGGCCCCCGTCGCGCCGACGATGGCGATGCGCGGGGCCGCGGGATCGGTAACGAGGGTCATCGGGGTTCTCCGATCTGGACGAGCCCGGCTGCGGGTGCCGTGGCTTCTTCTGCGGTGTCACTGCTCACGGCGGGGCGGCGGCCCCTCGGCAGCAGCGGCCAGCCGAGGTTGACGCCGAGTCCGGCCGCGGCGATCAGGGGCACTCCGAGCGCCTGCAGCGGCCCGATGCGGTGTCCGTACACGGTCAGGTCCACCAGGACCGCGACGGCCGGGTAGACGAAGGACAGCACCGCGATGCGGTCGGTGGACAGCTTGCGGTACGAGGAGTAGAGCAGGACGTACATCAGGCAGGTGTGGATCACGCCGAGGCCCACCAGCCAGCCCCAGCGCGCGCCGAGCCCCGCGGTCTCGCCGAGCCGGGCGAACGGCAGCAGCAGCGGGATGCCCACCAGGACCTGGATGAGCGCGGTCAACTGCGGGGGGACGGTGGTGAGCCGCTTGGCGATCACGGTGGCGAAGGCGTACAGGAGGGCGGCCAGCAGGGCCTCGGCGACGCCCAGCGGATACCCGCCCCCGCCGGTGCCGGCGTCCGGAAGCCCGGCGACGAGCAGCACTCCGGCGAAGGCCAGCACGATCCAGCCGGCGCGGTGCCGGTCGAGCCGTTCCCCGAACAGCGCGACGCCCAGCAGCACGACGTAGAACGGCTGGGTGTGGTAGACGACGGTCGCCACCGAGATCGAGGTGCGGCCGTACGCGTCGAACAGCAGCGTCCAGTTGAGGACGATGCACACCCCGCCGAGCGCGGCGAGCGCGAGGGTCCGGCGGGTCAGCCCGGTGTTCCTCAGGTGGCCGCGGAGCAGGCAGTACGCGGCCAGCGCCACCGCCCCGAAGACGCAGCGGAAGAGGACCACGGTGGAGGAGGAGACCCCGGACTCCAGGACGAAGACGCCCAGGGTGCCGGACAGCCCCATGGCCGCGGTGAGTTCGAGGGCGCCTCTGCGCTCCCGGGCTGCGGGTGGTGTGGCGTCGCTGGTCATACGCCTCTCGGCTCCTTCCGCGGCGGACGACGGGTCAGTGCAGGGGGACGGCGTAGTGCAGCCCTCCCCTGGTCCACAGTTCGTTGGGGCCGCGCGGCACGTCGAGACCGGAGGCGGTGCCCAGGTTGCGCTCGTACACATCGGCGTAGGTCCCGACGGCGGCCAGGACGCGGGCGGCCCACCGCTCGTCGAGGCCGACCGCCGGGCCGTGCGGGCCCGCCTGCGCGGCGGCCCGCGCGGCGCCCTCGTGCTCGGCGGCGGGCAGCAGCTGCAGCACCCAGCGGACCAGCCGGAACCAGTGGGGATCGGCGTCGCGGACGGCGGCCGCCATCGGCTCGCGGGAGATCGAGACCGGCAGGATGCGGTGCGCGGCGGGGTCGGGCAGCCCGGCGCGGGCGCCGGCGAGGGCGATGCGGTCCAGGACGTACGCGGCGCAGTCGCCGGAGGCGTACGCGGCCAGGGCCTGCGCCGGGTCGTGGAAGCCGACGGGCACGGTGGCCAGCCCGCGCGGGCCGTACCAGGCGGCCAGGTTGACCGGGGTCGTGCAGCCGGTGTGGACGGCCAGCCGCCGGCCCGCGAGCCCGGCCGGGTCGTCGACGCCGTCGGCGGTACGGACGAGGAAGCCCTCGCCGTCGTAGGCGGTGATCCCGGCGAAGAGCACGGGGTGGGCGGCCTCCCGGCCCAGGGTCCAGGTCAGGTTGCACACCGTCAGGTCGGCCTCGTCCGCTGCGAGTACGGAGAGCCGGTCGGCGGGCCGCACCGGGCGCCAGTCGACCGCCTCGGGGTCGTGGAGGGCCGCGGCGGCCACGGCGCGGGCGACGTCGGTGTCGAGCCCCGTCCAGCGGCCGTCGCCGGTGCGCAGGGAGAGCCCGCGGATGCCCTGGGAGACGGCGGCGCGGACGGCTCCCCGGGCGCGGACGGCCTCCAGGGTGCCGCGCGTGCGCACGGGGGCGGTCATGAGGTGTTCCCGGAGCGGGCGCCGACGGCGCCGGTGAGTTCCTCGCGGTCGAAGCGGCGCTCGTTGAAGGAGAGCATCTCGCTCAGACCGCGGGCGGTGACCGGGGCGGCGGGCGCTGTCGGGTCGCCCGCCTCCCCGGCGGTCACCGGCATGGCGCCGGCCTCGGTCCAGCGGAGCATGCCGTGCGGGTCGATGGCGGCGCGGGAGCGGTTGGCGTTGTCCGCGTGCAGGCAGTACGGCACGTCGAGGACGCCGCTGGCGAAGGCCGCGACGAGGGCGGCGCCGACCGTGCTCCCCAGCTCCAGGGTCGCGTCGACGAGCGTCCTGGCCTCCTCGTACAGGCCGGTGGCGGTGGGCCGGGGCCCTCCGGCGGGGCCGGTGACCGACTCGGCCACCGCGTGCGCGAACTCCAGGGCCGCCACGTTCTCCTCGACGGTCGGGATGCGGCGGGACTCGGCGGGGGTCTTGACCACCAGCCGCTCGGCGCCGCCGCGCACGGCGAGCCGGACGCTGTGCTCCAGCAGCCGGTAGGAGCCGACGGGGGTGCGCGGGAAGACGCCCATGAAGGTGTAGAGCGCGATGTGCCGGTCGGTGCCGGCCAGCCGCTCGGCGGCCAGCCGGCGCAGCGCGGCCAGGGCCTCCAGGTCCTGGCCGGGGTGGACCTGCTGGGCGTAGCTGAGCGAGATGCCGGTCAGCCCGTGCTCGCGGAAGAACATCCCCTCCAGCACGCTGAGCGCCACCAGCAGCGACGGCGGGCACAGCTGGCCGAGCATGCAGCCGCCGAAGGTCTCCAGGTGCGGGGGCACGGGCCGGCCGGCGAGGAACTCGCAGCCGGCCCGCCACTCGCGCACCGCCTCGGCGAGCGGGGTGCGGCTGTAGGGCAGGCAGTACGAGACCGGGCCGCCCTCGGTGGCGTCGACACCGGCCTCGGCCAGGGCGCGGAACAGCCGCAGGGGCAGAGCGGTGCCGTGCCGCAGCTGGACCGGGAAGTCCGGTGCCGCCACCTCGTCCAGCAGCTCCCGCACGACGGCGGGCCCGTGGGCGAGCAGCGGGAAGCCGTTGAGGTCGGCGGCGCGGTCGCGCAGGGCGCGGCGGGCGGCGGCGTAGTCGTGGCAGCGGGTGTAGCTGTCGAGGGTGATGGTGCCGACGGCGGTGGCGCGGGCCTCGCGCACCGCGCGCAGCCCGTCCCGCATCCGGTCGAGTTCGCCGAAGCCCATGCGGGGCTGGACGACCAGGCGCCCGGCCTCGCGGGCCCGGTGGACGAACGCGGAGAAGCGGTCGGCGCTGCGCGGCATCAGGCCACCTCCGCCGGGTCGGGCCGGGTGCCCAACGCGCGCAAATAGGCGCCGAAGCGCGCCAGCGCGCCGCCGTGGGTGTCGTCGGCGTCGTCGAAGACGGCGTCGTAGCCGGCGGCGGTCAGGCGGGCGGTGAAGCGGGCGTTGTCCCGTCCGTGGACGCCGAGCTTGCCGCCGATCACGACGGGCAGGGCGGCGAGTGCGGGGTCGGCGCGCAGGGCGCGGACCAGGCGCAGCCCGTCGAGATGTCCGTGCCCGTTGACGGTGCCGATGACCAGCAGATCCGGGCGCAGCGCGCGGCAGGCGCCGGCGATCTCCGCGTCGGGGGTCAGGCTGCCGAGGTTGGACACCTCGTGACCGTGCTCCTCCAGCAGCAGCTGCAGGAACACCAGATTCCACAGGTGCGCGTCGGAGGACACACCGGAAACAATGATCCGCCTCCGGGAGGCGGCAGCCATGCCAGTCATTGATTCCCTCGGTAGGAAAATAGAGTGGGCCGGGGAAATCATCCGCGGCACGCCGCCGGAGGGTCCAGCGGGGCCGGGTGGAAATACCCGAACGTCGCGATCAGGAATTTCTATCCCGCACTGCCCGGATCGTCCCCGTTCCCGAACAGGTCCAGCCGGGCTGCGGCCACGCCCAGTTGGAAGCGGGTCTCCACACCGAGCTTCTCGCACATCCCGGACAGGTAGCGGCGGAGCGTCCGGGTGGAGATACCCAGCCGCCGGGAAATGAATTCATCCGACCTGCCGAGTTCCAGCTGGCGCAAAATGGCCACCTCGACGTCCTCGAAGACATCGCCGTCGAAATCACCGCCGCCGACCGGTTTCGCGTGCTCCCAGATGTGGTCGAATATCACTTCCAGAAAGGAGACCACGGTCGGGTCGCGGAAGAGCGCGGCGCCGCCGCCCTTTCCGGTGGACACCAGCGCGACGACGCCGTCCAGCAGGATCATCCGGCCGGGGATGACCGCCGCGGTGCGCAACTGGGCGCCCAGGTCGCCCAGCAGCGTCATGTGCTGCAGCGCCTCCCGCTGCCGGCGCGCGGTGTGCGGCACCACGGTCCGGTAGCGCACACCGCGGTCGAGCAGGTCGCGGTCCAGGTCCAGGGCGGCTCGCAGGGTCTGCGGGCCGCCGAGGGTGGGGTGGGCGGTGAGCACGCTGTGCCGGACCTGCGTCGACAGGTCGGCGAGCCGGTGCCGTACGGCGTCGCCGTCGGTGAGCAGTTCGGTGGTGGTGCCCGCCAGCCGCTGCCGCTGGTGGGCCTCGTACAGGGTGCCGAGCGGGCCCAGGTCGCGCCGGGTGGTGTCGATCTGCCGCAGCAGCTGGTGCACCTGGACGTTCAGGGAGGCGGTGAGCTCAGCCGCGGCCAGGCCGGGCGAGACGACCTCGTAGCGGCACGGACCGTCCGGGTGCAGCAGGCGGTGCGTCATCAGCCGCTTGACCGACTCGTCGAACTCGTCCGAAAGCAGACCGAGTTCGGAGGCGCACCGGTCGGCGTCCGGCGACACCTGCAGCAGGTGCCGGTAGACGCCGATGTCCTGGGGGGTGAGGTCATGGTCCGACACGGCGGTCCCCTCGGCTGTTCGTGGTGCTCACAGGGCGAAGTGGCGCTCCAGGAAGTCGGTGGCCACGTCGCCCCGGCGGAACTCGGGGTGGCCGAGGATCTCCTGGTGCATGGGGATCGTGGTGTGCACGCCGGGCCCGGTGACGTCGAACTCCGACAGCGCGCGCAGGGTGCGCTCGATGCAGCTGCCGCGGTCCGGGCCCCAGACGATCAGCTTGCCGATCATGGAGTCGTAGTACGGGCTGACCCGCGAGCCGGCGACGTAGTCGGTGTCGACGCGGACCCACGGGCCGCCGGGGACGCGATAGGTCTCCAGCAGCCCCGGGGTGGGCGCGAAGGCACGCGCGGGGTCCTCGGCGTTGATCCGGCACTCGATGGCGTGGCCGCGGATCTCCACGTCCTCCTGCTTGACCGACAGCGGGCTGCCGGAGGCCACCCGCAGCTGCTCGCCGACCAGGTCGACGCCGGTGACCAGTTCGGTGACCGGGTGCTCCACCTGGATGCGGGCGTTCATCTCCATGAACCAGAAGGCGTCCTGCGGGACGGCCTCGTCCCCGTCGCCCGCCTCCAGCAGGAACTCCACCGTGCCCGCGCCCCGGTAGCCCACCGCCCGCGCGCCCGCCAGGGCGGCCGCGCCCAGCCGCTCCCGCAGCCGCGGGGGGACACCGGGCGAGGGGGACTCCTCGATGAGCTTCTGGTGGCGGCGCTGCACCGAGCAGTCGCGCTCGCCCAGGTGCACGGCGCCGTCGAAGTCGTCGCAGACGACCTGGATCTCGATGTGCCGGGTCTTCTCCAGGTAGCGCTCCATGTAGACGGCGCTGTTCTTGAAGACGGCCTGGGCGCTCGCCCGGGTGGCGGTGTAGGCGTCCTTCAGGTCCTGCGGGCGCCGTACGACCGTGATGCCGCGGCCTCCCCCGCCCGCCGCAGCCTTGATGATGACCGGGTAGCCGATCTCCGCGGCGATCGCCTCCGCGGCCTCCACCGAGTCGACGGGCTCGACGGTGCCGGGCAGCAGCGGCAGTCCCGCCTCGGTCATCAGCCGGCGGGCGGTGGCCTTGTCGCCGACGTTCTCCATCACGTCCGGTGGCGGGCCGATGAAGGTGATGCCGTCGTCGGCGCAGATCTCGGCGAAGTACGGGTCCTCGGAGAGGAATCCGTAGCCGGGATGGATCGCCTGGGCGCCGGTCTTGACGGCGGCGCCGATGATGTTGGGGATGTTGAGGTAGCTGCGGGCGGGCGCACCGGGGCCGATGTGCACGGCCTCGTCCGCGGCCTTGACGAACTGCGCGTCGGCGTCGGGGGTGGAGTACACCGCCACCGTGCGTACGCCCAGGTCCCGGCAGGAGCGGATGATCCGCAGCGCGATCTCCCCGCGGTTGGCGACGAGCACCTTGTCGAACACGGCTGAGCCCTCTCAGTCGACGGGGACGAGGTCGATCAGCGGCTGGGCGTACTCGACGACCTCGCCGTCCTGGACGTGGATCGCGTGGACCCGGCCCCGGGTCTCGGCCGTGATCGAGTTGAGCAGCTTCATCGCCTCGATGATCGCCAGCTGGCGGCCGGGCTCGACGATGTCGCCGACCTGCACGAAGGGTTCTGCGCCGGGCGAGGAGGCCCGGTAGTACGTGCCGACCAGGGGCGCGGTGACGCGGACCAGGCCGGCCGGCGGGACGTCCGCGTCCGCGGCGGCCGGTACGGCGGGCCGGGCGGCCGCGGCGGCGGGCGCCGCTGCCGCGACCGGGGCTGCTGCCGCGACGGGGGTCGTCTCCCACTCCACGTCCACGCTGATCCCGCCGGCCCGCAGGGTGATCCGCCTCAGGGTGCCGGGCAGTTCGCCGGCGAGGAGCCGGGTCTGCGCCCGCAGCTCCTCCACGGTCATCCCGCCGTCGGCCGGCCCTCCTGCCGTCTCGCCGGCCGTCTCGGTGGTCGCCTCAGTGCTCGTGCTCATCACGCTTCTCCCAGTCCACTACCGGCTGACGTTCGGGGTGCCCGAAGCGGTCGAACCTGTCCCTGCGCGCCTCGACGAGCCGGACCCCCGGCAGGTCGAGCAGCGGGGCCAGGGTCCGGACCAGGGCCGTCTTGACATTGAGCGCGGTGGGGTACGGCGCGGTGTGCGCGCCGTCCGGCGGCTCGGGCACGATGGCGTCCACCACGCCGAGGCGCAGCAGGTCCGAGGCGGTCAGCCGGAGCGCGTCGGCGGCCCGGCCGGCCTGCTCGGCGGTGCCGAACAGGATGGTCGAGCAGCCCTCCGGGCTGATCACCGAGTAGTACGCGTTCTGCAGCATCAGCACCGCGTTGGCGACCCCGAGGGCGAGCGCCCCACCACTGCCGCCCTCTCCGGTGACGACGGAGACCACGGGCACGCGGACCCGGGAGAGTTCGAGGATGCACTCGGCGATCGCCAGGCTCTGGCCGCGCTCCTCAGCGCCGATGCCGGGGAAGGCTCCCGGGGTGTCGATGAAGGTGACGATCGGCAGGCCGAAACGGTCCGCCAGGCGCATCAGCCGCAGCGCCTTGCGGTAGCCCTCGGGGTTCGGCATCCCGAAGTTGCTGCGCACCAGCTCGGCGGTGTCGTGGCCCTTCTGGTGGCCGAGGACGACCACGCTCTGTCCGCCGAGCCGGGCGATGCCGCCGGTCAGCGCCTGGTCGTCGGCGAAGGCCCGGTCGCCGTGCAGACCGACGAAGTCGTCGAAGACGTAGCCGATGTACTCCCGCGTGGTGGGCCGCTGGATGTTGCGGGCCAGTGCCACGATGTCACGCGTGCCGCGGACGGCCGGGACGGGCGCGGTGAGCGGCTCGGCGCCCGCGGGGTACGGGAGTTCGGGCACCGAGGGGCCGAGCAGGGTCAGCAGCCGGGACAGGTGCTCGCGCTGGTTCTCCCGCGGCACGACCGCGTCGATCATGCCGTGCTCCAGCAGGAACTCCGCGCTCTGGAAGCCGGGGGGCAGCTCCTCGCGGATGGTGTTGCGGATGACCTGCGGCCCGGCGAAGCCGATCAGGCTGCCCGGCTCGGCGAGGATGACGTCGCCGAGCATGGCGAAGGAGGCGCTGGCGCCGCCGAAGGTCGGGTCGGTGTTGAGGTTGATCACCGGCAGGGCCGCCTCGCGCATCGCGGCGATCCACTGCGAGGTCTTGGCCATCTGCATCAGGGAGAGCGCGCCCTCCTGCATGCGGGCCCCGCCGGAGGCGGCGATCAGCAGCAGCGGCAGCCGCCCGGCGAGCGCCCGGCGGGCCGCGGCGGCGATGGCCTCGCCGACCACCGAGCCCATGCTGCCGCCCATGAACGTGAAGTCGAGGACGGCGGCCACCAGCGGCCGGCCCTCGATCGTCAGATGCCCGGCGAGCACGGCGTCGTTGCGGCCGGTCCTGGCCTGGGCGTCGCGCAGCCGGTCCGGATAGGGCTTGCTGTCGGTGAAGCCGAGCAGGTCGCGCGGCCGGTGGTCGTCGGGGAACGGACGGAAGCTGCCCGGGTCGGCGAGCTGCTCGATCCGGGTGTGCGGCGGTATGCGGAAGTGGAACTGGCACTCGGGGCAGACCTTGCGGTTGCGGTCCAGCCGCTTGCCGTAGATGAAGGCGCCGCACGCCCCGCACATGCGCCACTGGACGTCCTGGCCGGCCCGTACCGGCCCCTGCTGCTGTGTCACGGCGGTGTCCTCCTCCCCTATCCGCGGTCCGGGGCCTGCGCGAGCGGCCGCTGCGGCCGGGCGGCGGTGGCCTTGGCGATGCCGAACGGCGGCATGTTGCGGTAGACGGTGTGCATCCGGGCGGGGTCGACGACGTAGGCCTCGTGGTAGATGCCGACGGCGCCGTTGTCGCCGATCGTGCGGTTGAAGCGGGCCCAGGCGGGGCGGTGGGCGGCCTCGGTGTTGCGCGAGTACGCCATCAGCTCGTCCATGCTGCGCCAGTACTGCAGGACGATCACGGTGCGGTTGAGCCAGGTGCGCGACCCCAGGAAGCCGTGCTCCTTCTGCTTGTTGAGCTCGAAGAGCATCGGGAACATGGCGAGGAAGGACGGCAGCCAGCGGTGCACCTTCCAGAAGCTGTTGATCCTCATCCCGATGAGGAAGAGGACCGTGCCCTCGGGCGGGTCCGCCACCTGGGGTATGGTCTCGACCTTGCCTGCCACGGGGCACTCCTCTCGGATCTGCTCGGCTCGCTGCGGCCGCGGCTGCGGCTGCGGCTCGGGGGGGGGTTCAGAACGGGTAGGTGCGCGCCGGCGCGCTGCTGGTGAGCGTGTGCCAGCGGGTGAAGGCCTCCAGGCTCGCCCGGCCGCCGAACCCGAAGGCGTTGCCCGAGGCGCCGACGCCGCCGAAGGGCAGCCGGGGGTCGTGGTTCACGGTCTGGTCGCCGACGTGGACGACGCCGCAGCGGATCCGGCGGGCCAGCGCGCGGCCGCGTCCGGCGTCGGCGGTGTAGACGGCGGCCGTCAGCCCGTGGTCGGAGGCGTTCGCCAGGGCCACCGCCTCGCCGTCGTCGGCGAAGGCGGTGACGGTGGCGACCGGTCCGAAGACCTCGGTGTGGAAGATGTCCATCTGCGGGGTGACGTCGGCCAGTACGGTCGGCGGGAAGTACGGCCCCCGCGCGCGGCCGCCGGTGACCAGCCGGGCGCCCTGGGCGACGGCGTTCTCCACGGCGGCGGCGATCGCGGTGAGCTGCCGGTGGTCGATGACCGGGCCGATCTGCGCGTCCTCGCGGTACGGGTCGCCGATCCGCAGCGCCGCGGCGTGCCGGGCGAGCGCGTCGGTGTACTCCCCGGCCACGTCGCGCTGGACGAGGTGGCGCCGGGCGGCCATGCAGATCTGCCCCTGGTGCAGGAAGGAGCCCCAGGAGCCGGCGGAGGCGGCCTGTTCGAGGTCGGCATCCGGGAGGACGACGAAGGCGTTCTGCCCGCCGAGTTCGAGGACCACCCGCTTCAGCAGGCGGCCGCAGGTCGCGCCGATCTCACGGCCGGCCTCCGTGGAGCCGGTGAACGACACCATGGCCACGTCCGGGGCCTGGACGAGAGCCCGGCCAGCCTCGGCGTCGCCGTGCACCACCTCCAGCACGCCCTCCGGCAGCCCCGCGTCGGCCAGGACCCCGGCCGGAACCCTGCCGCCGGAGAGCGGGGTGTGCGGATCGGGCTTGAGCAGCACGGTGTTGCCGAGGGCGAGGGCGGGGGCGACCGAGCGCAGGGCGAGCAGCAGCGGGAAGTTCCAGGGGACGATCACGCCGACGACGCCCAGCGGCACGCGGCGCACCTCGGTCTCCCGGGTGGGGTCGGAGCCCGGGCCGTGCGGATTCCGCGGCGCTCCGGCCAGTTCGGCCGCGTGCCGTAACTCGCCCGCGCCCGCGTGGACTTCGTAGAAGGCCTTGCCGGGGATCGCGCCGCCCTCGCGGACCAGCAGGTCCTGGGTCTCCTGGGCGCGCTCCACGAGCAGGTCGGCGGCGCGGTCCAGGACCGCGGCCCGGTCGCCGGCCGGCAGCGCCGCCCAGCCGGGTGCGGCGGCGGCCGCCCGGCGGGCGGCCGAGGCCACGGCGCCGGCAGTGGCGAGCGGAACGCTGCCCAGCTCCTCGCCCGTGATGATCTCGCGGCTGATCAGCAGCCCGGTCTCGGTCGCTGTGCTCACCTGCGTACCTCGGTCTCGTCGTCGTGGGGTCCGGCGGGGCGCTCGCGGCGGGTCAGCACGGCGAAGGCGGTGACCCGGCCGGCGTCGGCGGTGACGGTCACGTGGACGTCGCCGCTGAGCACGGTGTCGGCGAAGCGCGCCACCTCGCCCTTGAACAGCAGGGTGTAGGGCCCGCCGTCCGGGCCCCGTACGTCGATGTCGCCCCAGCGGCCGCCCACCCGGGGCGGCGCGGCCAGGGCGCGCAGCGCGGCCTGGCGCAACGACCAGCCGACCGCCGACGCCCGGCCGGCCGGCAGCCGCAGCGCCTCGGGGCCGTGCCAGGCCACCAGCCGCTCGAAGGAGCCGACGTGGACGTCGCAACTGCCCACCCGGACCACGGTCCCGCCCGCCGCGGACGCCTCCGCGTTCCGCTCAGGCATGGACCGGCCGCCCTTCGGCGAGCATGTGCTCCACCATCGCGACGAGATTTCCGACGGTCAGCCGCTCCAGCATCCGGTCGAGGGTGAGTTTCCCGGTCCAGAACTCCGGGTCGAGCTGCGGCATGACGGTGCCCAGCCTTTCCAGTCCGCGCCGGCTGATGATTCCGTTCGCGTCGCAGAATTCCTCGTCCGGGACCTCGCCCTGCAGATAGCGGCCGCAGCGCTCGACGGACAGGACCACCGGGACGCAGCATTCGATCCGGAAGAACACGTCCAGCAGGTCGAGCGATTCCAGGCCGAGATCGGAGGCGAAGGCGAGCTCGGGATGGTATTTCTCCGGGTCGATTCCCATCGCCTCGACGACGACGGACCGCACCAACTCCTCGACGTCATAGCGAGGCATGCGCATCACTCCTATCCGGCTGTTCTGCCGGCCGCGGCTTCCGGGCCTTCCCCCACCAGATCCGCCGGGCGCCCCGGACCGGACAGGTCCGGGCCCGGGCACCGCCCGCAGCCCGGTGCCGCGGGCGGCGGCACGGTCTCGCCCTCCTCGGCCGCCGACAGCGCGCGGCGCAGTCTGCGCAGGCAACGGGTGCGGATGGGGCCGACCGAGCCGAGGGACATCGACAGCGCCGAGGAGATCTCCTCGTACGAGGCCGGTGGGTCCTCCAGCGCCATCAGCAGCACGCCGCGGCACTGGTCCGACAGGCCGTCGATGGCCCGCAGCACCTCTTCCTTGCGGTGCGCCCGCAGGGTGATCTGCTCGGGGCTCTCATGGTGACCGGACAGGACTTCGAGGGTTTCGCTGTCCCCCACCATGACGAGCCGCTTTCCCCGTGTGACCACTTTGAGGGATTCACGCCTCGCCACGGTGGCGAGCCAGTCACCGATCCGGTCCGGGTCACGAATGCGGTCCACATTCTGCACCAGCCGGAACCAGGTGAGCTGTCGTACGTCCTCGGCGTCCACGTCGTTCATCCGGTGACTCCGGATGACCGACCAGACGAGCCGTCCGAATCGCTCGACAATCTCGTCCCAGGCCGTTTGTTCCCCTCGCGCACACCCCGCCAGAAGCTCCGCATTCCCCTTCCGGGTCATTGGGATTCCTCCGTGTGGAAATTACCGGTCTTTCGACGGGTGCGTATTCCATGCAACCCGGCGCGGGGGTTTCCGGGCAAGCGGTGCCCGCTGTCAGCAACCGGCCTGGCCGCACCTGGACACCGGCCGGTGCACGTGCGCGCGCGACAGCCGCGCGGGGCTCCGGGCCGGAGCCCCGCGGAGTGGCGGGCGGGCTCACGCGGCGCGGGGGCGTCAGCCGGACGGGGCCGCGGCCGGTGCGGAGGCCGGGGACGCCGGGGCCGCCTCGGACTCGGCGGTCCGCTCCAGGGCGGAGACGCCGAGGCTGAACAGGGCGCAGGCGGCGGCGAGACCGGCGGTGAGGTACCAGTTGAGGCCGGGTACACCGGTGTTGCGGGCCAGGTCGAAGAGGGAGCCGGCGACCAGTGTGCCGGCCATGTTGCCGAAACTGCGGAAGAAGTGCATGGCGCCCATCGCCCGCGCCAGCCGGTCCGCGGGGATCCGCCTGGTGACCCACAGGTCGAACGAGGGGGTGAAGAGGATGTCCCCGAAGACCACGGCGAAGCAGCCGATGACGACCCACAGCACGTTCCGCCCCGCGCCGAACATGGTGAACGCCACCGCCATCGCGCCGAACGCGACCGCCATGACCTGCCCCGGACGGAAGTGCTTGATCATGAACCGGAACGCCGGGTACTGGAGCACCATCAGCGTGATGCCGCTGATCCAGAAGGGCGCCGAGACCGGCAGCCCCGTGACGTACTCCTCCATGAACAGCGGCATGCCGACCAGGAAGCTGATGGACATGGTCCAGAACAGGCTGGACAGGAAGAAGTACCGGGTGCCCGCGCCCGCCTTCAGGCCCTTCAGGACGGCGAAGTTGACCAGCGGGGTCGCCGCGGCGGCCGCGCGGTCCTGCGCGCCGTCCCGCGGGATGACGAAGACCGCCGCCAGGCAGTAGCCCGCGAAGAGCGCGAAGACCACCCCGAACAGGACGCGCATGTCGGCCCAGAGGAAGACGCCGCCGAGGACCGCACCGGCGATGACGCCGGTCTGGCAGGCCATCTGGAAGTACGAGAAGGCCTTGGTGCGGTGTTCCTCGGGAAGCGCGCCGAGGATGTTCTTCAGGCCGGGGAAGGACATGCCCGATCCGAAGCCGACGAAGAAGGCGCACAGGCTGTAGGCCACGAGCCCGTTCGCGAAGCCCATCAGGCCGAGCGCGACGGCCTCCAGGGCGATGCCCGCGACGACGCTGCCCCGGGTGCCCAGGCGCGCGCCCAGGCCCTCGTAGAAGAAGGTGGAGGACAGCCGGCCCACGTAGGTCAGGAACATCACGAACCCGGCCCAGAAACCGCTGTACTCCACACCCAGGGTGGAGACGAGGTGCGGGAAGTAGATGTAGTTGCCGACGTGCGCCAGCGCGATGCCGACGCAGACGCCGGCGAGCGTCCTTTTCGCCGTTGCGTTCACGAGTCCGACCTCTCGTTGTGGTGCAGGACGACCTTTCCTCCCGAGGGGGTCGCCCGCAGGGAACCGATCTCCTGCGCGACGGCCCGGCGGTCGATCACCGCGCCCGCCGAGACGGTGAGTTCCGGCAGGGTGGACAGCGGCGCGTTCTTGGCGGCCGCCGGGAGCAGGTTGAAGGTCGCGGGGGCGCCTTCGTGAAGAAGATCCGGCGAGGGGGCCGACCCGGACACCTCGGCGAAGAAGAGCCGGTTGTCGAGGGTGGCGGCACGCAGCAGCGCGTGCCGCAGCGCGGCCCGCTCCTCGGGGTCGTCGCCGGCCAGCCGGTCGAGTTCGCCGAGCAGGCTGTAGCCGTGGAAGGCACCGGTGTTGCCGCAGTCGGTGCCGACCAGCAACCGGCGGCGGGCCAGCGCCTGGAGACTGTTGGCCCGCATGGCGGCCAGCGCCGCGGAGCGGGTGTCCTGGCACCGGAAACGGATGCCGAAGGGCTCCTCGACGCCGGCGACGAAGTCGAGGTTGGCCGGGTCCTGGGTCTCGCGGAAGCCCGGGCGGCCGTACTCGCGAAGGAAGTCCTCGCGGTCCATGACCATCGGGTGCAGGCCGCTGAGGGTGGAGATGAAGCGGGCGCCCTCCAGGGCCCGCCAGTCCTGCGCCGTCAGCCCCAGATCGCGTACGGGGTGGGCGAAGAGCCGGAAGCCGTACGCGTACGCCTGCAGCACCTCCGCGCGGGTGTTGCAGTCGAGGATCACGGGCAGTCCGTACGCCCCGGCCACCCGGGAGACGTGCTCCAGGACGGGCGGGGGCAGCCGCGAGAAGCGCCGGGCCATGCCGGGCTGCTCCGTGCCGTCGGTGAACATGACCTTCAGGAAGGTCGCGCCCCGCTGCCGGTTGGCGGCGATCAGCGGCTCCAGGTCGTCGCCGGTCCCGAGCATGAAGACCGGCGCGGGGAACTCCACGCCGTGCCCGGTCAGCCCCTCGCCGTCGCGCATGGAGGTGGCCGCGTAGCCGCAGTGCGCCAGTTCCGGGTACGGGACGGGCGAGGCGGCGCGACC
This sequence comes from Streptomyces sp. NPDC001070, assembly GCF_053598835.1. Taxonomy (NCBI): domain Bacteria; kingdom Bacillati; phylum Actinomycetota; class Actinomycetes; order Kitasatosporales; family Streptomycetaceae; genus Streptomyces; species Streptomyces sp. NPDC001070. Next base: position 265,192 of record NZ_JBSFLB010000004.1, read on the forward strand.
CGCCGCCCAGGCGTCGGCGACCAGCGGGAAGCCGAACATGTCGACGACGTGCGTGACCCCGTGGAAGAGGTACGCGAGGGCGGAGATCCGCGCGTCGTCGAGGGAGTCGTCGAAGTTGGCGGGCAGCGCGAGGTGCGCGTGCGCCTCCACGAAGCCCGGCCACAGCTCCGGCTCGCCGCCGGTCCGGACGTCCCGGTCGGCGACCGCCTCGATCCGGGTGAAGACCCCCTGCCCGAACTCCACGTCGTACAGCGACTCGGGGTCCAGGAGGGGGACGGCGACGCGCCGGAGCGCGCTCACCGGGCGACCTGGACGGAGAGGTCGACGCCGATCCGGTCGAGCGCGGTCTCGCAGCGGCCCGCGGCCTCCTCGCGGCCGGAGCCGGTGAAGATCACATGCCCCAGCCAGTCGAAGTTGCTCCTGGACAGCCGCGCGACCTTCGTGCCCGGGGCGCGGTAGCTCAGCGCCTCCACGAACCCCGGCAGCTCGTTCAGCGCGGCGAAGTCCACCGACCCGAGGGCTCCCTCGACCGGCGAGCCGAACCAGCGCCCGCTCGCGATGACCGTGCCGGGGAAGGGCAGTTCGGGGGTCTCGCCGAGTGCCTGGCGGATGACCTCCAGATAGGGGTCCACACCGCTGGAGATCTTCATCAGCTGCGGCACGATGCCGCCGATGAGCCGGCCGTTGACCTCGCACAGCACCGGTCCGTCGGCGGACAGGATGTACTCGGCGTGGATGAAGCCGAAGTCGATGCCGAGGGCGCGCAGCGCCTTCTCGTTGGTCTCGAAGAGCTCGTCCTGCAGCGGGTGGCCGCGGAAGTAGGTCGCGCCCATCTCGATGAAGTACGGGAAACCGCTCAGGCAGCGGTCGGTGATGCCCAGGTTGACGATCTCCCCGCCCGCCAGCACCACGGCCTCGACGGAGACCAGCTCGCCCTCCACGAACTCCTCGACGACGACGTCCGGGATGCGGGTGACGCCGCGCCCGTAGTCGGCGACCTTCGCCAGGTCGGCGAGGTAGGCCGACAGCTCCTCCTCGTTGGTCAGGTGCAGGACGTGCAGGCTCGCCGTGCCGTCGGACGGCTTGACCACGCACGGGAAGCCGACCTCGCGGATGGCGGCCTCCACCTCGTCCAGGGCGCGGGCGTGCGCGAAACGCGGCTGGCGCACCTCGGTGCCGGCGAGGGTGAGCCGGGTGCGGTGCTTGTGGCGGGCGTTGAGGGCGCCCTCCACGCTCATCCCGGGCAGGCCGAGCGCGCGGGCGACGGAGGCGGTGTGGACGGTGTGGTACTCGCTGTAGGTGGTCACGCCGTGGATCGGGCTGCTCGCGTGCACCTCCTTGGCCAGCTGCTCCAGGGCGTCGATGGAGAACGCCGACTCGCTGGTGACCACGCGGCAGCGCGGGTGGGCGAAGGCCGGCTCGGCGAGCGGCGACGCGGCGACGTAGAAGCCGGGGTCGGCGCTGACCAGGGTCACCTCGTGGCCCAGGGCCAGGGCGTTGGCGATGCCGGCGACGCCGTTCGGATTGCACTCGACCATCAGTACGTGCATGAGAACCCCCTCGGGTGGTGCGGTGTCGGATTCAGGGCGGAGAGCACGGCGGGCAGGTGGAGGCCGAGCGCGGCCATCACCTCCTGGTGGTCTCCGCCCTCGGACGGCCAGCCGTGGCCGGCGCTGACGGAGACGACCTCGCAGGCGGGCAGCAGCAGCGCCAGTGCCTCGGCGACGCCGCCCTCGGCGCGGTGCTCCTCGACGACGACGAAGCGCCGGTGGCGGCGGGCGAGTTCGGCCGCGGCGCGGTGCAGGTGGGCGTGGTCCAGGTAGGTGAGGTGGGCGTGGGCGGTGCCGGGGCGCTCCGCGCGGGCGGCCAGCGCGAGCCGGGTGCCCTCCTCGCCGACCGAGACCAGGCACGGCTCGCCGGTGGCGCCCGTGCCGTGGTGCTCCCAGGTGACGGTGCCGCCCTCCGCGACGGGCGCCTGCAGGCTCTCGTACACGGCGTTGCGGCCGGTGCGGATGTAGTGCGGACGGCCCGAGCGGACCGCGGCGCGGACCACCGAGCGCATCTCGGCCTCCCCGTACGGCGCGGCGATCGTCACCCCGGGGACCGCCCGCAGCACGGCCAGGTCCTCCAGGCAGTGGTGCGTCGTGCCGAACCAGGCCCCCGACACGCCCGCGTACGGGGCGACGACGGTGACGCCTGCGCGCAGATAGCCGAGCGTCAGCTTCAGGCTCTCGGCGGCGCGCAGCGCGGCGAAGGGCGCGAAGGTCGAGACGAACGGTCTGTACCCGGCGGCCGCCAGACCGGCCGCCATGTCGATCATGGCGGCCTCGGCGATGCCCAGATTGAAGAAGCGGTCGGGGTGGGCCTGCCGGAAGGGATGGCCCTTGCCGCCGAGGTCGGCCTCCAGGCACAGGACGCGGTCGTCGTCCTCCGCCAGTGCGGTGAGTTCGGCGCGGTAGGCGTCGCGGCCGGACAGGGTCATCGGATCAGTCGCTTCCACTTGGCGGCGCGCGCGGCGTCGATCGTCACGTAGTGCGAGGCGGCCCTGCCCTCGACGGGCGGTAGGCCCTTGCCCTTCACGGTGTGCGCGACGACCGCGAGGGGGCGGGTGGCGCCGGCGCGGTCGGCGGCGAAGAGGGCGGACAGCGCGGCCAGGTCGTGGCCGTCGACCTCCGCGGTGTCGAAGCCGAAGGCCGCGAAGCGGTCCGTGAGGTGCGGGAGGGGGGAGATGTCGGCGACCATGCCGTCGTTCTGACCGCCGTTGCGGTCCACGACCAGGACCAGGCCGTTGAGGCGCTGGGCGGCAGCGACCTGGCAGGTCTCCCAGACCAGGCCCTCCTGCAGTTCGCCGTCCCCCGCGACGGCGATCGCCTTCCCGGTGCCGCCCCGCAGTTTCTGCGCCAGCGCCCAGCCCGCTGCGTACGCCACACCATGGCCGAGGCTTCCGGTCGGGAACACCACGCCCGGCACCTTCGGGCCGGGGTGGCCGGTGTAGGGCCGGCCGGCCTGCCCGTACAGCGGCGCCGGGTTCTCCGGGAGCACGCCGGTGACGTGGAGGGCCGCGTAGAGGCCGGCGGCGGCGTGCCCCTTGCTCAGGACGACCTGCGTGCCGTCCGCCGCCCCGGTGGCGTGGTCCAGGGCCGCGACCAGGATGTCGAGGACGGACAGGCTGCCGCCGAGGTGGCAGCCGCGAGGGCTCGCGGCCATGTCGACGACGAGTTCGCGTGCGCGCCGGGCCCGTGCGGTGAGCGTCGCGGGCGCGGTCTCCAGTACGGCGGTCACCGCCCCACCCCGCCCCGCTCCGGGACGACATGGGCCCCGCCTCGCCGGACCCCGTGTCCCGGGGGCGGGCAGGACCGGCGCGTCATGCGGCACCGCCCGCGGCGAACCAGCGGCGGACGGCGTCCGCGAGGACGCCGCGGGCGAGGCGGTACTCGTCCGCCGCGAGGCGTTCCGCGTCCGTGTGGTCAAGGGAGGCGTCACCCGGGCCGTAGGCGACCATGGGGGTGTCGTGCCAGGTGGTGGCGAGGGTGTTCATGTCGGAGGTGCCCTTCTTGACGACATGGCGGGGCCGGATGCCCGCTCCCGCGAAGGCACGGCCGAAGGACGCGGCCAGGGAGGTGGCGCGGCCGCCCGCGACGCCGGGGGTGGCCCGCAGGACGTCGACGGCCACACCGTCCCCGGGAGCGGCGGCGGCCAGGGCCGCCTTGCGGACGGTGGCGAGGTCGGCGCCGGGCGGGATGCGGAAGTTGAGCACGCCTGTGGCGCGCTGCACGGCCCGGTCGCCGTCGCTGTGGACGTCGATGAGGGCGCTGAGCGCGTCCGGGGCGTGCGCGGCGACCGCGCCGCGGATGTCGGCCACGGCGCGCAGCAGCAGGTCGGGAGCGGTGACCGCGCCCATGCCCGCGGAGTGGCCGCTGCCGGCGGTGGCCGTGAGGCGGAGCTTGAAGAGGCCGAAGTACCCGAGCGTGAGGGTGCCGGAGCCGCTGGGCTCGCCGATGACGACCGCGTCGGCGGGGTAGTGGTCGCGGGCGTGGAAGGCGCCCTTGGCGGAGGAGACCTCCTCCTCGACGGCGCCGACCACACGCAGTTGGCCGTCGTCCGGGACGTCGGCCGCGGCCAGCACCTCCAGGAACGCGGCGAGGCTCCCCTTGGCGTCGACGGTGCCCCGGCCGGAGAGTTCGCCGTCCCGCCAGGCGGCCGGCCAGTGGTGCGGCACGGTGTCGAGGTGGCCGAGGAGCAGCAGGCGGCGCGGGCCGTCCCCGCGGGTGGCGACGAGGTTGCCCACGTCGTCCAGGTGCGCGTCGATGCCGCGTTCGGCGCACCAGTCGCTCAGGTAGGCGGCGAGTTCGTGCTCGTCCCCGGAGACGGAGGGGATGCCGGCGGCGCGGCTGAGCAGGGTCAGGTCCTCCGCGGGGGGCGCCTCGCGCCAGAACCGCGTCCAGCCCGCGGGCTCGGCCAGGGTGTGGGGACCGGTGATGGCGACGTCCCCGGCGCCGTCGAGGGCGAGTTCCGCGGCGCGGACCTTCTGCCGCATGCGGCCGCCCGCGTACCGCGCGGCTTCCCCGGGGTGGGCGTGGCGGAGGGTCGACGCCGGGTCGGCGGGGTCGGTGAGCAGCCCGGCGGTCCCGGTGACGAGGCGGAGGTGGTCGGCGTCGAGGGCGCGCGCGAGGGCGGCGGCCAGGACGTCGGCGTCCACGTTGAGGGGGGCGCCCCCGTCGCGGTCGCGCACCGGCGGCGACACGCACACCACGTCGTACGCGTCCAGCAGGGCGCACAGCGCCGTCGTGTCGACGTCCTCGGGCACTCCGGCCCGGTGGTCGCGCACGACGCGGCTGCGGCCCTCGGGTGTGACCGTCTTCAGGGGCCGGTTGGCGCGCCCGCCGACGAGCCCGCCGCGGGCGGCGACGGCGGTGAAGGCGGTACGCCCCAGGTCACGCAGGCCCTGCTCGACCGAGGGGAGGGTGACGCGCTCGTAGGCGTCGACGATGTGCGTCATCTCCTCGGGCGGGCAGTAGCGCACGGTGTCGCCGCCCGCGAGGCGCAGTTCGGGCATGGCGCGCCCGAGGGCGGTGTAGTGCCGCTCGATGCCGACGGCGCCGCCCGCCACGAGCAGGACGCGGGCGCCGCGCGCGACGAGGTCGGACACTTCGTGGAGGATCGCGCCGCGGGCGAGGGTGGCGCTGCCGACCTTGACGACGTACAGGGGCCGGTACTCGGTCGTCATGGCGCCACCGCCGTCCGGGGCAGGCCCGCGGTCTCGTCGAGGCCGCAGAGCAGGTTCATCGCCTGGACGGCCTGCCCGGCCGCGCCCTTGACCAGGTTGTCGAGGGCGGCGACGACGACGGCCTGGTCGTCCTTGACGGCGACCGCGACCTCGGCGACGTTGGAGCCGACCACGGCCTTGAGCATCGGGAAGTCCTGCGGCGCCCTGGGAGCGGGGCGCACCTTGACGAAGGGCCGGCCCTTGTAGGCGCGGGCGTAGGCGCGCTTGACATCGAGGCCGGTCACGCCCTCGCGCAGCCGGGCGTACCCGGTGACGAGGATGCCGCGGGGCACGTCGAGGCTGTGGCTGGTGAAACGCAGTTCGGGCGCGGTGCCGGTGAGGTCGGCGATGGCCTGCCGGATCTCGGGGGCGTGCCGGTGCCCGAAGGGCTTGTGGACGCGGAAGTTGCCCGCCCGCTCGGCGGGGTGCTCGCCCGTGTCGCGTCCGCCGCCGGTGGAGCCGGTCTTGGCGTCGACGACGACCTCGGGCAGCGCGAGCCCGTCCGCGAACAGCGGATGGAGGGCGTAGACCGAGGCGACGGCCATGCAGCCGGGCAGGTTGACGAAGCGGCCCTCGGGGACGGCCGGGGACAGCTCGGGGACGTAGTACGCGAAGTCCTCGGCGGCCGGCTGCTCGGCGGTGCGCGGGTAGTGGGCGCGGATCTCGCCCGGGTCGCGCAATCGGAAGTCGCCCGCGACGTTGAGGATCCGCTTGGCGTGCCCGGACAGCAGCGGCAGCAGTTCCGGCAGTTTTCCGGTCGGCAGGCAGGAGATGGCGACGTCGACGTCGTTGCCGTCGTCGGCGAGTTCCCGCAGCGGGCGCAGCGTCAGCCCGGCGGCACGCGGGTGGTTGCGCAGCCAGGGGTGGACGGCGCCGAGCGCGGCACCGGCGGCGCGCTCGGCGGACAGGAAGGCGAGCTCCACTCCGGGGTGGTCCAGCAGCAGCCGGACGGCTTCTCCCCCGCTGTAGCCGCTGGCCCCGACGACGGCGACCCGGACCGTGCCGGGCGTGGTGTCAGCCAAGGCGGGCCGCCTTCTCGTAGGGGCGGCGGAAGTCGCCCTCCTGGACGAGCTTGCGGATCGCGTCGGGCCGCCGGGCGACCTTGGCGAAGGCGTCGGCGTAGCGCAGGATGCGCTCGTACTCGACCGGGGAGCGCAGCTCGCGGCAGAGCACGAGCGTGGTGTCGAGCATGTGCCGGATCACCGGGAAGTCCTGCGGGGTGTGGTCGCGCACGGCGCCCGGGTTGAGGGTGAAGGGGTGGCCGGCGCCGAACCCGGCCCGGTGCACGAAGGGCAGGTGGCAGGGGATGGGCGTGTTCTGCCACTCGCGGGCGGGCACGCCCTCGGCGACCAGCAGTTCGTGGACGGCCTGCTTCACCGCGTACGCGGGCAGGTCCGCCAGGCCGATCGCCTCGGGGTGCAGGGTGACGCGGTACATGTTGTAGGCGTGGACGTGGCCCTCGGGCACGTACGGCGGGGTGAACAGGCCGGTGTCCTTGAGGGCCTCGCCGAGCAGCGCGGCGTTGCGGGCCCGGATCGCGTCGTAGTACGGCAGCCGCTGCAGCTGGCTCGCGCCGAAGGCGGCGGCGATCCACGCCATGCCGTAGTCGATGCCGTGCCGCTCCAGGTAGGCCGTGGCCCGGTCGTACGACTCCTCGCGCGCGAAGAAGGCGATGCCGCCCTCGCCGCCGAGCGGGAAGTTCTTGTCGGCCATGAGGCTCTGCCCGGCGGCGTCGCCGAGGGAGCCGGCGACCCGGTCGCCGACACGCGCGGAGTGGGCGTGCGAGGCGTCCTCGACCAGCGCGAGGCCGCGGCGGTCGGCGAGGGCGCGCAGCGCGGTCACGTCGGCGGGCAGGCCGTGGACGTGGACGGGCATCAGGGCGCGGGTGCGCTCGGTGACCGCAGCCTCGGCGGCGGCCGGGTCCATGCAGTAGGTGCGCGGGTCGACGTCGACGAAGACCGGGACGGCGTGCGCGGCGACGACGGCCTGCGCGGTGGCGATGAAGGTGAACGCCGGGACGATCACCTCGTCGCCGGGCCGGACGCCCGCGCCGACCAGGGCCATGTGGAGGCTGGAGGTGCCGCTGGCGGTGGGCAGCGCGAACGCCGCGCCCACGTGGGCCCGGTAGGCCTCGGCGAAGTCGGCGACGACCTTGGCCGGGTCCTGCCGCTGGGCCAGCAGCAGGTTGAAGACGTCCTCCTTGGTGATGACCGGGAACAGGGTGCGGCGCAGGTCCCTGGGGATGACCGCCTCGCCGCCGAGGGCGGCGAGTTCGGCGGTGACGTCGCCGGGGTGCGGCAGCGGCAGCGGTGCCGCGGGGAAGTCGGTGATCATGAGTCAGCTCCCGAGAGTGCGCCCGGCCGGGCGGCCTGGGTGAGGGCCATCCGGACGCAGGCGGCGACGAGCGGGCTCAGCCGGTAGTTGAACTGGACGCCGGGCACCAGCTCCGGGTCGGCCTCCTCCTGCGTCCACATGGTGCGCAGGTCGTGGGCGCCGAAGATCTTGAGCCGTTCGGCGCGGGCCCACACGGCGGGGTCGTCGGTGAGGACCGCGCCGGCCGGGCCGAAGCCGAGGCCGGTGAGGTCGACGACGAGGACGGGGGCGGTGGCGCCGGCGGCGAGCCGGGTCAGTTCGTTGGCGTTGCCGGCGTCGAGGTCGATGAGGTCGTACGGCGCGGGGGCGGTCCCGTCACCGGTGGCGGTGACGCCGAGCCAGTCCAGGAACGCGCGTTCCCGGTCGCCGGCGCCGGGCCGGGCGGCGACCCGGTCGCCGTGGCCGATGCCCTGCCCGGCGAGCGCGCCGTGCAGGGCGCCGGTGCGGCTGTTGAACAGCGCGGCCCGGGCGCGGCCGGTGTGCTTGGTGAGCAGCCGCTCCAGGCCGGGCAGTTCGCGGTCGCTCTTCTCGATGCTCATCACCACGCCCGAGGTCAGGACCCGGGTGAGCACCGTGGCGGTGTCGAACGCTTCCATGGGTGGGGTTCTCCTCCGTCTACGCGGCGGTGGCGGCGGACTCGGGCCGGTAGGTCTCGGCGACGTAGTCCGCGAGGTGGCCCGCCACGTCCACGCCGTGCCGGGCGGAGGAGCGGGCGAACTCGGGGTTCGCGTTGACCTCCAGGACCATCAGTTCGCCGCTGGTGCGGTCCTCCACGAGGTCGACTCCGTAGAAGCCCTCGCCGAGCGCGTCCACGACCTGGGAGCAGCGCTTCTCCATCTCGCGGGTGATGTCGATCCGCACGACCTCGGCGCCCAGGTGGGTGTTGGTCCGCCAGTCGGGCGAGACCCGCCGGATGGCGACGACGGGGGTGCGGCCGACGACCACGATCCGCAGGTCGTGCCCGGGCTTGTCGACGTAACGCTGGACCAGGACGGGGAAGAGCTTGCCCGCGGCGTCCGCGGACTCCCGGCCGCCGATCCAGGCCTCGACGCATTCCTCGCTGGTCATCCGGGAGACCCCGCGGCCCCAGGAGCCGCTGACCGGTTTGATGACGGCGGGCAGTCCTACGTCGCCGACGGATTCCCGCACCTGCGCGTAGCTGAAGGCGTGGAAGGATTCCGGGTGGGGGACGCCGTGCCGGCTGAAGAGCAGGGCCTGGAGGCCCTTGTCATTGCAGGTCTCGATCGTGGCGGCGCGATTGAGCGCGGGTACGCCGCTGAATTCCAGCCGGCGGGCCACATTCACGGCCTCGCGGTGCGAGAGATTGCGGATGAGGGCGAGGGCGGGCGGCTTCTTCCGGCCCGTCACCAGACCGGCCAGGTCCTCCAGCAGAACGGGACGGACCGCGAGCCCCCGCGAGCGTAACGCCTCCAGGAGGAGTTTCTCGTCGGGGCGCAGGACGGTGGCCGACAGCAGCACCTCGAACCCGGCGTGGGCCCCGGTCACTCGCCCCAGTCCTCTTCGACCTCGGGGGCGAGCTCTATGCGCGCGCCGGCCTCGGACTTCTCGACGACTTCGTGCTCCTGGCCACAGGCCGCGCACTCCGTGATCTCGCCCTTCAGCCAGTCCTGCCGGACCGGGATGTCCGTGTCGCACACCAGGCACTGGAGCGCGGCGACAGGAGCAGTCATTTCCATTTCCTTTCCCTTGCATTCCAAGGCAGAAAAAGTCGTCTCAGAATCCCCCGCGGACAACTCGGGGGTCCAGGGAGTTCGCCGCCGTTCTCGTGATCCGGCCATCGGGATTCTCAATGGCGCACCGGCCCTTCCGCGCTCCGCGGGAGACTCCCGGGGAGCGCGCGGAATTCACTCCCTGCCGCCGTGCGGCCGGAATCCGGGGATTGTCGGGCGTTCCTGCCCGACAGGGCGGCCTGCTTCCTGGCGAACCGGGTCTCCGTACGGCCGCCCGGGGACGGCGGATCCACGGGATCCCGTGGATCCGCCGTCCCCGGGCGGGCCGGAGGCTGTCGCCGTCGCGCGGCGCGGGCCGCTTGCTCAGTGCATCGCCAGGCGCAGCGCGAAGCCGATGAGCAGTACTCCGGTGACCCGCTCGATCCGGGCCCGCACGCGCGGCCGGCGCAGGACCGCGCCGATTCTGTCGACCACGACGACATAGGCGCCGAACCAGACGACGTAGAGCACGGCGAAGACCAGCGAGAGCAGCAGTGCGCGCGGCAGGACGCTGCCCTGCGCGGGCAGGAACTGCGGGAGGAAGGTCACGAAGAAGAGCGCGACCTTCGGGTTGAGCGAGTTGGAGAGAAACCCCTGGCGCAGATGGGCCGCCCCGGTCGGCGGCGCGGCACCGTCCGCACCCTCCCCCTCCGCGCCCTGGGTGCCGCGGCGGGCGGCGCGCAGCGTGGTGAAGCCCATGTACAGCAGATAGCCCGCGCCCACGGTCCGCAGCACGGCGAAGGCGACGGTCGAGGCCATCAGCAGCGCCGAGACGCCGAGGGCGGCCGAGCCGATGTGCACGCTGAGGCCGAGCAGCCCGCCCACCATCGTCAGCAGACCGCCCTTCCGGCCCGCGGCCAGGGCGTTCCTGGTGATCAGGGCCTGGTCGGGGCCCGGGATCATGATCAGGACGAGGGACGCGGCGGCGAAGGTCAGCACGGCGTGGTCCGCAGCAGACCGGCGAGCGCGCGCAGCACGGCGGCGGGGTGTTCGCGCAGGTAGAAGTGACCGCCGGGGAAGGTGCGCACGTCCACCGGCGCGGTCGTCAGCTCCTGCCAGGCCGCCAGTTCGGCCGGGCTCACCCGGTCGTCCCGTCCGCCGAGGACCGTCACCGGAACGGCCAGCGGTGCCCGGTCCCGCCACTCGTAGGTCTCCACGATCATGTAGTCCGCGCGCAGCGGAACCGCGACCAGCGCCCGCATCTCCGGCTCGGCCAGCACCTCCTGCGGGATGCCGCCGTGCAGCCGGGAGACCTCCGCCAGCAGCTCGTCGTCCGGCAGCCGGTGCAGTCCCCGCGAGGTCCGCGGCAGGTGGGGCGCGGGGAATCCGGAGACCACCAGGCGCTCCGGCGGCCGCCGCCCGGCGTCGCGCAGGGCCGCGGTCAGCTCGTACGCCACGAGGGCCCCGAGGCTGTGCCCGAAGAACGTGTACGGGGCGCCGAACGCCACCTGCCCGGCGAGCGCCGTGACCAGGGCGTCCATCGAGGTCAGCGGGGGCTCGGCGAACCGTGACCCGCGTCCGGGCAGCTGCACGACGTGCAGCTCGGCGCCGGTCAGGGTGCGCGCCCAGCGGACGTACTCGGCGGCCGATCCGCCGCCGTGCGCGAAGCAGTACAGCTTCGGCGCGGCCGGCCGGGACGGCCCGCTGACCAGCCAGCGTGCCGACAGTTGGGTGATCACGTCGGTACCACCTCCCCCAGGGGAGCCGGCCGGGCGAGATGGGCCGCGAGGGCGTCGACGGTCGGGTGGTCGGCGATCGCCTTGGGCGTCGTGTCGATCCCCAGGTCCTCCTCGAGCCGCCCGCACAGGTCCAGGGTGGTCGCCGAGTCGAAGCCCAGGTGGTCCAGCGGCAGCGTCGGGTCGATCTCGTGCGGCGCGACGTCGAGGAGCTCCGCCAGGAACCCGACGATCCAGTCGCGCATCTGCTCGTACGTCATCGTGTCTCCTCCGTCAGCGGCTCGGACGGGCCGAGCAGCCCCTCCAGGTGGCCGTCGAGCGCTTCCACCGTCGTGTACTGCAGGACCGTGCCGACCGGCACGGTGATCCCGAACGCCGTGCGCAGGGTGGCGACCAGCCGGGCCGCGAGCAGCGAGTCGCCGCCCGCCTCGAGGAAGTCGTCCGCGAGGTCGGCGCTGCTCAGGCCCAGCACGTCCCGCCAGATCTCGACGAGCTTGCGCTGCCGGTCGGTGCGCGGCGGCCTCACGGGCCGGCCGCGCGCGACGGTGCGCGCTCCGGCCCTGGCGAGGGCCTTGCGGTCGACCTTGCCGGTGCCGCTGAGCGGCAGCTCGGTCAGGGCGAACAGCTGGGACGGCACCATGTGGGCGGCGAGCTGCCCGGCGGCGAACTCGCGCAGCGCGTCGGGGGCGAAGCGCCGCCGCCGCGCGGGGCCGCGCGCCACGAGGACGTCGAAGCCCACCGAGCCGGGGCCGCCGCCGGAGGGCGTGAGCACGGCGCAGTCGGTGAAGCCCGCGGCGGCGAGTTCGGACGCCCACTGCTCCCGGCCGAGCAGCGGATGGGTGGTGCGCAGGTCGGTGTCCTCGAAGTTGTCGAAGCCCTGCTGGAGCCCCATCACCAGGTCGAACCAGGGGTGGAAGGAGGTCTGTTCGACGATGAGCAGGGTTCCGCCGGGGGCGAGCAGGCCTCGCAGGTTGCGCAGCGTGCGCCGCACCTGGCGCATGTCGTGGAGCACGCTCGCGGCGATGACCAGGTCGGCGGAGTGGTCCTCGAAGCCCTGGGTCTCCGGGGGCGCGTCCAGGTCGAGCAGGTCGCAGCGCAGGAACGGGTGCCCGGCGCCGAAGACCTCGCGGGCCCGGTCGGTGAAGTAGCGGGAGATGTCGGTGAAGACATACTCCATGTGGGCTGTGCGGGCTGTGTGCGCCGCGCGGTCCGCGGGCAGCAGCGGCAGCAGGTGGCGGGTCAGCGAGCCGTAGCCCGCGCCGACTTCGAGTACGCGCAGGGGGCGGTCGGCCGGCCATCCGGCGACGAGCCGGCGCACCGCCTCCGTGGCGACGGCGTACGTCGGGCCGAACAGCCGCTCGTAGACGCCGGGCGTGCGGTCGGAGGCGTACAGCTCGGCGGAGTGCACGCTCTGGGTGAGCACCCCGGCGATGTCCCCGGCGAGGGCCAGCATCCAGTCGGTGACGTCCTCGGGGATGCCGAGCACCTCGCGCAGGACGGTACGGCTGCGGTCGGCGAGCTCCCGCGGGATCCCGTCCGCGGCGGGCGGCCGGGCCGCGGTGGCCCGGGCCAGCCAGCGCTCGTAGCGGGGGGCGACGGCGGCGGCCGGCTTGTCGGGCAGGCCGAGACGGCGGAACGCGGTGCCGACGGCGGTCGCGTACACCTCGTTCAGCACGTCCCAGGCGGTGCGCAGCGCCTGCGGCGAGGGGCCGGGGGCAGGCACCTCGGCGGCCGCGCGCAGCGCCCGCCAGTCGGCGTCGGCCCGTTCCGGGTCGGCGTGCTCGGTGACGAAGAGCCCGCCGGCTCCGTCCGCGTCGTCGGGCGTACCGCCGGCCGCGTCCTCGGCCCCGTCCTCGGCCGTGCCCCTGGCCGGGACGACGTAGCCCAGCAGCCGGGCCGTGCCCGCCTCCCCGTCGGCCTTGACCACGACCGCGCTGTCCACGCCCGGGTGCCGGGTGAGCGTCGCCTCGATCTCGCCGAGCTCCACGCGGTGCCCGTTGATCTTGACCTGGCCGTCCCTGCGGCCCAGGAACTCGATGCTCCCGTCCGGCAGGTAGCGGCCGAAGTCCCCGGTCCGGTAAAGCCGTTCGCCGGTGCGCGGGTGGGTGACGAAGGCGGCCGCGGTGCGTTCGGGGTCGCCCCGGTAGCCGCGGGCGAGGCCGTGCCCGCCGATGTACAGCTCGCCCGCGGTCCACACCGGGCAGGGCGCGTACCGCTCGTCGAGGACGTGGAAGGTCTGGTTCCGCAGCGGCTTGCCGTAGGGCACGCTCGTCGCGCCCGCCGGGACCTCCTCCACGGGGTGGAAGATCGACCAGATCGACACCTCGGTGGCGCCGCCCAGACTGATCACCCGGGCGTCCGGCCACAGCGCGTGGATGCGGCCCGGCAGGTCGACGGGGATCCAGTCGCCGCTGAGCAGCACCAGCCGCAGGTCCTGCGGGATCTCCACACCCCCGGCACCCCCGGCTTCCAGATGCTCCACCAGCATCTGCATCTGCGCGGGCACCGAGTTCCACACCGTCACCCCGTGCGCGGCCATCACCTCGGCCCAGTGCGCGGGCTCCGCCCGCTGGTCCGGGTCGGGCAGCACCAGCGCGGCGCCGGCGGCGAAGGTGCCGAACAGGTCCTGCACGGACAGGTCGAAGCCGAGGTCGGCAAGGCCGAAGAAGCGGTCGGCGGGGCCGATGCCGAAGCGCTCGTTGATGTCGGCGACGGTGTTGAGGGCGGCCCGGTGCTCGATCATCACGCCCTTGGGGGTGCCGGTCGAGCCCGAGGTGTAGATGACGTACGCCAGGTCGGCGGGGTCCGCCGGGCCCGCCTGCGCGCTGCCCGCCGGTGTGCCCGAGGGCGGCGCCGTGACGATGCGCGGCAGGTCCCGCGGCCACTCCAGCCGCGCCTCCGCCTCCGCGTCCGTGATCACCGCGACCGCCCCGGCGTCCGCCAGGATGCGCTCGCGGCGCAGCGCGGGCAACTGCGGACCCACGGGCAGGTAGGCGCCGCCCGCCATGAGGACGCCATGGGCGGCGGCCACCTGGGCGGGCCCCTTGCCGAGGGTGATGCCGACGGTGCGGTCCCGCAGGCCGGTGCCGGAGAGCCGGTCGGCGACGGAACCGGCCCACGCGGCGAGTTCGCCGTACGAGACGGTGCCGGCACCGGTGATCACGGCGGGGCGCTGCGGATGGCGCGCCGCGCGCTCCAGGAGCGCGGTGTGCAGCAGCCCGGCCGGCAGCTCGCCCCCGGTGGCGTTGGCGGCCTCGCGGGCGGTGAGCTGGTGCGCGGGGAGCGGGATCACGAGGTCCTCGTCCCACAGGGAGTCGTCGGCGGCGAGCCGCGCCACGGCGCCGGTGTAGGCCGCGAACATGTCGTCCAGTACGCCCTCGGGGAACAGCTCCTCGACGGCGTCCCAGGTCAGGTCCAGACTCCCGGTGATGTCGACGACCTGGTGGTCGAGCCACACCTGCGGGGTCTGGCTGATCCGGTACGTGATTCCGCCGAAGTGGTCCATGGCCGCCGACACGTCGGCGGCCGTGCCGAGGCCACTGGTGAAGACGACCGGCATGGTCTCGAAGCCGTTCTGCAGGCCGAGCCGGCGGCGTTCGCGCAGCGCCTGCAACGCGCTGACGTGCCGGTGCCTCAGGTCCTTGCGCAGCTGCCGCTGGAGGCGGTCGACCCGCTCGGTCAGGGGCACGCCCCCTTCCGCGTCCGTCTCCAGCAGGCAGATGGAGGTGAAGTCGCCCACCACGCGCCGCAGATGGGGGTGGACGCCGCGGTGCCCGGCGCCGTCCCCGGCGAGCACGAGCGGGAGGCGGTTGAAGAGCGTGAGGTTCAAGGTGAACCGGCGGGTGCCGCCCCACATCGCCAGGACCTCGGAGAACACGGTGGCGAGCAGCGCGGTCGGGGTGAGTCCGCGCTCCTCGCAGCGCCCCTGCAGCCGCTTCCAGTCCTCCGGCGGCAGGTGGAACTCGCGGTGCGTGAAGACCGGCTTGTGCACCGCGACCGGGGACTTGGCCAGCGGCAGACCGGGCGGCGGGGCCAGCGTCGCGGCGCGCGCGGTCCAGTACGCCCGCGCCCTGCGGTGGCGGACCGAGTCGTCGCCCCGCTCCAGGGCGAGCGCGTAGTCGCGGAAGCCGACGTCGACCGGGGGCAGCGCCCGCTCCTCGTCCTGGCACAGCTGCGCCCACTCGCTGAACAACAGGGTGATGCTGGCCAGGTCGACCATGAGCAGGTCGAGGCTGACGTGCAGCCGGTCGTGGGCGGGCAGCCGGGACATGCGGATGTCGAACAGCGGCCAGTCGGCCGCGGTGTACACCCGGTGCGACATCTCCTCGCGCACCTCGGCCAGGTGCCGCTCGGTCTCGTCCCGCGGTGCGTCCCGCAGGTCCGTACAGCGGATCTCGTACGCGGGCACCTCGGGCAGGATCCGCTGCCGCCCGTCCTGGCCGACGACGCAGCGCAGCATGCCGTGCCGCTCCACCAGCCGGGTCCAGGCGCGGGAGAGCAGCGCCGGGTCGAGGCGGCGGCCCTCCAGCTCGAAGTAGGCGTGCGGCGCGACGTTGCCGAGGACGAAGTTGGGGCCGCGGCCGACCCAGTACGCGTACTGGATCTCGGTCAGCGGGAAGGGCGCGTGGACGTCGTCGTTCGCGGTCATCGGGGTGTCCCCTCCGGGAGGAGTTCTGCCATGGCGGAGCGCAGCCGTACCGGCAGCGGCCCCTCGTCGTCCTCGCCGGCGCGGATGGCCACGCCGAGCGCGAACCGGTCCCACACCTGGAGCACCTGCACCTGCCACAGGGGGCGCTCCGGTTCGGGGATCTCGTCGTCGACGACGGCCAGGCCGCCGTCGCGCAGGCGGTGCACGGAGAAGGCGTCGAAGCCCCGGCACATGCCCATGCCGGTGGCCTTGGTGTACGCCTCCTTGGCGACCCAGGAGTCGGCGAAGGCGTGGCCGCGCTGGTCCTCGCGGTCGCGGCGCAGCACCTCGTTCTCCAGCGGGGTGAAGACCTTCGGCGCGAACTGCATGGCCTCGGGCCGGGCGGGAGTGGTCTCGGCGTCCACACCGGCGGTGCGGCCGCGCACGACGATGGCGGCGATCAGCCCGTTGGTGTGGGTGATGTTGAAGTCCAGCCCCCAGTCGGCGCCCTCGACCTCGGGCCGGCCGTACTTGCCCTTGCGGAAGCGCCAGGAGTCCGGCGGCATGTCGGTGTAGAGCGACAGGACCTGCCGGGAGAGCAGCCGGGCGCCGAGGAAGCGGCGCCGGGCGGCGGGGAACAGCAGCCGGTCGTGCCGGGCGCGCTCGTCGTCGGTCAGCAGCTCCAGACCGCCCGTCGCCTCGGCGAACCGGTCCACGTCCTCCTCGGCCAGCAGCCACACGTCGGCGCTGTCGGCGAGCGGGTCGGCGGACGGTACCGCGGTGTCCATGAGCACTGCCTCCATCGGGAAGTCACCAGTTGACGGGGAACGCGCGGAAGGAGAAGAGCCGGCCCTCGCGGTGCGCCGCCTCCAGCGCCGCGGCCACCTCCTCGACCTCCACGGGGCCGGTCACCCGGCGCGTGGGGTGGAAGCGCCTGAGCAGCCGCTCCAGGCAGAGCAGCAGCACCGCCGGGGAGCGCAGCTCCGGGCTCAGGCTCTCCCGGCCGCGCAGGTGGAGGTGGACGAGGGCCGCGGCGGCGGAGACCGTCGTGTACTGCTTGGCCAGGTCGAACAGCTCCGCCGACTGCCCGGCGGCCTTGCCGAGGTCGGAGGTGAGCTTCCGGTGCTCGTCGGCGAGCCGGTCCAGCTCCCCGGCGAGCGCCCCGGCCGTGCCGGCCGCACCGGCCAGCCAGGCGGCCTCCCGGCCGGTCGCGACCGCCGCCTCCCGCCGGAGCTCGGCCACGGCGGAGCGCAGCGCGACCACCGGGTCGTCCACACCGCGGCTGAACAGCTGCTGCCCGGCGGGCCGGTACGGCTCCATGGGGTGGGCCGGGTCGAAGAGCGGGGCGATCCTGGCCGTGCTCTCCTCGACCAGCCGCGGCGACGGGGCGACGGCGGACGTGAGCAGCTGCCCCAGCTGCAGCGCGATGTTCTTCAGGTTCACCACGGTGTTGCCGTCCGCGAAGTTGGCGACGCCGAAGTCGCGCCGCGCCTTCTGGAAGATCCCGTGCCTGGGGTGGTCGCGCAGCCAGTGGCGGGCGCCGAGCACCACGCCCAGCCGGCCCAGCGTCTCCTCCAGCAGCGTGGGCACGAAGTACTTGACCACCGAGGACCAGATGCTGATCTGTGCCGGGGCCACCTGCAGGGCGCGTACGGCCGTGGAGGTCATGGCGTCGGCGATCAGCAGGTCGGCGTAGGACTCCGCGAGCTGCCGCCGCGAGTACGGGACGGCCGAGACGGTGGTGCCGAAGATCTCCCGGGTCGTGGCGAAGTCCAGGGTGGTCCGCAGCGCGGTGTCCACCGTGCTCAGCGCGATCAGGTTGATCAGGACGCGGGCGAACTGGCCGGCCTTCAGGGCGATCTCCAGGCCCTGGCCCTCCTTGCCGACGAGCGCGGAGGCCGGCACGAAGCAGTCGCGCAGCCGCACCCCGCTCATGTCGAGGCCGCGCAGGCCGTACAGCGGCTCGTCGCGCAGCGGCTCGCAGCCGCCACCGGTCAGGGCGCGCTTGTCGAGGGCGAGGATCGAGTAGCCGCCGGGGCCGGCCTTGGGAGAGGTACGGGCGAACAGCATGACGACGTCGGCCTGGGTGGCGTTGCCGATCGTCCACTTCTCGCCGTCGAGCAGCCAGCCGCCCTCGACGGGCCGCGCGGTCAGCTCGTTGGCCAGCACGTCGCTGCCGTGCCGGCGCTCGGACAGGCCCCAGGCCATCTTGCCGCCCGCGCGGACGTGGTCGGCGAAGAACCGGCGCTGCTCGTCGCTGCCCGCGATCCACAGCGGCATGTAGCCGATGCTGGTGATCACCATGGCGGTGGCGGTGGTCGGGTCGCGGCGGGCGACGAGACGGAACAGGTGGTAGCCGTCCTGGACGTCGACGGCCCGGCCGCCGTGGGCGGCGGGCACGATCCAGTCGTACAGGCCCCACCGGGCGAGCAGGTCGACGAACTCGTGCGGGTACTCCTCGCGTTCGTCCAGATCGAGGACGCGGTCGAACGGCATCGGACCGGAGGGGTCGTTCGGGCTCCCCAGATGGCGTTCCAGGTCGGCCATGAGCGCGGGCAGATCGGTCATGTCTCCTCGTCCTCCGGTCCCGGTCGGTCGCACAGCCGCACCGGCAGCGCCGTGAACAGGCGGCCTGCCGCGTCGAGTTCGGTGAGCACCCGGCCGGCCGGGGCGATGTCCCGGCCGGCCGTGCGGGGGTCGCGGCCCTCGGCCAGGGCGAGGAGCAGCGCCGCCACGGCGGTGAGCCACCCGGCGCCGCCGGGCTCCGGCGCGCCGTACAGGCCGCCGCGGTCGCGGTTGAACCACCAGGCCAGGGCCGCCGTCGCGGCCGCGTACAGCAGGCACAGACGGTCGGCCAGGTCCAGCAGGTCCGGGGCCGCCTTCGGGCGCGGCGCGGCCGCCGCCTCCCGGAAGGTGGCTGCCAGGCCCGACTGGACCCCGGTGACCAGGGTCGCGGCGCGTGTCTCGCCCCTGCGGTGGAGCTCGGCGGCGATGGTGTCGGCGTGCGAGGCGAAGCCGAGCAGGATGTCGTCCTTCGGGCGGGCGCCCAGGTCCAGGGCGGCCGGTTCGAGGGACGGCAGGCCGGATCCTCCGAGGTCGAAGACGGCGGACAGCCGGCGGTCACGGGCCGGTTCCGGCTCCCGCGGCGTGGCGTACGCGGGCAGGAACATCGCCACCGCCCGCAGATTGCCCAGCACGCTCGTGTCGATGACCTCGACCATCGCGTTGTCCCGCACGGCCTTGTCCAGGACGGCGCCCGGGCCCCCGTCGTCCCGCAGCACCGCGCGGGCGCCGACCAGGGCCCGGGCGCGGGCCGCGCAGGCGGCGGTGAGCCGGGTCGCCACGCGTTTGACGACGGAGGAGGCGAGGCCGAAGGCGCCCGGCGCGACGTGGACGTACCGGGCCGCGGCGAGCGCCGTGAGGTCGGCGGCGATCAACTCCGCTGCGCAGACGGCGAGTTCGCGGGCCCCGTACGGGGTGTCCGCGACCCGCTCGCCGCCCGTGTGGTGCGCCAACGCGAAGCGCAGCGCGGTGCGCAGCGCCGTGTCGGCGGTGGCCAGGCAGCCCGCGGTGCTCATCAGCCGGACGATCTGCTGCGCCCGCATCGCCCCGGTCAGCCCGGCGCCGACGCCGCCGACCACCGCGTCCGGCGGTACGGGCGCACCGTCGAAGGCCAGGTCCGCGAAGTCGATGCCCCGCATCCCGGTGGTACGCCGCGCCGGCAGCCGCCGTACGCGGGCGTCCGCCAGCTCCTCGGGGCCCAGCAGCACCGCCGTGAACGCCGCCGGGCCCCGGTCTGCGGTCCTGGCCACGACCACGGCCGCGTCGGCGCTCGCGCCGCGCCCCACCAGCCACTTGGTGCCGGTCAGGCTCATGGCGCCGGTGTCGAGGCGGCAGTTGTTGGCCAGCACGTCGCTGCCCGCGTGCGCCTCGGAGAGGCCGAACGCGATCGTGCGGCCCTCACGGGCCCAGGCGGCGACGGTCTTGTGCTGCTCCGGGGTGCCGGCGGCGAGGACGGTCATGACGGCGGAGATGCCGAACATGGTGGCCGGCATGGCGTTCGCGTCCCGGCGGGCGGCGACACGGACGAGGACGTGGGTGTCCTCCAGCGTGCGGAGGGTTCCGCCCAGGTGCGCGGGGAGGTAGTTGACGTGGAAGTTTTCGTCCCGCAGGCGCGCCTCCAGCGCGGCGGGGTACTCCTCGGCGGCGTCGCGCGCGGCCCCGGCGGCGAAGCCGTACGGGTTCCCCGGCGCCCACGGGTCGCCGAGCGCGGCGTCCAGCTCCTCGGCGGCGGCGAAGGGCCGCTCCCCCGCCCCGCCCTTCCCCGGAACCCTGTGGGCCCCCCGGTCCGCCGGCGACTGCGTCCCGGCTCCGGGGGCGGCGGCGCCCGAGGGGCCGCGGGCAGGCGTGTGCGGCACCGCGGTGGCGGCGGACGAGGGCGCGCGGAGGTCCCTGGGTGACGGGGAAGCGTCCTTCCCCCGGCCACCGGCACGGCTTCCCCGCCCCGGACCCGTCGCAGGCGCGGCACCCGCCGGCGACGGCTCCCGCGCGGTCACGGCCGCACCCCCGTCGCCGCGTCGAGCGAGGTCGCGTCGTCCGGCGACGGCCGCGTCGCGACGCCGCCGGGGAAGGCGACGCCGGCCGACCGAAGGATCGCCAGGCGGTGGTGGAAGGCGGCGCCCGTCATGATCTGGCGCGCGACGTCCGCGACGCGGCGATGCTCGGGCGCCGCCAGATACGTCCCCCGGACCCAGGCGTTGAAGCTGCCCATCGCGGGCCCGCACCAGATCTGGTAGTCGACGGCGCGGTCCGCCTCGCCCGTCTTGGCCCAGCGCGAAGCCATGCCCAGGTACCAGCGGAAGACGAGCGCGGCGCGCCGCTTCGGGTTGCCGGCGGCGCGCGCCAGCTGGTCCGGGTCGCGGCGCCGGAAGTACGCGGCGGTCTCGTCCCACACCCCGTCCAGCGGGCGCCGGAAGATCTGCTGCTCGACCTTCTCCCGCACCGCCGCCGGGATGGCCTCGATCCCGTCGTACGTCCGGTACAGCTCGTACAGCTGCTTGGCCCGCATCGGGAAGAACGTGCCCCGCTTGAGGACCTGGAGCTCCACGCCCATCTCGAACATGTCGGCGGCCGGGGCCATCTCGCAGTCGGCGATGCCCGCCTGCGCCAGCATCTCCTTGACGCGGGGCGAGGTGTCGGCCTCCAGGCAGGACTGGTTGACCGACCCGGTCACCACGTAGTCGGCGCCCATGGCGAAGGCGGCGGCCGCCGCCTCGGGCGTGCCGATGCCCCCGGCGGCGCCCACGCGGATGCGCTCGGCGTAGGCCTCCTCCTGCATGACGGCGTCGCGCTGCCGGACGATCACGGGCAGCAGCGCGGGCAGCGGGCGGCGGTCGGTGTGGCCGCCGGAGTCGGCCTCTACGGTGATGTCGTCGGCGAGCGGGACGCGTTCGGCGAGCCGGGCCTGCTCCTGCGTGATCGCGTCCTCGGCCACCAGCGCGCGCACCATCGCCTCGGGCGCGGGCCGCATGAAGAGCTCGGCGAGTTCGGGCCGGGAGATCTTGGCGATGACCTTGTTGCCGGCGATCACGCCGTACGGGCCGCCTGCCCGCAGACCGGCGAGGCGGTAGCGGACGAGGTGCGGGGTGAGGGCGAGGAAGGCGGAGGCCTCGACGCACGGCACGCCGTACTTCAGGAAGAGGTCGACGGCGGTGCGCTCCAGCCGCTCCTCGCTCGGGCTGTGGATGAGGTTGCAGGCGTAGCCGAGACCGGGGATCTCGTCGCGGAAGCGGACCAGGGCCTTCTCCACGGCCTCCGGCAGCAGCCCGGCGGCGCCGTACGAGCCGAGGAAGCCCGCCCGGGCCATGGCGACGACCAGGTCGGCCGAGGCGATGCCGTTGGCCATGGCACCGCTCATGTAGGCGTAGCGCAGGCCGTGGGCCTCGATGAAGGCGGCGCTGCCGAGGCGTTCGGGGCCGAGCGGGGGCGCGGCGGCGACGATCTCGTGCTCGCCGTCGGCGCCGGCGCTGCCGCCGGTGGCGGCGCCCAGCCCGTAGGGCCCGCGGAGGATGTACACGGGCTCCTCGAGCCGCATCAGGGCTTCGTAGACCCCGGCGTCGCCGACCGCCGGCGCGTCGGGTCCGGTCCACCGCGGCCGGTGGAGGTCGGTGGTCATGCTGCGTCTCCTGTCGCTCGCGGGCTCGCTCAGGCCTGGTCGTGGTGGATCTCGATGCCGATGCCGCCCAGCCGGTAGATCCGCAGGGTCGACTTCCAGACGCTCGCGTCGCCGAGCAGCAGGATCCGGCCCGGTTCGCGGCGCACCTCCTTGATGTGCACGTCGAACTCCATGTCCGGGTCGGTGCGGAGGATCTGGCCGCGGTAGCTCCAGGTCATCTCGGCGCCGGAGGCGAGCGCGAAGCGCGGGTTCACCAGCCCGTCGGTGAGCCCGGTCTCGACGGCGTACACCTGCAGGCCCTGCAGCAGCGCCTCGACGCCCAGTGAGCCGGGCATCACCGGGTCGCGGTGGAAGTGGCAGGTGAAGTACCACTCGTCGGGGCGGATGGAGCGGTGGCCGCGCAGGTAGCCCTGGCCGTGGGTGCCGCCGCCGGGCAGGACGTCGACCCACTCGACGAGGTCCAGGTGACCGCCGGCCAGCCGGGTCGTCCCCCGCGTGGCCTCGGCGGCGCGGTGGGCGGCCAGATCGACGCGGCGCACTCCGGCCGGGCGGGCCGGCTGCCGGTCGAGCCAGGGCAGGACGTGCTCGCCCTTGTCCAGGCCGACCTGGTTCTCCAGGGCCTTGGCGTTGAAGTAGCCGAACAGGGACTCGCCGCGGTAGAAGACCTCGCCGTCGGCGGAGAGTTCGTACGCGTAGTTCTGCAGGATCGAGCCGGGCATCTGGTCGCTGGACAGCAGTGTGGAGCGGTGCCGGATCGTCTTCCCTCGCAGGTCGACGTCCTTGACGAGGGTGGCTCGGCCGTCCAGGTTGCGGATGCTGAACTGCTCGTCGGGGAAGGGCAGCGTGGCGCCCAGGTAGTAGCCGAGCAGGATCGCGGCCTGGAGGCTGGACTCCATGTACACGCAGTTCGGCATGAACGGATGCCCGTTGTCGGCGTAGTACCAGGCGTCCTCGGGAGCGTCGTACTCGGTGACCATGACGGCGCCCTTCTTGAGCACGCCGCGCGTGCCCTCCAGCTCCATCACCCGGTCGACGAAGAGGAAGTCGCCGTTGGGGATGTACGGGGCCCGGCTGTTCGCGTAGACCTCGAACTCGGGCCCCATCGCGATCGCCAGGTCGCCCTTGGCGGCGTGCGCCATGTGGAACTCGCTGAGCAGCGCGGGCTTCCCGCTGGCGGGGCTGAGCCGGCCGAGGAAGTGCGGCACCGTGCCGCCGGTCTCCGGCCGGTAGGGGGTCCCGGGCTTCTCCACCAGGCGGATGCCGAGGCCGCTGACACCGATCGACGGCTTGCCGTCACGCAGTACGACGACGTCGGCGGTGATGGCGGGGCGGGGCAGCAGGGTCACGTCGGTGACGTCGATGCGGTACTCGATGCGCGCGGTGTCCGGGGTGATCTGGCCACGCACCTTCACCTCGGTCCTCAGCCCGGGGACGGGCTGGAAGCGGGCGTCGGGGAAGCACAGGTGCAGGCCCAGCGACATCGCGTACACCTCGAGCAGCTGCACGGCGCCCTCGGCGACCAGCGAGCCGGCGAGCACCGGGTCGTCCGGGAAGTGGCAGGTGAAGTACCAGCCGTCGGGGACGAGGTGCTTGACCGCCTCGATCCGGCCGAGGCCGTGCGCGCCGCCCCTGCGGTCCAGGAGGGTGACGGCGTCGGCCATGCGCAGCTGCTCGCCGGGCAGGCGCAGCGAGGTGTTGCAGCCCGGGGGCTGCCGGTGGCCGGGGCCGAAGACGTCGGCGATCCGGCCCTCCGCGAGCGCCGCCAGGTCGGCGGCGGTCAGCCCGGTACGCGCGGTGGCCTGGACGGGCTTGAAGGAACTCGCCCCGGTGAAGGCGCCGTCCCCCTTGGGCGGGACGGCCCTGCCCTGGATGATGCCGAGCGAGTTCTCCAGCTCGTCGTCGGTGAAGAAGCCGGCGCACGCGTTGTTCAGCTTCAGGATCAGCTCGCCGTCGGCGTAGCAGTCGTAGTGGAAGAAGAACAGCGTCGTGTCGCCCTGCCGCACGAACTGGTCGATCCAGATGTCGTAGCGCAGCGTCTGCCCGACGCGCGGCAGGTCGCCGACGAAGCTGAGGCTGCTGTCGAGCAGGCGGTACACGCGGTCGCCGCGGTTGGTGAAGTCGATGCCGAGGTAACTGATGAGCAGCAGGTCGCACTGGCCCGCCTCGATGGTGACGGCCGGCGGCACCTGGCCGTCGACGGCGTACCAGGCGTCGAGCGGCACGTCGTACTCGGTCCGGATGAACGACGGCTTGAACTCTCCCGGTTCCGCCTCCAGCGCGGTCACGCGGGTCGCGAAGTGGTACGGCGGCGCGGGCAGCCGGACGCGGCGGCGGTGGCCGTCGATCTCGGCGAAGCGCGGGCCGAAGACGTCGCCGATCTTCCCGGTGGCGAACTCCAGGAGGTCGTGCTCGTCCCAGACCACGCCCTTCGGCTTGGGCGGGCGTACGGCAGCGGGGGTGCCGGCGGGGGCGGCGAGCAGTTCGGTCAACTGCTCGCGCAGGGCGCGCTGGGCGTCCAGCACCTCCCGGTGCGCCCGCAGCACCTCGCCGCGCAGCCCGCGCACGAGATCGGCCGTGCTCTCCTGCTGCGGCGGCTGCACGGGCAGCGGCGCCCCGAAGATGGCCGGCCCGGGCGGCGGCTCCTGCGGCGGCGTGCCCACCGGCGGCAGCCCGGCGGCGCTCACGGCGACGGCCGGAATCATCGTGATCGGCTCCCGCTCCAGCACGAGCGCTGGTGCGGGCGGCTGTGCGGAGGGGCGGATCGACATCGCGGTGTCCCATTCCGTGACGGTTTCAACACCCGCGGCGTGCGCCGGGGTGGGGGTGACGTTCTCGGCGGACGGCCCGTCCGCGACGGCGGGAGGATCGACAGGAGTCACCGCGACGGACGCGCGCTCCGCGACGGCGGGAACAGGCCCCCCGGCATCCGCCACCTCCGCCCCGGCAAGGGGCGGGCGGGCAGGCGACCCCGCAACGGACCCGCGGCCCGCAACGGCGGGCACCGCCCCACCGGCATCCGCGACAACCGCGTCCCGCACGGGCCGCAGGCCCGCCACCACCGGCCCCGCGCCCGCGGCCACCAGCGGCGCGACCGGCGCGCCGCCCACCGTGAAGGTGCGCAGCCCGACCGGGCGGCGGGCGGCGGACGCGGCCCGGGGCGCGAACGCGCCGAGGTCGACGGGTATGCCGTGGGAGGCGAGCCGCGCCGCGAGCCGGGCGACGTCGGTCGCGCCGCGCGCCCCGCGCCGGTCGACGGAGACCGAGACGTGCGGCTCGTCGCCGAGCGTCTCGTGGATCCAGCGGGCGCACGTGCTGCTCGGCCCGACCTCGATGAAGCAGCGGAACCCGTCCTCGTACGCCCGCCGCACGAGCCGCGGGAAGTCGACCGTCTCCCGCAGCGTGACGGCGATGTTCCCGGCGACCGCGTCCGCGTCGAAGTCGCTCACGGGCGCGTAGTGCCGGCTGCTGTAGAGCACCAGGTCGCCGACGTCCCCGGTCGGGTAGCGGTTGAGGTCGGCGAGCTCGTCGAGGACGCCGTCGACGACCGGGCAGTGCATGACGTGGTTGGCCGGGGAGCGGGCGCTGCGGCAGTCCAGTGCGGCGATCAGCTCGGCGCACTGCCCGGGGTCGCCGGCGACCACGACCTCCTGCGGGGTGTTGACGTGCGTGATGAAGACCCGGTCGAAGCGCCCGGCCGCCGCCCGTACGTCGTCCGCCGGGGCGAGCAGCACGTGGGTGGCCCACACCTGCGCGTCGGGGACGTCCTCGCCGAGTCCCCACAGTTCGCGCACCGTGCGCTTGGGCCCGCGCAGCATGTCGTCGAAGAGGGGCGAGGCGCTGATCTTGGCGTCGCCCCGGGCGCTCTTGATCCAGCCGCCGGTGGCGAAGAGCATGCTGCTCTCGCCGAGGCTGTAGCCGAACGCGCCCTGCACGGGGACGCCCAGGACCTCCCGCACCAGGTCCGTCGACAGCAGCGCGTAGCTCGTGCCGGCGGCCAGCATCAGGGGGATGTCCTCGACCAGTTCGCCCTCCCGCCGCATCAGTTCGCGCCGCCCGAGGGGCTCACGGGAGCGCGGGTAGAGGGCGGCGCTGCGCAGCAGTTCCGCCGGGAGCTCGGCCTGGGCCTCGAAGCGGGGCAGCAGTCCCGGGAAGGCACGGAAGAGCGAACGCCCCAGCCCCAGATAGGAGTTGAAGGCGCCGGGGAAGACCAGGGCGACCTTGCCCGCGGCGCCGATCGGCCGGGCGGTGAAGTGGCTGCCGGACGGCGAGGTCCACTCCCCGCCCGACCGCCACACCTCCGGCAGGTCCTTGACCGCCTGGTCGATCTGCCGGGCGAGCCCGGCCGTGTCGTCGGCGACGAGGACGGCCTTCAGCCGGGCCGGGCGGTCCTCGGCGAGGCCCGTCCAGTCACCGTCGAGGGCTGCGCGCAGCTCGCCCAGCCGGCCGAGCAGCCCGTCGATGTCGTCGGCGCCGACGGGGACGACCAGGCCGCCGCCGGAGCGGGCCCAGTCGGTCTCGGCGATCTCGCCGCGTACGCGGGCACCGCCGAGGACCACGTGGGCGTGGCTGCCCGCCGTGCCGGTGACGCTCACCGACGCGGCGCGCCGTCCCTCGCGCCGGGAGCGCAGCCAGGGCCGGGAGTCGGAGGCGAGGAAGAAGGCGGAGCCGTCCAGACGTCCGGCGTCGGCGCCGCCCGGGGCGACCGGGACGTAGCCGTGGTGGAGGCACAGCGCGGCCCGGATGACGGAGGCGAGCGCGGAGGCGCAGCCGGTGTCGCCGACGGCGGCGTGGACGCCGGACAGGGCGGTGCGCAGCTCACCGCCCGCGCGGTCGCGGCTCCAGACCCGGGCCAGGCCGTCGAGTTCGGCGGCCGTCGCGGCGCCCGCCTCGACGAGCTCGACGTCGGCCGGGGTGAGCCCGGCGGCGGCGAGCGCGTCCTCGGCGGCGCGGGCGACCAGCTCGGGACGGGCCCCGGGAGCCACGTCCCCCGAGTGGTGGACGGCGACGGCCTCCACGGTGGCGTACACGGTCCGTCCCGGCGGCACCGACGCGGGCCGGGTGACGACGACGGCCCCGGCGCCCTCGCCGAGGACGCGCAGCCCGCCCCTTACCGAGCCGGGCTCCAGCAGTTCGCGGGCGAGGGTGTTCTCGGGCCCGGCGGCGAGGTCGACGGCACCGACGAGGACGGCCTCGACCGTCGGATCGAGCAGCAGCAGCCGGGCGACGTCGAGGGCGTCGACGCCCACCGAGCTGTCGGAGGAGAGGGTGAAGGAGGGACCGGTCAGATTCCACAGCGAGGAGACCCGGCTGGCCATGATGTTGCCGATGTAGCTGAGCACCTCGTTGGGCTCGATGGAGTCGTGGACCCCGTCCCGGGCGGCCCGCGTGAGCGCCGCCAGCTGCGCGGGCGAGGGCTCCACGCCCGCCTCGGCGCACCACTCGGTGAGCTTGCGGCCGAGTTCGTAGCGGGAGCCGTGGCCGTGCGCGCTGGGCTCCATCTCCATGCCGACGACGACGGCGACCCGGCGCGGCCCGGCGTCCCCGCCGGCTCCGGGGCGCGGCCGCTCGTACCCGGCGTCGCGCAGCGCCTCCTCGGCGACGCGCATCATCAGCAGGTGCTGCTGGTTGAAGTGGTCCAGGTCCTTGGGCGGGATCTTGTACGAGGTCGCGTCGACCTCGAACTCCGCCACGTACGCGGCCTTCAGGATGGTCTCCCCCGCGAGCCCGGCCCGGTCCAGCGGCCCGCCCTCGACCGTCTCGAAGCCGCGCCAGCGCTGCCCGGGCAGGTCGCGCACGGCGTCCAGACCCTCGTACCCCGCGCGTTCGAAGGCGTCCAGGGTGGTGAACGAGCCGAAGTGCGCGCCCATGCCGATGACGGCGAGCGGCGGCACCGGCGTGCCGGCCGGGGCCGGTTCGGACGCCGGGGTGGCACCGGGGGCGGAGAGCACGACGTGCGCGTTGGTGCCGCCGAAGCCGAAGGCCGAGACCCCGGCCCGGCGCGGGCCGCCCCCCGCGGGCTCGGGCCAGGGCGCCGCCTCGCGCACCACCCGGTCTGCGACGGTGCCCGGCAGGGGCTGCCCGACCCCGATGGTGGGCGGGATCGTGCCGTGTGCCAGGCCCAGGACGACCTTGATGAGACTGGTCATGCCGGCGACGGTCAGCAGGTGCCCGATGTTGGACTTGACCGATCCCAGCAGCGGACCGCGGCCGAAGAAGGCCTCGACCCCGCCGAGCTCCGTGCTGTCGCCGAGCGGGGTGCCCGTCGCGTGGCACTCCAGGTACTGGACGGCCGAGGGGTCCACGCCCGCCTCGCGGTAGGCGAGTCCGTACGCGGCGAGCTGCCCGGCGGCGTTCGGCACCAGCATGTGCTTGCCGGGGCCGTCGTTGGTGAGGGCGAGCGCGTCGATGACCGCGTACACCCGGTCGCCGTCGCGCTCGGCGTCCGCCAGCCGCTTCACGGCGACCATCGCGGCGCCCTGGCCGGTGACGATGCCCCGGGAACGGGCGTCGAAGGGCTGGCTGAAGCCGTCCGGCGGATAGGCCCGCAGGTCGGAGAAGGAGAGGTGGATGACGGTGGGATCGGGGGCGCAGACGCCGCCCGCGAGCATCAGGTCGGCACGGCCGGTCTCCAGGTGGGCGCAGGCCAGCTTCAGCGCGTACAGCGCGGAGGAGCAGGCCGCGTCCAGGGTGAAGCGCGGTCCGTCGAGACCGAGTGCCGCGGCCACGACCTGGGCGGGCATACCGCCCGCCCACAGGTTGTGGGCGGCGGTACGACCGGGACCGGCCGGGCCGGCGGCCCCGGCGGGGTCGCCGCCGGGTGCCGCCGCCGGGAGACCGGCGTCCGCCAGTCCCCGCGCCACCGCCGAGTCCCACAACTCGCCGGCGACCCTCCCGGAGGCCGGGGTGGGGAACGGGTAGTTCCCGAACACCACCCCGGTCCTCCGTCCGCTCCGGCCGGCCGCGGCGCTGGGGGGAGAGCCCGCGTCGGCCAGGGCGTCCCCGGCCACCCGGAGCGCCCAGTGGAACGAGCGGTCCAGGCGGGCCAGGTAGTCGGGCGGGAGCAGGTATCCGTTCGGGTCGAAGGCCGTCGCGTCCCCCTCCGCGAGGAACCCGCCCCGGGTGCAGTAGATGCGGTGCCGGTCGTCCGGGTCGGTCTCGCGGACCCGTGGGTCGTGCCCGAAGATCCGGCCGTCCCCCTCGGTGCGCGAGTCCACGCCGCCGATCAGGTTCCGCCAGTAGTCGTCGGGTGTCCCTGCCCCGGGGAAGAGGCAGGCCAGGCCGACGATCGCGTACTTGCCCATGGTGGGTCAGCCTCCGAGTGTCCGAGTGGATCCGGTCGGGTCGGGGGTCGTCAGACCGCGACGGTGGCGGTGGTGCCCGTCCGCCCGGGCGGCCCGAACTTGCCCTCCAGTTCCGGGTCCTCGACCACCGTCACCCCGTCGAGCACCTGGAGCACCCGGCCCTCGTGGTCGAGCGCGGTGATCGAGCAGGTGACGCCGGTCCTGGCGGCCTCGACGTTCTCCACCGCGATCAGGAAGTCCCGGTCGGCGGGGAGGGCGTCGAAGAGCCGCATCCGGGAGATCTCCATCGGCAGGCTCGCCCGGCCCCGGAACAGCCGGACCCACACCAGCGCGGACTGCAGCAGGAGGTCGGCCAGTACCGGGCTGTGCCGCCGGCCGTGGTACGCGCCGTGCGCCGGGAGGCCGTCGCCGAGGCGCGCGCTCAGCAGCAGCCGCCGCTCGTCCGAGGCGAGGATCCGGCGCAGGCCGCGCAGCGACGGGCCGTGGAAGAGCGTGCCGTCCCGGTAGAGGTAGCCGGCGTCGGTGCCGCTCGCCGCGCGGGCGGCCCCGGCCAGGTCGGTGCGGTCCGCGGGGCGCGGGCCGGCTCCGGCCGTGCCGACGGTGCCGCCGTACGCCGGGCGGCTGCGCCCGGAGGTGTCGACGGCGGAGGCCAGCACGTCCAGGGTGCCGGAACCGGCGCTCCTGCCGGGCTCCACGAACAGCCGCAGCCGCTCGGGGACCTCGCCCTCGGCGCCGTCCAGGACGACCCCCTTGAAGACCTTGAAGCCGCTCACCTCGGTGACCGCATCGCCCGTCGCCGTCTCGACGGCGTTGAGGAGCGCGCCCACCGCGGCGGTGGCGGGCAGCACCCGCCTGCCCCCGATGGCGTGGTCGGCCAGGACCGTCTCGGCCGCCAGGTCGTCGAGCGCGCGGTCCGCCAGCAGTGAGACCGGCGTGCCGGAACCGGTGGCGGGCGGCGCCGACAGCGGCTTCAGCGGGCCCGCGACGATGACCGTGTCGTGGCCGCGCCCCGCCGTGAACTGCTCGGCGAAGATACCCGCGCCGGTCGCGACCGGCACCAGCTCCACCCCGCGCGAGGAGAACATCCGGCGCAGGTCGTCGGTGACCATCCCGCCCTCCCAGGCGCCCCAGTTGACGGAGGTCACCCGGGCCGACGGCAGCTCCCGCTTCAGCCGGACGGCGAGGCGGTTCAGCGCCTCGTTGGCCACGGCGTAGTCCGACTGACCGCGGTTGCCGAAGAATCCGGCGACCGAGGAGAAGAACACCAGGTGCCGCAGGGCGGCGGCACCGCGCAGCGCCTCCAGTACATGCCCCAGGCCGGTGATCTTGGTGGCGAGCACCTTGTGGACCTCCTCCGCCGTCTTGTCCGCGATCAGCCGGTCGGCCAGCACCCCCGCGCCGTGCACGACCCCGGTGACCCGGGACGCGTACGGGGCCAGCGCGGTCCTCACCGCGGCGGCGTCGGTGATGTCGACGGCGACGTACTCCACGCTCGCGCCGCCCGCCCGCAGCCGGCGCAGGTTCTCCGTGATCTCCCGGCTGCCCGTCAGCTCCCGGTAGACCGCCTCCACTCCGCGCGGGGTCGGCTTCTCGCCGTTCGCGGCGATCCGCTTGGCGATCCTGCCCTTGAGTGCCGCGCCCTCCAGCCCGGCCGCCCACTCGGGGTCCGGGGTGACCTGGCTGCGGCCGAGCAGCAGCAGCCCCACCGGGCGGGCGTCCACCAGCGCCTGCAGGCAGTACGCCGTGATGCCGCGTGCTCCACCGGTCACCACGAGCAGGTCGTCCGCGCCGATCTCCGGCACGGCCGCGGCGGGCCCGGCGGGCGCCCGGTCCGACGGAACGACGGTGCGGCGGCCCTGCGCGTCGTGGGCCACGTCGGCGATGTCGCCGGCCAGGTCCTTGATCTCGCCCAGGAAGCGGGCCGCGATCGTGTGGTCGTCCAGCCCCGGCGCGAAGTCCACGGTCCGGGCGAAGAGTTCCGGGACCTCGATCGCGAGGGTCTTCACCAGCCCGCTCACACCGCCCAGCAGCGCCGAGCCGGACTCGCCACCCCGGTAGCCGTTGGCCCCGTCCAGTTGCGTCACGGCCACGAACGCCGCCCGCGTGCCACCGGCCGCGGCGGCCCTCAGGGCGGGCTGCGTCCGCTTGGCCACGAGGACTGCGTGCGCCAGCCGCTGCGCGGCGTCGGCCCACTCTCCCCCGGCCGCCCCCGGGGATGCCCCCACCGCGGCGGCCGCCATCTGGACGACCAGGTCGAGCCGGCCGGCCGTCACGACGCGGGCCAGCTCCTCGTCGTCCCACGTCCGCAGCGACCGCACGGAGTCGGCCTCGACCGCGGTCGCCACCCCGTCGGGCAGCCCCACGACCTCCACCCGCCAGCCGTCCGCCTGCAGTGCGGCCACCACCGGCCGGGTCAGCGTCGACCCGTCGTCCACCACGAGTGCGGTCCGCTGCTCGGCGTACGCCCCCACGACCGCGTACGGCGCGGGCAGTTCGCGTAACGCCGCGAACGTCCGCCCGATCCCGGGCGCGGACGGGTACGTCACCGCCAGCGGCGCCTCCACCCGCGGCGCGGCCCCGGTCGCGGCGGCTCCGGCGAGGAACCCGGCGATGTCGTCGAGGGTGCGCAGCTCACCCAGACGCTCCGGGTCGACGTCACCCGACACCGGGAACCGCTCCTGCAACGCACCCATGATCTGCACCCGCTTGATCGAGTCGATCCCCAGGTCCGCTTCCAGATCCATCCCCGGCTCCAACATCTCCGCCGGATAACCCGTCTTCTCCGCCACCACCTCCAACAGCGCATCCAGCACATGGCTGTTCACCTCGACCACCGGAGCCGGAGCCGGGGCAGGTACGGGGACGGAGGCCGCGACCGGCTCCGCAGCCGCAGGCGGCGCGGCCGCCGAACCCAGGAACCCGGCGATGTCGTCCAGCGTCCGCAGCTCACCCAGACGCTCCGGGTCGACGTCACCCGACACCGGGAACCGCTCCTGCAACGCACCCATGATCTGCACCCGCTTGATCGAGTCGATC